>NZ_JBIVMI010000050.1:0-31275 GCF_044753005.1 Kitasatospora sp. NPDC088548
TCCGATATCCGCTCATCCGCAGGCGACTTGACCTGCCCCACCCTCGCCACACCACAACCAACGAGACACCGACCACAAAGTCACCGGCATTGGCCCTAGGCCAGCGCGGCCAGCGCCACCCCGTCCCAGCGCGGGCCGATCCCGGTCAGCACCACCCGGCGCGGGTCCAGGTCGTCCTCGGCCCCGGCGCCGCCGAGGGCGCGCTCGATCCGTACCTCCAGCCGGTCCTCGGACAGCCGCTCGACCTTGCCCTCGCCCCACTCGACCACCACCACCGACTCCGGCAGCGAGACGTCCAGGTCGAGGTCCTCCATCTCGTCCAGGTCCCCGCCGAGGCGGTACGCGTCGACGTGCACCAGTGCCGGACCGCCGACCAGCGACGGGTGCACCCGGGCGATCACGAAGGTGGGCGACGTGACCGCCCCGCGCACCTGGAGCCCCTCCCCCAGCCCTCTGGTCAGCGTGGTCTTCCCCGCCCCCAGTTCGCCGGAGAGCAGCACCAGGTCCCCCGGCCGCAGCAGCGCGGCCAGTTCCCGGCCGAGCCGGCCCATCCGCTCGGGAGTGGGAACGGTGAGAGTCGCGTCCGAGCCCATGCGCGTGAAATGCCCTTCGATCCGTGCGGCGCACCGACCGCCGGCCGCCCCCGCTACGGTGCCACATCCGGGTACCGGCGTGCTCCGGGCGGCGGTCCGTACCGGAAGGCGGGGCCCCGGCCCGCCCGGCTCCCGGCGCCGGATCAGAGCAGGTCGCGCACGGACGGCGGCAGCGGCGCGGTGCCGCGGTAGCCGACGGCCCGCCGGAGCAGAGCGGCCAGGCACCGGTCGACGAGCCCGGGGTGTTCCAGCATCACCAGGTGGCCGGCGTCCTCGACCAGGACCAGTTCGGCGCCGGGCAGCTGCTCGGCGATCGCCTCGCTGTGGCCGGGCGGGGTGAGCAGGTCCTTGGTGCCGGCCAGCACCAGCGTGGGGATGTCGCGCAGGGTGGCCAGCGCGGTGGTCTTCTCGTGCGCGCCGAAGACCGGGTAGAACTCGGCGACCACGTCGATCGGGGTGGCGTCCAGCAGCTGTTCGGCGAACCGGACCACGCCCGGGTCGACGTCCTTCCCGCCGAAGGAGAACTTCCGGTAGAGGACGGCGGTGAGGTCCGCGCCCGCCCGCCGGGTCGCCTCCACCAGCCCGACCTGACGGCCGAGCAGCTTCATCACCCCCGGGGCGACCTTCTTGAAGAGCTTGGCGCCGGCCGCGGGCAGGCCGAGGCTGACGGCCTCCCAGTCCCCCGCCAGGGTGCCGACCAGCGCGACCCCGGCGACCCTCCCCCCGCCTTCGGCCGGGGTCACCCCCGTCCGGAACAGCTCCGGGTGCTGGTCGGCCAGCGCCATCACCGTCATGCCGCCCATCGAATGGCCGACCAGCACCAGCGGCCCGGTCGGCGCGACGGCGTCGAGCACGGCCTTGAGGTCCCCGCCCAGCTCGTCGATGCTGGCGGGCTCGCCGGCCAGGTACGAACGCGAGCGCTCGGATCGGCCATGGCTGCGCTGGTCCCAGAAGACCAGCCGCATGCCCTCGCGCAGCGCGGCCCGCTGGAAGTGCCAGCTGTCCTGGTTGAGGCAGTAGCCGTGGCAGAACACCACGGTCAGCGGCTCCGGCCCGGCCGGCGGAGCATCGGCCCCCGCGGTGTCCTGGGCCGACGGCTCGGGCCAGCCGGTGCCGTCCAGCTCCACGTACAGCTCGGTGCCGTCCGGCGCGGTCACCGTCACCGGACGTCCGCGCAGCGAGCCGTACGGGGCGTTGGCGTCCAGCTCGGCACGGGCCCGGCGGCGGGTCGCCCGGCCGACGGTCAGCCGCTCGATCGCCACCCCGGCGGCGGCGCCGGCCGCGACCACGCCGACCGAGATCCCGATCAGGCCGGCCCGGCTCACCCCGGTCGCCGCCCTGGCCGCGGCCACGACCGGGCCGGCCTCCTCGCTCATGCCGCCGGGCCTTCGGCGACACCGCCGGTGTAGCGGCGCGGCACCCGGGCGCCGAGCCGGGTCACGATCTCGTACGCGATGGTGCCGCAGGCCCGGCCCCAGTCCTCGGCGGTCGGCTCGCCCCGCTCGCCGTTGCCGAACAGCAGCACCTCCTCGCCGATCGCGGGCGTCTCGCCGCCGAGGTCGACGACGAACTGGTCCATCGCCACCCGGCCGGCCACCGTGCGCCACTTGCCCGCGATCTGCACCGGGCCGGTGCCGCTGGCGTGCCGCGGGATGCCGTCGCCGTAGCCGACCGGCACGAGCCCCAGCGTGGTCGGGCCCGGCGTGGTGTAGTGGTGGCCGTAACTGACCCCGTGCCCGCCCGGGACGTGCTTGACCAGCGCCAGCCGGGCCGTCAGCGCCATCACCGGGCGCAGCCCGAAGTCCGCCGGCGAACCGACCTCGGGCACGGGCGACAGCCCGTACATCGCCAGGCCGGTGCGGACCATGTCGTAGTGCGACTGCGGGAGCAGCAGCGTGGCCGGCGAGTTGGCGAGGTGCCGGACCTCGGGGCGCAGCCCGGCGGCCTCGGCGTACGCCAGGGCCTCGCGGTAGGCGTCCAGCTGGATCCGGACGGACGGGTGGCCCGGCTCGTCGGCGGCCGCGAAGTGCGACCAGATGCCGACCACCCTGAGCAGGCCCTCCGCCTCGGCGCGGCGGGCGGCGGCGACCAGCTCGGGCCAGTCGTGCGGCTGGCAGCCGTTGCGGCCCAGGCCGGTGTCGGCCTTCAGGTGCACCCGGGCCGGGACCCCGGTGGCGCGGACGGCGGCCAGCAGCTCGTCGAGCGCCCACCGGCCGCTGACCGAGACGTCCACATCGGCGAGCAGCGCCTCGCGCCAGGGGCCGCCGGGCGTCCAGAGCCAGCACAGGACACGGGCCTGGTCCGGGCCGATACCGGCGGCACGCAGCGCCAGCGCCTCCTGCGGAAGGGCGGTACCGAGCCAGCCGATGCCTGCGGCGACCGCCTCACGGGCACAGCGGATCGCCCCGTGGCCATAGGCGTCCGCCTTGACCGTGGCCATCACCGCGGCGCTGCCGACGCGCTCGCGCAGCGCGGCGAGGTTGCCGCGCAGGGCGGCCAGATCGATGGTCGCCTCGGCCCGTACGCCGTCGGTGAGAGTGGCCGTGCCGGTCGTTTTCGCAGTTGTCATCAGGGTCAGTCTCCCAGACGTCCCAGGGTCCCCGCCGAACGGCCCGGCGGCGCGGCGGCCCCGGGCCGGTGCTCCGACCGGACCGACCCGGCCGCCCCGCCCTTCCGGACGCCCACGAATCACCACCGGTTCCGCCCCGGCCCGGAGCCCTCGGCGGACTCCCGGACGTCCTGCCAGACGGCTGGCAGGGCGGCGGCCACCTCCAGGGCCGTCACCGGCGCGCCCGGCTCGCCCGCCGCGTGGCGGCCGGCCAGGCCGTGCAGGTACGCGGCCACGGCGGCGGCGTCCAGCACCGGCAGGCCGGCCGCCAGCAGCGAGCCGGCCAGGCCCGCGAGGACGTCGCCGCTGCCGGCCGTGGCCAGCCAGGAGGTCCCGGTCGGGTTGACCCGGGCGGTCCCGCCCGGGTCGGCGACCACCGTGGTGGAGCCCTTCAGCAGCACCGTCGCCCGGTAGGCGGCGGCGAGCCGGCGCGCGGTGGCCAGCCGGGCGCCGGCCAGCTCCGCGGCGCTCGGCGGCGGGGTGCCGTCCACGCCCGCCAGCAGCCGGGCCGCCTCGCCGGTGTGCGGGGTCAGCAGCGTGGGCGCCGTCCGCCCGGCGAGGGCCCGCGGGCCGAGCCGGCCCAGCTCGGTGAGCCCGTCCGCGTCCACCAGCACCGGGACGTCGCTCGCCAGCGCCTCCGCGAGCGCCTGCCGCGCCCCCTCGCCGCCGCCCGGACCGACCACCCAGGCCTGCACCCGCCCGGCCCCGGCCGGGCCGCCGGCGGTGACCAGCGCCTCCGGGAACCGCCGCACCACCTCCTCGGCCGCCGTGCCGACGTACCGCACCGCGCCCGCGCCGCCGCGCAGCGCTCCCGCGACGGCCAGCAGCGCCGCCCCCGGGTAGGTCGCCGACCCGGCGGCCACCCCGACGACGCCCCGGCGGTACTTGTCGCTCTCCGCCTGCGGCAGCGGCAGCAGCTCCGCCACCTCGGCGTGCTGCAGCGCCTCGACCCCCGCCACCGGCAGCTCCAGCCCGATCCCCACCAGGTGCACCACGCCCGCGTACGAGGCCCCCGGGTCGATCAGCAGGCCCGGCTTGTACGTCCCGAAGCAGACCGTGACATCGGCCCGCAGCGCCTCGCCCGCCACCTCGCCGGTGTCGGCGTCCACCCCGCTCGGCAGGTCCACGGCCACCACGAGGCCGGTCCGCGGCGCCCGGGCGTACGGCAGCGCCGACGGGCGCAGTCCGCCGCGCCCGCCGATGCCGACGATGCCGTCCAGCACCAGGTCCGCGCGCGTGAACCCGGCCAGTCCGGCCTCCTGCTCCGCCACCACCCGTCCGCGTGCGGCCCGCAGCGCCGCCAGCCCGCCCGGGTGGGCGTGCTCCGGCGCGAGCAGCACCGCCGTCACCCGGGCCCCGCGCCGGGCCAGCGCCGCGCCCGCGTACAGGGCGTCACCACCGTTGTCGCCACTGCCCGCCAGCACCACCACCCGGCTGCCGTAGACCCGGCCGCGACGGCGGATCAGCAGCCGCGCGCAGGTGGCGGCGAGGCCGGCGGCGGCCCGCTGCATCAGGGTGCCCCCGGGCAGCCGGGCCATCAGTTCGGCCTCGGCGGCCCGGACCTCTTCGACACGGTGAGCACGGCGCATACGGAATCTCCCAGCGGGTCGGCTGCGGCGAGGACTACCGCCGACGCTACGCCCGCGTCCGGCCCGGGCGACACCTGCCGCGGCCCGCGGTCCGGAGGCTCGCCCCCGGACAGCACGGTGCCCCCGCGGTGGGGCAGAGCCACCGCGGGGGCACCGGACCGGCGAGCGGTTCCCCGCTACTCGACGGTGACCGACTTCGCGAGGTTGCGCGGCTGGTCCACCTCGTGGCCCTTGGCCGTGGCCAGCTCGCAGGCGAAGACCTGCAGCGGCACGGTGGAGACCAGCGGCTGCAGCAGGGTCGGGGTCACCGGGATGCGGATCAGGTGGTCCGCGTACGGGACGACCGCCTCGTCGCCCTCCTCGGCGATCACGATGGTGCGGGCGCCGCGGGCCCGGATCTCCTGGATGTTGGAGACGATCTTGTCGTGCAGGATCGACCGGCCGCGCGGCGACGGCACGACCACCACGACCGGCAGCCCCTCCTCGATCAGCGCGATCGGCCCGTGCTTCAGCTCGCCCGCCGCGAAGCCCTCGGCGTGCATGTACGCCAGCTCCTTCAGCTTGAGCGCGCCCTCCAGGGCCACCGGGAAGCCGACGTGCCGGCCGAGGAACAGCACCGAACGGGCGTCGGCCAGCGAGCGGGCCAGCTCGCGCACCGGCTCCATGGTCTCCAGCACCTGCTCGACCTGCCGGGGCGCGTCACCGAGCTCCTTGATGACGGCGGAGATCTCGTCGCCCCACTTGGTGCCGCGCACCTGGCCGAGGTAGAGCGCGACCAGGTAGCAGGCGACCAGCTGGGTCAGGAACGCCTTGGTGGAGGCGACCGCGACCTCGGGCCCGGCGTGCGTGTACAGCACCGCGTCCGACTCGCGCGGGATGGTGGAGCCGTTGGTGTTGCAGATCGCCAGCACCTTGGCGCCCTGCTCGCGGGCGTGCCGCAGCGCCATCAGGGTGTCCATGGTCTCGCCGGACTGGGAGATCGCGATGACCAGCGTGCCCGGGTCCAGGATCGGGTCCCGGTAGCGGAACTCGGAGGCGACCTCGACCTCGCAGGGGACGCGGGTCCAGTGCTCGATCGCGTACTTGGCGATCATGCCGGCGTGGAAGGCGGTGCCGCAGGCGACGATGACGACCTTGTCGACCGAGCGCAGGTCGGCGTCGGAGATCCGCAGCTCGTCGAGGGTGAGCCGGCCGTCGGTGCCGATCCTGCCGAGGAGGGTGTCGGCGACGGCCTTCGGCTGCTCGGCGATCTCCTTGAGCATGAAGTAGTCGTAGCCGCCCTTCTCGGCGGCCGAGGCGTCCCAGTCGACGTGGTACTCGCGCACGTCGGCCGGGCGGCCGTCGAAGTCGGTCACCGTGACACCGTCCCGGCGCAGCTCCACGACCTGGTCCTGGCCCAGCTCGATCGCCTCGCGGGTGTGCGCGATGAACGCGGCCACGTCCGAGGCGAGGAAGTTCTCGCCCTCGCCGCGCCCGACCACCAGCGGCGAGTTGCGGCGGGCGCCGACCACCACGTCCGGGGCGTCGGCGTGCACGGCCACCAGGGTGAAGGCGCCGTCCAGGCGGCGGCAGACCGTCCGCATGGCCTCGGCCAGGTCGCCGTCGTACACCTCGGCCAGCAGGTGCGCGACGACCTCGGTGTCGGTCTCGGAGCGCAGCGTGTGGCCGCGCTCGGCCAGCTCCGTCCGCAGCTGGGCGAAGTTCTCGATGATGCCGTTGTGGACCACTGCCACCCGGACGGCGTCATCCAGATGGGGGTGGGCGTTGGCGTCCGTCGGGCCGCCGTGGGTGGCCCAGCGGGTGTGGCCGATGCCGGTGGTGCCGCCGGGAAGAGGGGTCTCGGCGAGCGACTTCTCCAGGTTGGCGAGCTTGCCCGCCCGCTTGTCGGTGGCCAGGCTCCACTGCCCGTCGGAGCCCTGTACCTGCACCGCGACACCGGCCGAGTCGTAGCCCCGGTACTCGAGTCGCTGCAGGCCTGCGATTACTACGTCAAGGGCGGGCTGAGAGCCCACGTATCCAACAATTCCGCACATGCGTGCCAGCATAAGGGCGCTCCGGATGCCCTTTTCGCACCGTTCGCCCACAGCGCGTGACCGACACCACAAGCACCGTGAACGCCGCTACGGCCCACAATGGAGCACGTGCTGACCGAACTCTGTACGCGGGGCGCCGCCACGCCCGGCCCTTCGCCGTCCCCCTATGTGGACCTCAGCCGGGCCGAGTGGAGCGCGCTGCGCGAGCGTACGCCGCTGCCGCTGACCGCCGAGGAGGTGGAACGGCTGCGCGGTCTGGGCACCGCCCTCGACCTGGACGAGGTGCGCGACGTCTATCTGCCGCTGTCCCGGCTGCTCAACCTCTACATCCACGCCACGCACGACCTGCGCGGCGCGCTGGGCACGTTCCTGGACACCCCGGACACCGAGCGCACCCGCACCCCGTTCATCATCGGTGTGGCCGGCTCGGTCGCCGTCGGCAAGTCCACCACCGCCCGGCTCCTCCAGGCGCTGCTGGCCCGCTGGCCCGAGCACCCGCGGGTCGAGCTGGTCACCACCGACGGGTTCCTGCTGCCCAACGCGGAGCTGCGCCGGCGCGGTCTGATGGCCCGCAAGGGCTTCCCCGAGTCGTACGACCGCCGGGCGCTGATGCGCTTCGTCGCGGACGTGAAGGCGGGCAAGGAGACGGTCTCCGCCCCGGTCTACTCGCACCTGGTGTACGACATCGTGCCCGACGAGCGGCTCACCGTGGAGCGCCCGGACATCCTGATCGTCGAGGGCCTGAACGTGCTCCAGCCGGCCCTGCCCGGCACCGACGGCCGCACCCGTCTCGCGGTGGCCGACTACTTCGACTTCTCGATCTACGTCGACGCCCGCACCGACGACATCGAGAGCTGGTACCTGGACCGTTTCCGCAAGCTGCGGCAGACCGCCTTCCAGGACCCGAACTCCTACTTCCGCCGCTTCACCGAGGTGCCGGAGGAGGAGGCCATGGAGTACGGCCGCCAGGTCTGGCGCACCATCAACAAGCCCAACCTGCTGGAGAACGTGCTGCCCACCAGGGGCCGGGCCACCCTGATCCTGCAGAAGGGCCAGGACCACAAGGTCCGCCGGGCCCTGCTGCGCAAGCTCTGAGACGGCCGAGGGCCCCCGCCGGAGCGGGGGCCCTCGCCATGTCCTCGGCCCGGGCACGCAGGCCCGGGCACCTCAGCCCAGGTGGGTCAGAACCGCCTCGGCCAGCCGCTCCGCGACGGCCTTGGCCTGCACCTGGTCGGCGGCCTCGACCATCACCCGGACCAGCGGCTCGGTGCCCGACGGACGCAGCAGCACCCGGCCGGTGGCGCCCAGCTCGGCCTCCGCCTCGGCGACGGCCGCGGCCAGCTCGACGCTGGTGTTCACCCGGCTCTTGTCCACGCCCTTGACGTTGATCAGCAGCTGCGGCAGCCGGGTCATCACGGCGGCCAGGTCGGCCAGCGGCTGCTTGGTGGCGGCCAGCCGGGCGCCCAGCATCAGGCCGGTCAGGGTGCCGTCGCCGGTGGTGGCGTGGTCCAGCAGGATGACGTGGCCGGACTGCTCTCCGCCGAGCGCGTAGCCCTTCTCCTTCATCGCCTCCAGCACATAGCGGTCGCCGACCGCCGTCTGCACCAGGTCCACGCCCTCGCGCTCCATCGCCAGCTTGAAGCCCAGGTTGGACATCACGGTGGCGACGGCGGTGTTGCGGCGCAGCGTGCCGGCTTCCTTCATGGCGACGGCCAGGATCGCGATGATCTGGTCGCCGTCCACCTCGTTGCCGTCCGCGTCGGCGGCCAGGCAGCGGTCGGCGTCGCCGTCGAGGGCGATCCCGAGGTCGGCCCGGTACTCCGTCATCGCGGCGCGCAGCTTGGCCAGGTGGGTGGAGCCGACGCCGTCGTTGATGTTGAGGCCGGTGGGCTCCGCCCCCAGGGTGTGGACGACCTCGGCGCCGGCCCGGGCGAAGGCCTCGGGGGCGACGTAGGCCGCCGCGCCGTGCGCGCCGTCGATGACCACCCGGATGCCGTCCAGGCGGTTGGGCAGGACGCCGATCAGGTGGGCTACGTACTTGTCGAAGCCCTCGGTGTACTCGCGGACCCGGCCGACGTCCGCGCCGGTGGGCCGCTTCCACTCCTCGCTGCCCACCGAGTACGTCCGGTAGTGCGCCTCGATGGCGTCCTCGATCCGGTCGTCCAGCTTGTGGCCGCCGCGGGCGAGGAACTTGATGCCGTTGTCCGGCATGGCGTTGTGGCTGGCGGAGAGCATCACGCCGAAGTCCGCGCCGAGCGCACCGGTGAGATAGGCCACCGCCGGGGTGGGCAGGACGCCGACCCGCAGGACGTCGACACCGGCGCTCGCCAGACCGGCGATGACCGCGGACTCCAGGAACTCGCCCGAGGCACGGGGGTCGCGGCCGACCACGGCGACCGGGCGGTGGCCGTCGAAGGCACCCGCCTCACCGAGAACGTGTGCCGCCGCCACCGACAGCCCGAGCGCCAGCTCGGCCGTCAGCCCTTCGTTGGCCACACCGCGTACGCCGTCCGTACCGAAGAGTCGTCCCACTGTCCCGTCCTCCATCGCCGCTGCTGGCAGTCAATCTGATCGAATCCTCGGCCGCAGCACAACAGCCGGGGAGCACGACGCCCCGGAGTACACGGGGTACTCCGGGGCGTGAGAGCGCAACCAGGGGGGCGCACCACCAGGGCGGTACGCACCCCTGGGGCGCAATTAGCGCTTGCTGTACTGCGGCGCCTTGCGGGCCTTCTTCAGACCGGCCTTCTTGCGCTCGACGGCGCGGGCGTCACGCATCAGGAAGCCGGCCTTCTTGAGGGCGGCGCGGTTGTTGTCCACGTCGGCCTCGTTCAGGGCACGGGCCACGCCGAGGCGCAGCGCGTAGGCCTGGCCGGACACGCCGCCACCCGAGATGCGGGCGACGACGTCGTAGCGACCGTCGAGCTCCAGCAGCTTGAAGGGCTCGTTGACGGTCTGCTGGTGCACCTTGTTGGGGAAGTAGTTCTCCAGGGTGCGACCGTTGATCTTCCACTGACCGGTGCCGGGGACGATGCGCACGCGGGCGATCGCCTCCTTGCGACGGCCGAGGCCGGCGCCCGGGACGGCCTCGCCGAAGCGGCCGGCCAGGGACTCGGAGGTGTAGTTCTCCTCGGAGGTGTACTCGCCCTCGACGACGGTCTCGTCGAACTCGACCTCAAGGGTTTCAGTGGTCTCGGCCACGATGTTCCTCAGCTCTTTTCAGTGATGGGGGGCTTGGTGGCCGGAGTTACTGCGCGACCTGGGTGATCTCGAACGGCACCGGCTGCTGGGCAGCGTGGGGGTGCTGGTCGCCCGAGTAGACCTTCAGCTTCGAGAGCATCTGGCGGCCCAGGCTGTTCTTGGGAACCATGCCCTTGATGGCCTTCTCGACGGCCTTCTCCGGGTTCTTGTCCAGGAGGTCGTCGTAACGGACCGAGCGGAGACCGCCCGGGAAACCGCTGTGGCGGTAGGCCAGCTTCTGGGTCTTCTTGTTACCCGACAGGTGCACCTTGTCCGCGTTGATGATGATGACGAAGTCACCAGTGTCAACGTGCGGCGCGTAGATCGCCTTGTGCTTACCCCGGAGGAGGTTGGCGGCCTGGGAGGCCAGGCGGCCGAGCACGACGTCGGTCGCGTCGATGACGTGCCACTGACGCTGGACGTCGCCGGGCTTGGGGCTGTACGTACGCACGGTCGTAGCCTTCGCTTTTCAGTGAGTGAGTCCTGACAGGAGCACCTGAACGAGGGATCAGCCCGGCCCGCCTTGGACGCAATTCAAGGGGGGACCGCTGGTCGTCGGTCTGGTATCTCCGGCGTACCGACCTCTCACGTGAGATGGAGCGAGCCAATACGCACAACAAGCGACCAGCCTACCGGGCGCGCCGGGGTGGGTCAAAATCCCTCAGCGCTCGCGCTCCACCCTGGTCACGTCCCAGACCGGCTCGGCCGACTCGTAGACCCGGCCGTCCGCGCCGAACACCAGGAAGCGGTCGAAGGTCCGGGCGAACCAGCGGTCGTGCGTCACACAGAGCACCGTGCCGTCGAACGCCTCCAGCCCGGCCTGCAGCGCCTCGGCGCTCTCCAGGTCCAGGTTGTCGGTCGGCTCGTCCAGCAACAGGGCCGTCACCCCGGAGAGTTCGAGCTTGAGGATCATCAGCCGGGCCTGCTGCCCACCGGACAGCGACTCGAACTTCTGCTCCTCCTGGCGGTCCAGCTCGTAGCGGCGCAGCGCGCCCATCGCCGCGCCGCGGCTGAGCGCGTGCTCCTCCTCGACGATCGAACGGACGGTACGGCCGAGCAGCTCCGGGTGGGCGTGGGTCTGCCGGAAGTGGCCGGGCACCACCCGGGCGCCGAGCTTCCACCGACCGGTGTGGGCGACCGTCCCGTCCCCCGCCAGCAGCCGCAGGAAGTGCGACTTGCCGGAGCCGTTGGAGCCGAGCACGCCGATCCGCTCGCCGTAGTAGACCTCCAGGTCGAACGGCTTCATCAGCCCGGTGAGCTCCAGCTGCTCCATGGTGAAGGCGCGCACCCCGGTACGCCCGCCCTTGAGCCGCATGGTGATGCTCTGCTCGCGCGGGGGCTCCTCCGGGCGGCCGGCCTCCTCGAACTTCTTCAGCCTGGTCTGCGCGGCGGCGTAGCGGGTGGCCAGGGCATGGCTGACGGAGGCCGCCTGGCGCAGGGTGACGACCAGCTTCTTGAGCTTGGCGTGCTCCTCGTCCCAGCGCCGGCCGAGCTCCTCGAAGCGCGCGAAGCGGTCCTTGCGGGCGTCGTGGAAGGAGTCGAAGCCGCCGCCGTGCACCCAGACGCTGCTGCCGGCCGCCCCCGACTCGACACTGATGATCTTCTGTGCGGTCCGGGAGAGCAGCTCGCGGTCGTGCGAGATGTACAGCACGGTCTTGGAGGTGGACCGGATGGCCTCCTCCAGCCAGCGCTTGCCCGGGACGTCCAGGTAGTTGTCCGGCTCGTCCAGCAGCAGCACCTCCTCGGGGCCGCGCAGCAGCGCCTCCAGGACGAGCCGCTTCTGTTCGCCGCCGGAGAGCGTGTTCAGGCCGCGCCACTGGGCCTTATCGAAGGGCATCCCGAGGGCCGCCATGGTGCAGACGTCCCAGTCGGTCTCGTAGTCGTAGCCGCCGACGTCGGCCCAGTCCGAGAGCGCCTGGGCATAGGCCATCTGCGTCTTCTCGTCGTCCTGGGCGATCATCGCCAGCTCGGCGGCGTCCACGGCGCGGGCGGCGACGGCGATCCGCCCGGGGGCGACGGAGACCAGCAGGTCCCGGACGGAGGCGTCGGCGGGCAGCGCGCCCGGCGTCTCCTTCTGGTCCTCACGGCCGGTGGTGCCGACGAACTGGCGCATCACCCCGAGGCCGCCGCTGATGGTCACCGAGCCGCCGTGCGGCTGGATGTCGCCCGCGATCATGCGCAGCAGGGTGGTCTTGCCGGCCCCGTTGGCGCCCACCAGGGCGACCGCGGAACCCTCCCCCACCCGGAAGGACGCGTCGTCGAACAGCACCCGCCCGTCCGGCAGGTAGTACTCAAGGTGCGAAATCTCGACGTGTCCCATGGGGAGATTGTCCCAAGCGGTCGCCCTGGACCAAAACGGATTAACCAACCACCGGCTGTCCGGGCAGCGTCCGCATCCGGCGGGCCGCCCGGTTGCGCTCGGCGAGCTGGTCGTCCGGCGGGTAGCCGACCTCCTCCAGCGTCAGTCCGTACGGCCGGATGACGTTGACGGCGGAGTTGCGGACCCCGCCCGCCAGCACCTCGCCGGGGAACTCCACCGGCCGGTGCCCGTCGCCGACCAGCAGCATCGCGCCGACCAGCGCCCGCACCATGTTGTGGCAGAAGGCGTCGGCCCGGACGGTGGCGACCGCGAGAGAGCCCTCCTGGCTGGCGTAGCCGTCGACCGGGACGCGGTCCCAGCGCAGCTCCAACAGGGTGCGGATGGTGGTCGCGCCCTCGCGCTTCTTGCAGTACGCCGCGAAGTCGTGCTCGCCCAGCAGCAGCTCGGCTGCCGCGTTCATCAGGTCGAGGTCCAGCGGGCGGTCGTGCCAGAGCACGTGCCCGCGCAGCAGCGGGTCCACCCCGCCGGGGTGGTCGGCGACCCGGTAGGCGTACCGGCGCCAGATCGCCGAGAAGCGGGCGTCGAAGCCGTCCGGCGCCTCGCCCACGCGGTAGATCCGGACGTCCCCCGGCAGCCGCCCGGCCAGCCTGCGCAGCAGCTTCTCGCGGTGCGCGGCCCACAGCTCGGCCGGCAGGTCCACGTGCGCGACCTGGCCGCGGGCGTGCACCCCGGCGTCGGTACGGCCGGCCACGGTGAGCGGGAACAGCTCGGGGCTTCGGGTGACGATCTGCAGCGCGGTCTCGATCTCCTCCTGCACGGTCCTGCGGCCGCCGCGCTGGCGGGCCCAGCCGGAGAACTCCGCGCCGTGGTAGGCGAGATCGAGCCGGACCCGGACGTACCCGTCGGCCGGGCCGTCCTTGACCGGCGGCCGCTCGGCGCAATCGTTGACCACTGCATCACTCCCAGAGATAACGGAACGGGCCCGCTCCCCCACGAATGGGAGAGCGGGCCCGCGACACCCAGAGGGGGTCAGGCCTGCTCGGCCTCGGCCTCGTCGGCCTTGGCGACGTCGACCTTGGTCTCCTCGACCTTGGCGTCGGCCTCCTTGACGGCGCGCTTGGTGGCGGCCTCGGCCTCGCCGACGGCGTTCTGCGCGACGGTCAGCGCCTCGACCAGCTCGATCACGGCCATCGGGGCGTTGTCGCCACGACGGGGACCGATCTTGGTGATACGGGTGTAACCACCCGGGCGGTTCTCGTAGCGCGGCGCGATCTCGGTGAAGAGGGTGTGCAGCACGGCGATGTCGGTGATCGTCTTGCGAACGAGGCGACGGTTGTGGATGTCGCCCTTCTTCGCCTTGGTGATCAGCTTCTCCGCCAGCGGGCGCATCCGACGGGCCTTGGCCTCGGTCGTGGTGATGCGGCCGTACTGGAACAGCTCCCGGCACAGACCGGCGAGCAGCAGCGGCTCGTGGTGCGGGCCGCCGCCGAGGCGGGCACCCTTGGTGGGACGCGGCATGGAATGACTCCTTGAATCTCCGACGGCGGCCGTACCAGGTACCGCCGCGGGCGTACGGACACGGTGTCCGCACGACTTTCATGGTGCCGGGGGCGGCCCCGGGGAACCGCCCCCGTCATCAAACTCAGTACTGCTCGGTCTCCGCGTAACCCGCGTCGTCCAGGTCGTCGGCGCCGAAGGCGTCGGCGGCGGCGGTCGGGTCGAATCCGGGCGGGCTGTCCTTGAGGGCCAGGCCCATGCCGGCCAGCTTCGCCTTGACCTCGTCGATCGACTTCGCACCGAAGTTGCGGATGTCGAGCAGGTCGGCCTCGGAGCGGGCGACGAGCTCACCCACGGTGTGGATGCCCTCGCGCTTGAGGCAGTTGTACGACCGAACGGTGAGCTCCAGCTCCTCGATCGGCAGCGCCAGGTCGGCGGCCAGGGCGGCGTCCGTCGGGGACGGGCCCATGTCGATGCCCTCGGCGTCGATGTTCAGCTCGCGGGCGAGACCGAACAGCTCCACCAGGGTCTTGCCGGCCGAGGCCATGGCGTCACGCGGGCGCATGGCGGGCTTGGTCTCGACGTCGACGATCAGCTTGTCGAAGTCGGTCCGCTGCTCGACACGGGTGGCCTCGACCTTGTAGGTGACCTTCAGCACGGGGCTGTAGATCGAGTCGACCGGGATACGGCCGATCTCCTGGCCGGAAGCCTTGTTCTGCACGGCGGAGACGTAGCCGCGACCGCGCTCGACGGTCAGCTCCATCTCCAGCTTGCCCTTGCCGTTCAGCGTGGCGAGGACCAGCTCGGGGTTGTGCACCTCGACACCGGCCGGCGGCGCGATGTCGGCGGCGGTGACCACACCCGGGCCCTGCTTGCGCAGGTACATCACGACCGGCTCGTCGTGCTCCGAGGAGACGACCAGCTGCTTGATGTTGAGGATGAGGTCGGTGACGTCCTCCTTGACGCCCGGCACGGTGGTGAACTCGTGCAGGACGCCGTCGATGCGGATGCTGGTGACAGCGGCACCCGGGATCGACGACAGGAGCGTACGGCGCAGGGAGTTGCCGAGGGTGTAGCCGAAGCCCGGCTCCAGCGGCTCGATCACGAACCGCGAGCGGAACTCGTCGACGACCTCTTCGGTCAGCGAGGGGCGCTGAGCGATGAGCATGTTTTCAGATCCTCCAGTTGACGTCGGCACCCACTATTTGATGCCGAACAGAACCAGCGTACGGGGTCCCGCTCGAAACGAGACCCCGTACGAGGTTGTGAAACAAGACCCGCGTGCCCGAAGGCGCTGCGTCAGACGCGGCGGCGCTTCGGCGGACGGCAGCCGTTGTGCGGGGTGGGGGTGACGTCCTGGATCGAGCCGACCTCCAGGCCGGTGGCCTGGAGCGAACGGATCGCGGTCTCGCGGCCGGAGCCCGGACCCTTCACGAAGACGTCAACCTTGCGCATGCCGTGCTCCTGCGCGCGACGGGCAGCGGCCTCGGCGGCCATCTGCGCGGCGAACGGGGTGGACTTGCGCGAGCCCTTGAAGCCGACGTGGCCGGCGGAGGCCCAGGAGATCACGTTGCCCGCGGGGTCGGTGATCGAAACGATGGTGTTGTTGAACGTGCTCTTGATGTGCGCGTGGCCGTGAGCGACGTTCTTCTTTTCCTTGCGGCGGATCTTCTTCGCGCCGGCAGCCTGACGACCCTTGGGGGGCATAAGTCTGTTCTCCTACTGAGGTGGTCGGTCCGCTGACCCGCGGGCCGGAGGGATGTCCGGTTTGGGGGCGGACTACTTCTTGCCCGGCTTCTTCTTGCCGGCAATCGCGCGACGCGGGCCCTTGCGGGTACGCGCGTTGGTGTGGGTGCGCTGACCGCGGACCGGCAGGCCACGGCGGTGACGCAGACCCTCGTAGCAGCCGATCTCGACCTTGCGGCGGATGTCGGCGGCCACCTCACGGCGGAGGTCACCCTCGACCGTGTAGTTGGCGTCGATGTACTGGCCCAGCTTCACGAGGTCTTCCTCGGAGATGTCGCGAACGCGGACATCCGGGTTGACACCGGTCTCGGCCAGGGTCTGCTGGGCGCGGGTACGGCCGATGCCGTACACGTAGGTAAGGGCGATCTCGATCCGCTTCTCACGGGGGAGATCAACGCCGGCGAGGCGTGCCATTCAAGGCTCCTGTGGTTCTTCAGAGGTCTTGCGTGCTACCTACTCCGACACCTCACGGTGAGGGAGCCCCGGCCTCTGACCGGGGGCGGCAGTCCGCCCGGAAACGGACGGATCGGGTAGCCCGCTTATGACGTTTTCGCGTCGCGCGAAGTACTACGAGAAATGCTGGGGAGAGATCAGCCCTGGCGCTGCTTGTGGCGCAGGTTGTCGCAGATCACCATGACCCGGCCGTGGCGGCGGATCACCTTGCACTTGTCGCAGATCTTCTTGACGCTCGGCTTGACCTTCATGCTTCAGGTTCTCCGGGTCTAGATCTGACGTTCTTACTTGTAGCGGTAGACGATCCGGCCGCGCGTGAGGTCGTAGGGGCTGAGCTCCACGACGACCCGGTCGTCCGGCAGGATGCGGATGTAGTGCATGCGCATCTTGCCGCTGATGTGCGCGAGGACCTTGTGACCGTTCTGCAGCTCGACCCTGAACATCGCGTTCGGAAGAGACTCGATCACGGTGCCCTCGATCTCAATGGCGCCTTGCTTCTTAGCCATGAACTGCGAGATCCACCTTCCGGGACCGGCTACCGTATGCGGCGCGCTCGTGCGAACCTGGGTTCACCCCGACCCGCTAGGGAAGAGGGCGTGCTGAAGCACGCTACGAGTGAGCCGACGGTCCATCGTACGCCAGCGCGTCGGCTGCACCAAAACGGGCCCCCGTCCGGCCGAGGCCGTCACACGACCGAGGCCACCGTCAGCGGCTGGACGTGGGCGGTGCAGGCCGAACAGCGGCTGGCCGCCTGGGGGATCTCGGTCAGGCACTCGGGGCACGGCCGCTTGGGGGTCTTCGGCTTCTTCGGCATGTAGCGGGCGGTGGCCTTGGTCACCGGCAGCACCACACAGAAGTACAGCACCGCGGCGGTCATGAAGAACGCGATCAGCACGTTGAGGAACTGCCCGTACGGGAAGGTGACGCCGGCCACCGTCGCCTTGTACGAGCTGAAGTCGCCGGCGGCACCGACCACCACGCCGACCAGCGGAGTGAGGAACGCCGACACGAAACCGGTCACCACCCCGGTGAACGCGGCGCCGATGACGACACCGACCGCCATGTCGACGACGTTGCCGCGCATCATGAAGTCGCGGAATCCCTTGAGCACTGCTCTCTCCTCGCTCGAAGCCACTGCCAGCCGATAAAAATAGGACAAAAGCCCTGGAGGTCCAAACCTCCAGGGCTCTGATCCCTTGTCAGAAGCGGCAGTTGGCCACCTTAGCGGTTACGCGAGGGGGTCCGGAGCCGCGGTGATGCCCAGCTTCGCCAGCTCGGCCCGGCCGCCGTCGAAGGCCGTCAGCACCAGCGGGCCCTGCTCGGTGACGGCCACCGAGTGCTCCCAGTGCGAGGCCCAGGTGCCGTCGTTGGTGACGACCGTCCAGTCGTCCTCCAGCACGGTGGTGTGCGGGGTGCCCAGGGACACCATCGGCTCGATCGCCAGCACGGTGCCGGGGATCAGCTTGGGACCCTTGCCGCGGCCGCGCTCGACGTAGTTCAGCACGTGCGGCTCCATGTGCATCGCGGTGCCGATGCCGTGGCCGCCGTAGCCCTCGGTGATGCCCCACTTGCCCTTGGGCGGCAGCGGCTGACGGCGGATGTAGCCCTCGATCGCCTTGGAGACGTCGACCAGGCGGTTGCCCTTCTTCATCTGGGCGATGCCGGCCCACATCGAGCCCTCGGTGACCCGGCTCAGCATCTCGACCTCGGGCCGGACCTCGCCGACCGCGACGGTGATCGCGGAGTCGCCGTGCCAGCCGTCCAGGATGGCGCCGCAGTCGATGGAGATGACGTCGCCCTCCTGGAGCACCCGGTCACCGGGGATGCCGTGCACGACCTCGTTGTTCACCGAGGCGCAGATCACCCCGGGGAACCAGAGACCACCGTGGTGGGCCCGGAAGTTCGAGGTGGCACCGTGGTCCGTGATGACCTTGTCCGCGACGTCGTTGAGCTCCTGGGTGGTCACCCCGGGGGCGACCGCCTCGCGACAGGCCTTCAGCGCCTCGGCGACGACCAGCCCGGCCGCTCGCATCTTCGCGATCTGCTCGGAGGTCTTGATCTCCACCATCTGGTCACGCCTTCCTAGGGTTCCCGCCCGGTCCTTGCCGGGCGGCCGTGCACTCGTTCCACCGTACGACGCGGTACGGCCGCGCTGCCCCGGGAGGGCAAGCGCGGCCGTACGTACGTCGATGCTGCGTTCCGCCGTACTCGGCGGGTCAGCTGTCCTGCTTCAGCGCCTCGATCGCGCGCTGGGTGACCTCGTCCACCTTGCCGAGGGCCGGGATCGTCGCCACCAGGCCCTGCTGGGCGTAGTACTCGATGATCGGCTCGGTCTCCGTGTGGTAGACCTCCAGGCGCGTGCGCACCTTCTCCTCGGTGTCGTCCGAGCGCTGGTACAGCTCGCCGCCGCACTCGTCGCAGACGCCCTCGGTCTTCGGCGGGTTGTAGTCCACGTGGAACACGTGGCCGCCGTCCTTGCGGCACAGCCGGCGGCCGGCGATGCGCCGGACCACCTCGTCCTCGGGGACCTCCAGGTCCAGCACACCGTCGAGCTTGATGCCCTGCTCGGCGAGGAACCCGTCGAGCGCCTCGGCCTGGCCCAGGTTGCGCGGGAAGCCGTCGAGCAGGAAGCCGTTGGCGGCGTCCGGCTGGAGCATCCGGTCCTTGGCCATCCCGATGGTGACCTCGTCCGGCACCAGGCGACCCGCGTCCATGTAGCT
The DNA here is from genome assembly GCF_044753005.1 of Kitasatospora sp. NPDC088548. Lineage (NCBI taxonomy): Bacteria > Bacillati > Actinomycetota > Actinomycetes > Kitasatosporales > Streptomycetaceae > Kitasatospora > Kitasatospora sp. NPDC088548. The sequence continues at coordinate 18,800 of NZ_JBIVMI010000050.1, forward strand.
CTTGGCCTCGAGCCCCAGCGGGGTGCCCTGACCGATGTTGGCGCGGAACAGGTCGCCGGTGGAGATGTGGGGGATGGACAGGGTCTTGGCGAGCAGGTGCGCCTGAGTACCCTTCCCGGCCCCGGGAGGCCCGACGAGGACGATACGCATCAGCGGAGGAACCCTTCGTAATTGCGCTGCTGGAGCTGGCTCTCGATCTGCTTCACAGTTTCGAGTCCGACGCCGACGACGATGAGCACGCTGGTGCCGCCGAACGGGAAGTTTGTCTGCTGTCCGAAGGCGACCAGGGCGATCATCGGGATCAACGCGATCAGGCCCAGGTAGAGCGAACCCGGCCACGTGATACGGGTGAGCACGTAGTTCAGGTACTCGGCCGTCGGGCGGCCGGCCCGGATACCCGGGATGAACCCACCATACTTCTTCATATTGTCGGCAACTTCTTCGGGGTTGAAGGAGATGGCGACGTAGAAGAAGGCGAAGAAGACGATCAGCAGGAAATAGGTGGCCATGTAGACGGGGTGGTCACCCTTGACGAAGTTGGTCCTGATCCACGTCGCCCAGCCGGCCTGGCTGTTGGTCAGCTGGACCACCAGGGCGGGGATGTACAGCAGCGACGAGGCGAAGATGACCGGGATGACACCGGCCTGGTTCACCTTGAGGGGGATGTAGGTCGAGGTGCCGCCGAACGCCCTGCGGCCGATCATCCGCTTCGCGTACTGGACGGGGATCCGGCGCTGGGCCTGCTCCACGAAGATGACCAGCATCACAACGATGACGCCGACCGCGACGACGGAGAGGAACTCCACCCAGCCGTCACCGATGGTGCCGGACTGCTTGATCGCCCACATCGAGCCCGGGAAGCCGGAGGCGATGGAGGTGAAGATCAGGATCGACATGCCGTTGCCGATGCCGCGGTCGGTGATCAGCTCGCCCAGCCACATGATGAACGTGGTGCCGGCGGTCATCGTGATGACCATGACAGCGATCCGGAACACCGACTGGTCCGGGACGATCTGGTTGGCGTAGATGCAGCCCGAGAACAGCGCGCCGCTGGAGGCCGTCGCGACGATGCCGGTGCCCTGGAGCACGGCGAGCGCGATGGTCAGGTAACGCGTGTACTGGGTGATCTTCGCGGTGCCGGCCTGCCCCTCCTTCTTCAGCGCCTCGAGTCGCGGGATCACGACGGTGAGGAGCTGGAGGATGATGCTGGCCGTGATGTACGGCATGATGCCGAGCGCGAAGATCGTCAGCTGAAGGAGCGCGCCACCGCTGAACAGGTTGACGAGCCCGAAGAGGCCGCTGCTCTTGGTGTCTTTCACACACTCGTTGACAGCCTGGAAACTGACCCCGGGTACGGGAATGTGCGAGCCCAGCCGGAACAGCACCATGATGCCCAGCGTGAACAGCAGCTTCTTGCGCAGGTCGGGCGTCTGGAACGCCCGCGCGAACGCACTGAGCACGGTGCCTCCTGCGCCTCCCGCACGTCGTCGGCGGGAGGGTCGGTCCTGAATGGGGAGTTTGCGGTTCGGGCCCCCGTACAGACGGCACAGGCGAGCCTACGCGCAGCCTACAAGGGAACTCCACGGACTCTAACAGTGCGCAGCCACTCGAAAGAAGCGCGAACGGCCCCTCCCCCACTCATGGGGTACGGGATGCCCGGGTTTGCCACACAAAAGAACGAGCCCCGCTCTCCCCTCCCGGGGAGGTGCGGGGCCTGGAACGCACGAGCCCCGTACCTCCCGGAAGGGAGGTACGGGGCTCGTGGGAAGTCAGCGGGCTCAGACGAGCTCGGTGACGGTACCGCCGGCGGCGGTGATCTTCTCGGCGGCCGAGCCGGAGACGGCGTCAACCGTCACCTGCAGGGCGACCGAGATCTCGCCGGTGCCGAGCACCTTGACGAGGGAGTTCTTGCGAACCGCGCCCTTGGCGACCAGACCCTCGACGGTGACCTCGCCACCCTGCGGGTAGAGCTCGGCCAGCTTGTCGAGGTTGACAACCTGGAACGTGATCTTGAACGGGTTCTTGAAGCCCTTCAGCTTCGGCAGGCGCATGTGGAGGGGCATCTGGCCACCCTCGAAGCGCTGCGGAACCTGGTAGCGGGCCTTGGTGCCCTTGGTGCCACGACCGGCGGTCTTACCCTTGGAGCCTTCACCACGACCCACACGGATCTTCTCGGTCTTGGCACCCGGGGCGGGCCGCAGGTTGTGGATCTTGATCGGCTGGTCGGCCATGATCAGTCCACCTCCTCAACCGTCACCAGGTGACGGACCGTCTGGGCCATCCCGCGGATCTCGGGACGGTCCTCCTTGACCACCACGTCGTGCATGCGCTTGAGACCAAGCGAACGCAGGGTGTCACGGTGGTTCTGCTTGCTGCCGATGTACGACTTGGTCTGCGTGATCTTCAGGCGAGCCATCAGGCGCTCACCCCAGCAGCACGCGCCCGCAGCAGAGCGGCGGGAGCCACGTCCTCCAGCGGCAGGCCACGACGGGCGGCGATCTCCTCGGGGCGCACGAGGCCCTTCAGAGCGGCCACCGTGGCGTGCACGATGTTGATCGCGTTGTCCGAGCCGAGCGACTTCGACAGGATGTCGTGAATGCCGGCGCACTCCAGGACGGCACGCACCGGGCCACCGGCGATAACACCGGTACCGGGGGCGGCCGGCTTCAGCAGCACGACGCCGGCGGCCTTCTCGCCCTGGATCGGGTGCGGGATGGTGCCCTGGATACGGGGGACCTTGAAGAAGTTCTTCTTGGCCTCCTCAACACCCTTGGCGATGGCGGCCGGAACCTCCTTCGCCTTCCCGTAGCCGACACCTACGGTGCCGTCACCGTCGCCCACCACGACCAGCGCGGTGAAGCTGAAACGACGACCACCCTTGACAACCTTGGCGACACGGTTGATCGCAACGACGCGCTCGACGTAAGCGGTCTTCTCGACGGCGGGGGCGTTACCCCGGTCGTCACGCTTACGGTCGCGCCGCTCGCCACCGCCGGTGCCGCCGCCGGCGCCGCTACCGCGGCGCTGGGGTCCAGCCATTGGAATTACCTCTCTCGATTACGTCCGTCGACTGAGCCGACGAGCGGCTTAGAAGTCGAGCCCGGCCTCACGGGCGGCATCGGCCAGAGCGGCGATGCGGCCTGCGTACCGGTTGCCCGCGCGGTCGAAGACGACCGACTCGATGCCGGCGGCCTTGGCGCGCTCGGCGACCAGGCTCCCGACCTTCTTGGCCAGCTCGGTCTTGTCGCCCTCGACGCCCTTGATGGACACGTCGAGGGTGGACGCCGACGCCAGGGTGTGACCCTTGGCGTCGTCGATGACCTGGGCGACCATGTGACGGTTCGAGCGCGTCACGACGAGGCGCGGACGCACCTCGGTGCCGACGACGCGCTTGCGAACGCGGATCGCGCGGCGCTTGCGAGCGGCGCTCTTGTAGGCGTTGCCCTTGCCGATCTTGACAGAGACGCTCATCGCTTACTTACCACTCTTTCCGACCTTGCGGCGGATGACCTCGCCCGCGTACTTGACGCCCTTGGCCTTGTACGGGTCGGGCTTGCGCAGCTTGCGGATCTTTGCGGCGACCTCGCCGACCTTCTGCTTGTCGATGCCGTCCACGTGGAACTTGGTGGGCGACTCGACGACGAAGGTGATGCCCTCCGGCGCGGGGACCAGGATGGGGTGGCTGTAGCCGAGCGAGAACTCCATGTCGGAGCCCTTCGCCGCGACGCGGTAACCAACACCGCTGATCTCCAGCGACTTGCGGTAGCCCGCGGTCACGCCGGTGATCATGTTCGCCACCAGCGTGCGGGTCAGGCCGTGCAGGGCCTTCGACTGACGCTCGTCGTTGGGGCGGGTGACGAGCAGCGTGCCGTCCTCGCCCTTGCCGATCTCGATCGGCGCGGCGACAACGTGGGTGAGGGAGCCCTTCGGGCCCTTCACCGAGACCGCCTGGCCATCGATGGTGACGTCCACGCCGGCGGGAACCGGGACGGGCAGCCGTCCAATGCGAGACATTGCTGTACCTCCGTTTCCCGAATTACCAGACGTAGGCGAGAACTTCTCCGCCTACGCCCTTCTTGGCGGCCTGCTTGTCGGTGAGGAGACCGGAAGACGTGGAGATGATCGCCACGCCCAGGCCGCCGAGCACCTTCGGCAGGTTGGTGGACTTTGCGTAGACCCGCAGGCCCGGCTTGCTGATCCGCTTGATGCCAGCGATCGAGCGCTCACGGTTGGGGCCGAACTTGAGCTCGATGGTCAGCTTCTTGCCGACCTCTCCCTCAGCGGGCTCCTCAACCTTGTAGGAGGAGATGTACCCCTCCTGCTGCAGGATCTGGGCGACGTGCGCCTTGATCTTGCTGGCCGGCATCGCCACGGTGTCGTGGTACGCCGAGTTAGCGTTACGCAGACGCGTGAGCATGTCTGCGATGGGGTCGGTCATGGTCATGATGGCCTCAGGCCTCTCTCGCCGTGGTTTCTCCGCGCCAGGTCCCCCTGCCGCACTCCAGAGGAGTGCGGCAGGGGCACAGACGCAGGGGACCTGCGGCGTCGTAAGACTGGGTGCGAGCCCTCCGAAGAGGGTCGACGGCAGCTATGGAGCTCCCGCGACAGGGGGCCCGACCCCACTACCTTACGGGATTCCGCACGTAGCCCCAAAAAGGGGCTCCGTGGGATCGGGCACACCTGCTTCGCTATGGCGTTACCGCGGGGTCCTGACTACCAGGAGCTCTTGGTCACGCCCGGCAGCTCGCCGCGGTGGGCCATCTCACGGAGGCACACACGGCAGAGGCCGAACTTGCGGTACACCGAGTGCGGACGGCCGCAACGCTGGCACCGGGTGTAGGCCCGGACGCCGAACTTCGGCTTCCGCTCGGCCTTCGCGATGAGGGACTTCTTCGCCATTGGCTCACGCCTCCTTGAACGGGAAGCCCAGAGCGCGCAGGAGCGCCCGGCCCTCGTCGTCGGTCTGAGCGGTGGTCACGACGGTGATGTCCATACCGCGCTGACGGTCGACCTTGTCCTGGTCGATCTCGTGGAACATAACCTGCTCGGTCAGACCGAAGGTGTAGTTGCCACGGCCGTCGAACTGCTTGGGGGAGAGGCCGCGGAAGTCACGGATACGCGGCAGGGCCAGCGTCACCAGACGGTCCAGGAACTCCCACATGCGGTCACCACGAAGGGTGACGTGGGTGCCGATCGGCTGGCCCTCGCGCAGCTTGAACTGCGCGATGGACTTGCGGGCCTTGGTCACGGCCGGCTTCTGGCCCGTGATCGCGGTCAGGTCGCGGATAGCGCCCTCGATCAGCTTGCTGTCACGGGCGGCCTCGCCGACACCCATGTTGACGACGACCTTGACCAGGCCGGGCGTCAGCATGACGTTCTCGTACGAGAACTGCTCCTGCAGCTGACCCTTGATCTCGGAGTTGTAACGCTCCTTGAGACGGGGGGTCACCTTCTCAACAGTCGTCTCAGACATCAGATGTCCTCACCGGTTCGCTTGGCAACGCGGATCTTGTTGCCCTCGTCATCGAAGCGGTAGCCAACGCGGGTGACGACCTTCTTGCCGTCCTTCTCCACGACCAGCTGGACGTTGGAGACGTGCACCGGGGCCTCGACGGTGACGATGCCACCCTGAGTGCCCGGGCCCGGCTTGGTGTGCTTCTTGACCCGGTTGACACCCTCGACCAGGACCTTGTTCTCGGCGGGCATGGCCTGGATGACCTTGCCCTGCTTGCCGCGGTCCTTGCCGGTGATGACCTGGACCAGGTCACCCTTCTTGATCTTCATGCTGTTCGCCATGGGTTAGAGCACCTCCGGCGCAAGCGAGATGATCTTCATGAACTTCTTGTCGCGCAGCTCGCGGCCCACCGGGCCGAAGATGCGGGTACCGCGGGGGTCACCGTCGGTGTTCTTGAGAACGACAGCGGCGTTCTCGTCGAACCGGATGTACGAGCCGTCGGGACGACGGCGCGACTTCACGGTACGGACGACGACGCACTTGACGACGTCACCCTTCTTCACCGAACCGCCGGGGATCGCGTCCTTGACGGTGGCGACGATGACGTCCCCGATACCGGCGTAGCGGCGACCGGAGCCACCGAGAACGCGGATGCAAAGGATTTCCTTCGCGCCCGTGTTGTCGGCGACACGCAGTCGCGACTCCTGCTGGATCACAGCTTTCTCCTGATCGTCAACGAGAGCTGACGGGCCGGCCGCTGCTCACACCAGCGCCCGCAAGGGGCCTGGTGCACATACGGCCGTACCGCATCAACTTCGTTACTTGGCCTTCTCGAGGATCTCGACGACGCGCCAGCGCTTCGTCGCGGACAGCGGGCGGGTCTCCGCGAGGAGGACCCGGTCGCCGATGCCGCAGGCGTTCGCCTCGTCGTGCGCCTTCAGCTTGTTCGTACGGCGGATGACCTTGCCGTACAGCGCGTGCTTGACGCGGTCCTCGACGGCGACGACGACGGTCTTGTCCATCTTGTCGCTGACGACGAGACCCTCACGGGTCTTGCGGAAACCGCGCGTCTCGTTGGTGTTCTCAGTCATCAGGCGTTCTCCACCGTCTCGATGCCCAGCTCGCGCTCGCGCATCAGGGTGTAGATCCGCGCGATGTCCTTACGGACGAGCTTGAGCCGTCCGTGGTTGTCGAGCTGCCCGGTCGCCGCCTGGAAGCGGAGGTTGAACAGCTCCTCCTTGGCCTCACGGAGCTTGGCAACGAGACCCTCGTTGTCCAGCTCGCGGAGGTCAGCAGCCTTGGTGCCGGCCGACATCAGCTCTCACCTGCCTCGCGCCGGATGATCCGGCACTTCATCGGGAGCTTGTGAGCTGCGCGGGTCAGCGCCTCACGAGCCACCTTCTCGTTGGGGTACGACAGCTCGAACATGACCCGACCCGGGTGCACGTTCGCGATCCACCACTCGGGCGAACCCTTACCGGAACCCATGCGGGTCTCGGCCGGCTTCTTGGTGAGCGGACGGTCCGGGTAGATGTTGATCCAGACCTTGCCGCCACGCTTGATGTGACGGGTGACGGCGATACGAGCGGACTCGATCTGCCGGTTCGTCACGTAGGCCGGGGTGACGGCCTGGATGCCGTACTCGCCGAAGGCGAGCTCGGTGCCACCCTTGGCAGCGCCGCGGCGCTTGGGGTGGTGCTGCTTGCGGTGCTTGACCCGACGGGGGATCAGCATTGGAGTCAGGCCTCCGTTCCGGTGTTCTCGGCAGCCGGAGCCTCGGCGACCGGGGCCGCGGAGGCCTCGGCAGCGGCGGGGCGACGGCCACGGCCACCGCGCTCGCCACCACGGCGCTCGCCACCGCGGGCGGGACGACCACCCTCGGGACGGGCCGGGCGGTTGCCCGAGCGGGCAGCGGCGTTCTCAGCGCGGACCTCGGCGATGTTCTTGACGTCGCCCTTGTAGATCCAGACCTTCACACCGATGCGGCCGAAGGTCGTCTTGGCCTCGAAGAAGCCGTAGTCGACGTTCGCGCGCAGGGTGTGCAGCGGCACACGGCCCTCGCGGTAGAACTCCGAACGGCTCATCTCGGCGCCGCCGAGACGACCGGAGCACTGGACCTTGATGCCCTTGGCGCCGGACTTCATGGTGCCCTGCATCGACTTGCGCATGGCACGGCGGAAGGAGACGCGGGAGGACAGCTGCTCCGCGACGCCCTGAGCCACGAGCTGGGCGTCCAGCTCGGGGTTCTTGACCTCGAGGATGTTCAGCTGGACCTGCTTGCCGGTCAGCTTCTCGAGGTCGCCGCGGATGCGGTCGGCCTCGGTGCCACGGCGACCGATGACGATGCCGGGGCGCGCGGTGTGGATGTCGACGCGGACGCGGTCGCGGGTGCGCTCGATCTCGACCTTGGAGATGCCGGCGCGCTCCATGCCCTTCGTCATCATGCGACGAATGGCAACGTCTTCCTTGACGTAGTCCTTGTACAGCTTGTCGGCGTACCAGCGGGACTTGAAGTCCGTGCTGATGCCGAGGCGGAACCCGTGCGGGTTAACCTTCTGGCCCATTACCGGGTCCCTTCCTTGCTGCTGACGACCACGGTGATGTGGCTGGTCCGCTTGCGGATCCGGTAGGCACGACCCTGCGCACGCGGACGGAACCGCTTCAGGGTCGGGCCCTCGTCAACGTACGCCTCGCTGATGACGAGGTCGTCCACGTTGGAGTGGTTGTAGTTGTGCGCGGCGTTGGCAATGGCGCTGTCGAGCACCTTGCCGACGGGCACGGTGGCGGCCTGCGGAGCGAAACGCAGGACCGCCTGGGCCTCCGTGGCCGGCAGGCCACGGATGAGGTCCACCACGCGGCGGGCCTTCATGGGCGTGACGCGGATGTACCGCGCCTGGGCCCTGGCTTCCATGGTTGTCCCCTTGCTGGTGTAAGTCATTGAGTCGGTAATCTCGCTGGCGACTAGCGACGCTTCGACTTGCGGTCGTCCTTGACGTGACCGCGGAACGTGCGCGTCGGCGCGAACTCGCCGAGCTTGTGGCCGACCATCGACTCGGTGACGAACACCGGGACGTGCTTACGGCCATCGTGCACCGCGATCGTGTGGCCGAGCATGGCCGGGAAGATCACGGAGCGACGGGACCAGGTCTTGATGACGTTCTGGGTACCCGCCTCGTTCTGCGCGTCCACCTTCTTGAGAAGGTGGCCGTCGATGAAGGGGCCCTTCTTGAGACTGCGCGGCATCTGACCTGCTCCTAGCGCTTCTTGTTGGTCTTGCGGCGGCGCACGATGAGAGCGTCCGACGCCTTCTTCGGGCGACGGGTGCGACCCTCCTTCTGGCCCCACGGCGAGACCGGGTGGCGACCACCGGAGGTCTTACCCTCACCACCACCGTGCGGGTGGTCGATCGGGTTCATGGCGACACCACGCACGGTCGGGCGGACGCCCTTCCAGCGCATACGGCCGGCCTTGCCCCAGTTGATGTTCGACTGCTCGGCGTTGCCGACCTCGCCGACGGTCGCGCGGCAGCGCGCGTCGACCAGGCGGATCTCACCGGAGGGCATGCGCAGGTGCGCCATCTTGCCCTCACGCGCCAGCAGCTGAATGCCGGCACCGGCGGAGCGGGCCATCTTGGCACCGCCACCGGGACGCAGCTCCACCGCGTGAATGGTCGTACCGACCGGGATGTTGCGAAGCGGCAGGTTGTTGCCGGGCTTGATGTCGGCGCCGGCGCCGTTCTCGACCCGGTCACCCTGCGCGATGCCGCGCGGAGCGATGATGTAGCGCTTCTCCCCGTCCGCGTAGTGCAGGAGCGCGATGCGCGCGGTGCGGTTCGGGTCGTACTCGATGTGCGCGACCTTGGCCGGCACGCCGTCCTTGTCGTGACGACGGAAGTCGATCACGCGGTAGGCGCGCTTGTGTCCACCACCCTGGTGGCGAACGGTGATCCGACCGGCGTTGTTACGGCCGCCCTTGCTGTGCAGGGGGCGAACCAGCGACTTCTCCGGCGTGGACCGCGTGATCTCTACGAAGTCGGCCACGCTGGAGCCACGACGGCCCGGCGTAGTCGGCTTGTACTTGCGGATGCCCATTTGGCTCTCTCGTCCTCGTCCTTATCGACGATCACGATCCCCTTTTCAGGAGACCGGACCACCGAAGATGTCGATGCGGTTGCCCTCGGCCAGCGTCACGATGGCGCGCTTGGTGTCCTTGCGCTTGCCAAAGCCCGTCTTGGAGCGCTTGCGCTTGCCCTGACGGTTGATCGTGTTGACAGCCTCGACCTTGACCGAGAAGACCGCCTCGACGGCCTGCTTGATCTGGGTCTTGTTGGCGCCCGGCGACACGATGAACGTGTACTTGTTCTCGTCGAGAAGGCTGTAGCTCTTCTCGGAGATGACCGGCTTCACCAGGACGTCACGGGGGTCCGTGAACGTCTTGCTCGTAACGTCGCTCATCAGGCGGCGCTCCCTTCGAGCTCGCCCTCAGCGGCAACGGCCTTGGCGGACGCGGCCGGACCGGCCACGAAACGCTCGAAGGCGGCCTGGGTGAAGACCACATCGTCGGAGACGAGCACGTCGTAGGTGTTCAGCTGACCGGCGTCCAGGATGTGCACGTTCGGCAGGTTGCGAGCGGACTTGAGGCCCAGCTCGTCCGCGCGCTCGACGACCAGAAGGACGTTCTTGCGCTCGGTGATCTTGCCGAACAGACCCTTGGCGGCCTTGGTCGACGGCGCCTCGGTCGCGGTCACGCCGGTGATGACGTGAATCCGCTCGTGACGGGCCCGGTCGGTGAGCGCACCGCGCAGAGCGGCGGCGATCATCTTCTTCGGGGTCCGCTGCGAGTAGTCGCGCGGCACGGGACCGTGCACAACGCCACCGCCGGCGAACTGCGGCGCACGGGTCGAGCCCTGACGGGCGCGGCCGGTGCCCTTCTGGCGGTACGGCTTCTTGCCGCCGCCGCGGACCTCGCCACGAGTCTTGGTCTTGTGGGTGCCCTGACGGGCCGCAGCGAGCTGCGCCACGACGACCTGGTGCATCAGCGGAACGCTGACCTTCGCGTCGAAGATCTCGGCCGGCAGCTCGAGGCTGCCGGTCTTGTCGCCCGAGGGCGACAGGATGTCAATGGTGCTCATATCCTCACAGCCCCTTCGCCGCAGTGCGGACGAGGACGAGGCCGCCGTTCGGGCCCGGGATTGCGCCCTTGATCAGGAGCAGCCCCTTCTCCGCGTCAACGGCATGGATGGTCAGGTTCTGGGTGGTCACGCGCTCGTGGCCCATCCGGCCGGCCATCCGTACGCCCTTGAACACACGACCCGGGGTGGCGCAGCCACCGATCGAGCCGGGCGAGCGGTGCTTGCGCTGCACACCGTGACCGGCGCCGAGGCCCCGGAAGTTGTGGCGCTTCATGACACCGGCGAAGCCCTTGCCCTTGGAGGTGCCGGTCACGTCGACCTTGACACCCGCCTCGAACAGCTCCGCGGTGATCTCCTGGCCCAGCGTGTACTCGGACGCGTCCGAGGTACGCAGCTCGACCAGGTGGCGGCGCGGGGTGACACCGGCCTTGGCGAAGTGGCCCGCGAGGGGCTTGTTCACCTTGCGGGGGTCGATCTCGCCGAAGCCGATCTGGACGGCGTCGTAGCCGGCCGGGCTGTCGGCGGTGTGGACCTGGGTCACGACATTGGGCCCAGCCTTGACGACGGTCACCGGAACGATCCGGTTGTTCTCGTCCCAGACCTGGGTCATGCCGAGCTTCTCGCCCAGGATGCCCTTAATCTGCTTAGCCATCTTCGGTGCGCCTCTCAGAGCTTGATCTCGATGTCGACACCAGCCGGCAGGTCGAGACGCATGAGCGAGTCAACCGTCTTCGGCGTGGGGTCGAGGATGTCGATCAGACGCTTGTGAGTACGCATCTCGAAGTGCTCGCGCGAGTCCTTGTACTTGTGCGGCGAGCGGATGACGCAGTACACGTTCTTCTCAGTGGGCAGCGGCACCGGGCCCGCGACCTGCGCACCAGTGCGAATGACGGTCTCGACGATCTTCTTCGCCGAGGAGTCAATCACCTCGTGGTCGTAGGCCTTGAGCCGGATGCGGATCTTCTGTCCCGCCATGGCTACTCAGTAGTCCTTTGTGTCGTCTATTGCTTCTACGGCCGGATTCATCCAGGTGGACTGTGTCCGGTGGTGCCTGTGGGTGGTTACCTCCGACCCACGCGGTCGGGCGTGTCGCACTCCCGCTTGCAAAAAATCCGACACGAGGTTCCCCTCCTGCGGATTTCCCACTGGATCGGTGAGGTCTTGCACCCACCAGGCGCCGGGTCGAGGCCCTGCCCACGCTTCCCGGAAGATTCCCGTACGTCCGCCCCGCAGCTGCCGCGGTGTCGACTTCACACCACTGCGTCCACACACTTCACGTGAACACATGAACGGCCATCACGGGAACGACGAGTACATGGGACTCGCTTCCAGTCCTCCCGGCGGGAGGCGCGCAGCATCGGCACTCAACCGAGCAACTTGGACATACTGCCACACGGAGCAAGCGGAAAGCCAATCGGGGCCGGTGAGGGTCTCCCCCACCGGCCCCGATCGACGGACGGCCCTCCGGTCAGTGCTTGCGCCAGAGCATCCAGCCGTGCTGCTGGTTGGTCCGGTCCACGTACCACTCGGCGGGGTGGTCGGCCCAGTAGGACTCCGGCGCCGCCTTGGCGTCCTTCGGCAGCGGGGTGACGATCGCGGTCGCCTCCGCCGGAATCGGCTGCCAGCGCGGGTCGCGGTACCAGACCCGGCCCTGGTAGACCTCGTAGGTCTGCGCCATCCGCAGGCCCCCGTCCATGTCCCAGGCGATCACCAGGTTGTCCTTGGGCTTGATCCCGGCGTCCTTGGTGAACCCGGTCGCCTCGAACTTGCGCCAGTCCGAGTGCGGGTAGGTGACCTGCTCGGTGATGGTGGCGGTGGCGAACCCGGCGAAGAGCGCGAGCGAGATGCCGACCGCCCAGAGCACCCGGCGGCCGCCGGCCAGCAGCAGCA
>NZ_JBIVMI010000051.1:0-30951 GCF_044753005.1 Kitasatospora sp. NPDC088548
GCTCCCTCAAACCCGAAAGATCATCGCGTCCAACAGCCACGGCCCTCGCAACTCCCACAGATCGCGGGTGTTGCGAGGACCGTTAGAACCCAAGGAGCCGGGGGCCTTCGGAGGACCGGGTGCTCAGGCGCTGGTCGCGGACCGGGTGGTCTCGGTGGCCTTGGTCACGGTGGTCGGGTTGACGGCGGCCGGGCGGGGCTGCTCGGCGGCCGGCGGCTGGGGGGCGGCGGTGCTCTGCGCCGTACCCGGAGCGGCGGCAGCGGCGGCGGCGTCGGCCGGGGCGTCGTCCTCGCGCAGAGCCTTGGTCTCCGCCTTGAGGATGCGCATCGACTTGCCGAGGCCGCGGGCCATCTCCGGCAGCTTCTTCGATCCGAACAGCAGGACAACGACAGCCAGCACCACGAGGAGGTGCCAGGGCTCAAGACCGTTCCGCAGCATCCCTGGCCACCGGTCCCTTCTTGTCTAGAGTCTCAGCAGGGCAAACCGCCCGACCTCGCCAGTATGCCTGTCCGCGGCGACGAACGTATACACCGGCTGGGAAACGCTGGTCAAAAACCAGGTGTTGCTCAAGCGGATCCCGAGCAGTGGTCTGGACCACATGATCGCCCCCGGCCGGACGGCACCCGCGGCCACGTGCGCGTCCTGTCCCGAGTCGTCGGCGACCCGCCGGGCCCGTCCTAATAGACGAACGGGATCAGCCGCTTCGAGCCCCGCCGGTAGGCCGCGTACTCGTCGCCGAACGCGGTCAGCAGCAGCCGCTCCTCGGCGCCGATCCGCCAGGTGTACGCGACCAGCAGCAGCGCGGCGACGATCAGCGTCGCCGGCCAGCTGCCCAGGCCGAGTGCGTAGCCCGTCCAGACCAGCAGGCTGCCGCAGTAGCCGGGGTGCCGGATCAGCCGGTACGGGCCCTCCCGGACGACCCGCTGGGCGTCGACGGTCCGCAGGGTGCGGGTGTAGTAGCGGCCGAGGGTGTGCATCCCCCAGGCCCGCAGGGCGAGCCCGGCGGCGAGCAGGGCCACCCCGAACCAGCGGGCCCACCCGGGGAGTTCGCCGATCGACGCCCGGCCGAAGAGCACCACGACGGCCGCCGAGGCGGCGTAGCAGGAGAGCAGCAGCCGGGTGGAACCCCGGTCGCGGCCGTCCGCCCGCCAGGTGCCGGCGGCGGCATCCTCGCGGCGGCGCAGCAGCAGCTCGTAGCCCACCCAGCAGAGGATGCCGAGAAGGGCGAGCAGGCTCGGCAGGGACATGGGGGGCACTCCTGACGCTCGACGCCGGATCCGGGTACCCCACCAAGCTCCCGCACCCCCGCCCGGAACACACCCGCCCGGGGGCGGACACCGCCACCTCCACCCCCGGGTGGACCGCCCGCGGCTTCGCAGGGCGCCCGGATTCGTCCGTGCTCGCCAGCCGTTGACATGGCATCAGCCTCGTACTCCGTGCCATGCCGGACAGGAGAAGCCCGTGCCCCAGACCGCCGCCGAGACCGTTGCCGAGGATGCCTGGCTCAACAGGATCGCCGATGAGGCGGAGGACGAGGGCTTCGAAGGCGCGCTCTGCCTCGACGGGATGGCCGCGCTCGTCCTCGGCCGGGAGCGGCGCGAGAGCCCCCGCCCGGGCCGAGGCCCGGGCGGGGGCTCCTGATGACGCGCGGGGGCGGGCCGGACCGGTCGGGGCAGGGCGGGGGTCAGGTGGTGGCCGGCTCGGTGGGGCGGGCGGCGGGGAGGTGGTTCATCAGGCGGTAGGCGAGGGCGGCGGCGCCGACGGCGAAGACCAGGCCGACGACGGCGGCGACGTGCAGGCCGTCGGTGAAGGCGGCGCGGGCGGTGCCGAGGAGGTCCGTGCCGAGTTGTCCGGGGAGGTGGGCGGCGACGGTGACGGCGCCGCCGAGGGTGTCCCGGGCGGCGCCGGCGGCTTCGCCGTCCAGGCCCGCGGGGAGGGCGCCGTCCAGGTGTGAGCGGTAGACGGCGGCGCCGGCCGCGCCGAGCAGGGCGATGCCGAGGGAACTGCCGAGTTCGACGGCGGTCTCGGAGGTGGCGGAGGCGGCGCCGGCCCGCTCGACCGGGGCGGCGGAGACCACCATCTCGGCGGTCAGGGTCATGGTGCCGACGGTGCCGGCCGCCAGGATGCCCGCCGCGGTGAGGACGAGCGCGAGCGGGGAGTCCGCGCCGACCCGGGTCATCAGGGCGAAGCCGGCCGCGCCGATCAGGAAACCGCCCGCCATCAGGACCGCCGGGCGGACCTTCCCGGCGAGGGCGGCGCCCGCGCCGACCGCCGCGCCGACGCCCACGCTGGGCACGAGCGACCAGAGCGACGCCGTCAACGGGCTCATGCCCTTGACCAGTTGCAGGTACTGGGAGGTGAAGAGGGTGAAGCCCATCATCGCGAACATCGCCACCGTGTTGACGCTGATCGCGCCGCTGAAGGCGCGGATCCGGAACAGGCCCAGGTCGAGCAGTGGGTTGGCGGCGGTGCGCTGGCGCCGGACGAACGCGGCGCCGATCAGCAGCCCGGCCGGGACGGCGAGTGCGGGGAGCGGGCTCCAGCCGTCCACCGCGAGGGTCTTGATGCCGTAGACGAGCGGCAGGATCGCGGCCAGCGAGAGCGCGGCGCCGGGCAGGTCGAAGCGGCCGGCCTGCGGGGAGCGGTACTCGGGCAGCAGCGCGGGGCCGGTGAGCAGGACCAGCGCCATCACCGGGACGGCGGGCAGGAAGGCCGAGCCCCACCAGAAGTGGTTCAGCAGCAGGCCGCCGACGACCGGGCCGAGGGTGGCCCCGGCGGTGAGGACGCCGCCCCAGGCGCCGAGCGCGAGCTGCCGCTGCCCGGGGTCGTGGAACATGGTGCGGATCAGCGCGAGGGTCGAGGGCATCACGGTGGCCCCGGCGACGCCGAGCAGCGCGCGGGCGGCGATCAGCTGTCCGGCGCCGTCCGCGCGGGCGGCGAGCAGCGAGGCGCCGATGAAGCCGGCGGCGCCGATCATCAGCAGCCGGCGGCGGCCGATCCGGTCGCCCAGCGAGCCCATCGTGATCAGCAGCCCGGCCAGCAGGAACGAGTACATGTCCATGATCCACAGCTGCTCGGTGCCGCTCGGCGCCAGCGTGGTGGAGATGTACGGGACGGCGAAGAAGAGCACGCCCATGTCCATGGTCAGGACGAGGGTCGGCAACAGGAGGACGGCCAGGCCGATCCATTCGCGACGGCCTGCGCGGCCGGTGGTTGCGGTCATGGGGAAGACAGTACGGGCGTGTCAGACGAACGTCTAGTACAAACGTCTAAAACATTTGTCTTGCTCGATTGTGCAAGACATCCGTCCAGTCCTTCCGTAGCATCGGGGCATGGGAAACCGCGAAGAACTGATGGCCGGGGCCAAGCGCTGCCTGTACGAGAAGGGCTACGGCCGCACCACCGCCCGCGACATCGCCTCCGCCTCCGGGGTCAGCCTGGCGGCCATCGGCTACCACTTCGGGTCGAAGGAGGCGCTGCTCAACGCGGCGCTGATCGAGGCCGTCGGGGAGTGGGGCGGCGGGCTCGCCAAGGTGGTGGCCGTCGCCGACCAGGTCTCGGGCGACGCCGAGGAGCGTTTCGTCGCGGTCTGGGAGGGCGTGAAGAAGGCCTTCGCCGAGCACCGGGGCCTGTGGGCCGCCCAGTTCGAGGCGATCGCGCAGACCGGGCACGCCCCGGAGCTGGAGAAGGCCCTCGCGGACAGCCAGAAGGAGGGGCGACTCGGGCTCGCGGCGCTGTTCCAGGGCCTGCCCGAGGTGCCCGACACCGAGGAGGAGCTCGCGCGCGGGATGTTCTACCAGGCGCTGCTGGCCGGGATGGCCGCCCAGTGGCTGGCCGCGCCCGAACAGGCGCCGACCGGGCGGGACTTCCTGCGCGGCCTGCGACTGGTCGGCGACGCGGTGCTGAAGCCGGCCGCGCGGTAGGCGCCGAAACCGGCTACACGGTGACGGCGGTCAGCAGCACCACCGAGTCGACGTGGGCCAGCAGCCCGTGCCGCTCCTGCGGGATCGGGTACAGCTGGCCCGCCGACAGCTCCTGCAGGCGGCCGGCGATGGTCAGCGACACCCGGCCGCGCAGCACCTGGAGGCTGGCCGCGGTCGGCGCGTTGTGTTCGTCCAGCGCGGTGCCGGCGGTCAGCGCGATCACGGTCTGCCGCAGGACGCCGTCGTGGAGCGCCAGATGGGCACTGCGCCCGTGCGGGCTCTCGGCGGCCTTGGCGGCGTGCTCCACGACGAGCTGTTCGAGATCGACCATCGCGTGTCCTCCTGCGCCGGCCCGGCGGGGCGTCCGGGGCGGGGGCCGCCCGTCGCGGCGGGCCCTCCGGCCCAGCGTCGCGGACACGGTGCGCTCGCGCACCCGGAGCCGCCCGGAGCCGCTCGGGGCCGCCCGGAGCCGCTCGGCGTGCGGAGGCCGCCGACACCCTCCATGGTGGAGGCATGGCGAACGAGAGTTTCTTCAGCGGATTCCAGGTCAACCGCCCGCTGCTGGCCGGCGGTGCCATCCTCACAGGTGTCGGGGCGGTGCTGGGGCTGGCCGGTGCGGTGATGGTGTGCGCGGCGGTGGCCACGGCCGGCCGGAGCTGGCTGCAGCGGCTGGAGACCCCGCCCGTCGAGCTGGCGCAGCGTGCGCTGCACGGCGCGAAGGCGGCGTCCTCGGCGGGCTGGGAGGCCTGGCGGGCCGAGCACGGTTCACCCAACTGAGCCGTTCACCCGGGCTGAGTCGCTCACCCGACTGAGCAGCGCGCCCGGTTGAGCCGCGCGTCCGACCGGGCGGCCAGGCGGCCCCATGGCGGCCCGTGCGACGGCAGCGGCGGGCCGCCATGGGGGTGCGGCCCGCCGCCGGTCCGAACGTACCTACAGACCAAGCGACTTGGCGATGATGCTGCGCATGACCTCGCTCGTGCCGCCGTAGATCCGGAACACCCGGTTGTCGGTGTAGAGGCGGGCGATCGGGTACTCCAGGATGTAGCCGTAACCGCCGTGCAGCTGAAGGCACTTGTCGATCAGCGTCGAGGCCGACTCGGTGCAGAACAGCTTCGCCGCCGCCGCGTCCGCGACCGTCAGCTCGCCGTTCTGGTACAGCTCCAGCGCGCGGTCCACCATCGACTGCTGGGCCATCACCTGGGCCTCGCAGTCGGCCAGCGAGAACTTGGTGTTCTGGAACTCGGCCACCGCCTTGCCGAAGACCTTGCGGTCCTTGACGTACTGGACGGTGAACCGCACCGCCGCCGCCGAGGCCGCGTACGCGCCGACCGCGATCGCCAGCCGCTCCTGCACCAGGTTGTGGGTCAGGTACGAGAAGGCCCGGCCCTCCTCGCCGAGCAGGTTCTCCACCGGCACCTTGACGTCGCTGAACGCCAGCTCGGCGGTGTCCGACGTGCGCAGCCCGATCTTCTGCAGCTTGCGGCCGACGGTGTAGCCCTCGGACGTGGTGTCCACGCAGAGGATGGAGAGGCCGGCCCGGCGGTTCTCCGGGTCGTACGGGGCGGTGCGGCAGACCACCAGGACCAGGTCGGCCAGCACGCCGCCGGTGATGAAGGTCTTGGCGCCGTTGAGGACGTAGTGGGTGCCGTCCTCGGAGAGCCGGGCGGTGGTGGAGATGCCCGCGAGGTCGGAGCCGGCGCCCGGCTCGGTCATCGCGATCGCGGTCATGAGGTCGCCGGAGACGAAGCCGGGCAGCCAGCGCCGCTTCTGCTCCTCGGTGGCGTACTCCAGCAGGTACGGCAGCACGAGGCCGGTGTGCACGCCGGACGAGCCGAAGCTCACGCCCGCGCGGGCGACCTCCTCGGTGATCACCGCCTGGTACTTGAAACCGCTCTCGCCCGCACCGCCGTACTCCTCCGGCACCTCGATGCCGAAGACGCCGAGGTCGCCGAGCTTGCGGTAGAAGTCGCGCGGCGGGTGGCCCTCGGCCTCCCAGCTCTCGTAGACGGGGACGACCTCGTTGGCGACGAAGTCCCGGATGGTCTCCCGGAAGGCCTCGTGGTCCTCGGTGAACACGGTGCGGCGCACGGTGGCGCTCCCTTCGGTGGTGCCCGGCTGACGCCTGGCGGGGCCAGGTGATCGCTCCACAAGTTAATCGCGGGTAGTTTCGGCTGTCCAGGGTCGGCGCGAGGCCGCCCGGGCCCTGCGCGAGGCCGCTGTCCGGGGCGGCCGGAGTGCGACGCGGTGGAGGCCCGGATCCGGGTGCACGCGCTGTTCGCGCTGGTCAACGACGGGGTGCGGAACCGTCCGTGCGGCGCCCGTCCGGACCTCGGCGACTGCCTGCCGCGGGTCGTCCGGGCCGTCCTCGGGCTGCCCGAAGGCGGCGGCCGTCGGAGGTGGCCGTCGGAGGCGGCCGACGGCGTGCGGCCCTGAGGCGCGTACCGGGGGCGGTACCTCGCCGTCAACGTCCGGTTGACCGAGTCCCGACCTCCCCTCAGAAACAAATGGTCGCCGGATAGTCGCACTGGCACACTGAGGACCCATGTCTGAAGGTCTCCCGCCCGACCGCGTGCCCGCCGAGGATCTGCGTACGACCGAGGTCGATCTCGGCGGACTGGTGAACGTCCTCGCCACCCACCTCTACTCCACCCCGCTGGTCGCCCTGCGCGAACTCGTCCAGAACGCCCACGACTCGCACACCCGCCGCCTCCTGGAGGACCCGGACGGCGGCCACCGGCCCCTGATCCGGGTGCGCGGCGACATCGACCGGCGCACCGTCGGCATCGAGGACACCGGCGCCGGCCTCACCGAACCGGAGATCCACGCCTACCTCGCCACCGTCGGCACCGGCTACACCCGGATGCTGCGCGAACTCACCGGCAACCAGGAGCTCATCGGCGCCTTCGGCCTCGGCTTCCTCTCCGCCTTCTCGGTGGCCGACGAGGTCGTCGTCACCACCACCTCGCACCGCGAGCCCGGCCTCGGCCACCGCTACCGCAGCCACGGCGGCGAACAGTACAGCGTCGAACGGGTCGCCGCCCGGCCGCTGCCCGGCACCGTCGTCGAGCTGTCGCTCAAGGCCGAGCACGCCCACCTCGCCGACGAGCACGCGCTGCGCGAGGTGCTCGGCCGGTACTGCGTCCTGCTGCCGATCCCGGTCTACGTGGGCGACGACGAACACCCCGTCAACGGCGTCCGGGTGCCCTGGCGCCGGCCTTCCGACGGCGACCAGTACGCCGCCCGGATGCGGTTCGCCGCCGCCTTCGGCCGCCGCTTCGAACCGCTGACGGCCTTCCCGGTGCAGCCGGCCCCGGACGCGGCCGAGGACGGCACCGACGCGGTCGGCCTGCTCTGGGTCCAGGACGGCGGCACCTACGGCAGCACCGACAACCGCGACCTCGCCGTCTACCTGCGCGGCATGCTGCTCGCCGAGGACGCCCGTGACCTGCTGCCCAGCTGGGCCGGGTTCATCGGCGGCGTGGTCGAGTCCGGCCGGCTCACCCCCACCGCCAGCCGCGAGGACCTCCAGCGCGACGGGCACTACCGCGCCCTCCAGCAGGCCCTCGCCGACGCCATCGTGGACGGCCTCTACGAGACCGCCCGGCTGCGGCCCGCCGTCTGGCGCCGCATCCTCAGCCGGCACGGCCAGGACCTGCTCGGGGCCGCACTCTGCGACGACCGGCTCTTCACCCTGCTCGCCGACGACGTCCCGGTGCCCACCTCGCAGGGCGACCTGACCGCGGGCGCGCTGCGGGCGGCCGGCGGGGGAGCGGTGCACGTCGCCCTCGGCAGCGGCGGCGGCTTCGAGGAGATGCTGTACCGGGCGATGCAGGTGCCGATCGCGCGCGGCGACCGCTACGCCGTACTGCCGTTCCTGCGCCGTTACGCCCAGCTGAGGGACTGCCGGATCGTCGAACTCGGCAGCGAGAGCGGCAACCGCGAGCTGTTCCGCGACCCGGAACGCCCGCTGCCCGCGGAGGAGGCCGCCTGGCTGTCCGGCGCCCTCGCGGACCCGGGCGAGCAGCTCGTCCCGGCCCGGTTCGACCCGCCCGGCCTGCCGCTGGTCCTCGTCCCGGACCGCGAGGCCGAGCTGAAGGCCAGGATCGAGGACGACCAGGCCGACGCCCGCATCCCGTCGGCCGCGCTGCGGCTGGCCCGGGCGTTCACCGCGCGCACCGACGGCGAGGTGAAGGCCCGGCTCTACCTCAACCTCGCCTGCCCCGCCGTCCAGGACCTGCTCACCGCCTACCGCGACGGGCACACCGGCAGCGCCACCGCGGCCGGGCTGCTCCGCTCGCTCAAGGTGATCATGGCCGCGGCCTCGGCCGGCTCGTCCGGCGGGGACCTCACCGCGGCCCTGTCCGGCATCGGCACCGCGGTCTCCGCGCTCACCGCCGCCCTGCCGGAGGGCCTGCCCGCCGTCCCGGACAGCCCGGACGGCCTGGCGGACGGGGCCTGACCGATGGCGCCGAACGGATTGTCAGTGGGGGGCGGCACACTGCCCACCAGCACAGCGCACCACCCGCAGGGGGAGACGGAAGCGGTATGAGCACCGACATCTGGGCCTGGGTCCACGACACCCACCAGCAGCTGGCCGAGGCCGGACACCGGCGGCTGGCCGACGCCATCTACGAGCTCCCCGGCCATGCCAACGAGGGGCGCAACGAGCAGCTCGACGCCGTCTACCCGGAGGCCGTCGCGGCCGCCCGGGCACTCGGCCTGCCCTGGGTCGAGGTCTACCTGCGGCACTGGCGGATGCAGAACCTGCTGAACAAGCGCCACCAGGGCGAGCAGGCCCTGCCCGAGGCGGTGGACCTGCTGGAGTTCGCGCACCGCGAGGAGACGGCCGGCTGCCCGCAGTCGGTCTGTGTGGTGCAGGACTTCGCGATCTGCCACGCCCGGGTCGACGGCCCCGGCTACGTGCCCGAGCGGCTCGCCGTGCTCGGCGAGACGCTGGAGCGGATCGAGCCCGCCCGGGCCTGCTTCGACTGCCTCTCCCGGGAGTACTCCGACGCCCTGGAGGACGACGGCCGCCCGGCCGAGGCGCTCAGCCACCTCGACAGCGCCGCCACCCGGATGCAGGCGGCCGGCCAGCGGCTCTCCCTGCACTTCCACCACGCCCGGGCCGGCACGCTGCACCTGCTCGGCCGGCACGAGGACGTGCTGGCCCTGCTGGACACCGCCGAGCAGGCCGAGCGTGCCCGCGGCCGCGGGATCGACGACAGCGACCGGCGCTGGGGCGCCCTGCTGCGGGCCCGCGCGCTGGCCTCCCTCGGCCGCACCGAGGAGGCGCTCGCCCTGCTGCCCTCCCTCGCGGACGCCGAGCGCCACGCCGACCTGCGGTCGGCCTGGACCAGGACCGTCGAGCTGCTGGTCGAGGCCGGCGCCTGGGAGAACGACGCCGAACTCGGCGCCGCCGTGGCCGGCTGGGTCGCCTACCTCGACGGCACCGGCTCGCACCGGCCCTGCGTGGACCTGCTGCTGGCCGCCGGGCGGCTGGCCGTGCGGCGCGGCGCCCGGACGGTCGCGCTCACCCTGGCCGCCACCGGCGAGCGCAAGCTCACCCGGCTGCGCCGCACGGAGGGTGTCGCCGAGGAGGTCGCCGCGCTGCGGGCCGCCGCCGAGGCGCTGCCGGTACCCGAGCTGCCCGTCCCGCCGGCCGAGCTCGCGGCACACCTCGCCGAGGCGGGCGTGCCCTACGAGACCGGCGCCGACCTGCTCTCCGTCGCCCTGGACCGGTACCGGGGTGAGCAGGCCGGCGCCACCACACTGGCGATCAACCTGGCCGCGGTGCTGGGCGGTCTCGGCCACGCCCGGGCCGCCGCCGACCTGCTCTGGGCGCGGCTCGACGCCGACCCGGAGAACGAGGAGCTGACCGGCATGCTCGGCGCCACCCTGGTCGAGGCCGGGGACGGCGAGGGCGTCCGCCGGCTGGCCGACCGGCTGGCGCTGACCAGCCCGGGCGACGGGCACTGGATCCGCGCCCGCTGGGCCGCCGCCGAGGGCCGCTGGGCCGAGGTGCTGGAGCAGTGCGAGGCGATCCTGGCCACGCACCCGGACCGGATCAACACCCGCCGGCTGGCCGCCGCCGCGGCGACCGAGCTCGGCGACCACGGGACGGCGCAGCGGCTGTACCAGGAGATCCTGGAGCACGCGCTGCCGGCCGAGGGCACCCCGCCGGAGGAGCGGCACCGTACCGTCCAGGAGCCCGACCTCTGGCACCTGATCACCGCGGCCACCGTCAACCGGGACTGGACGGCCGTCCGTTCCACCGGCGCCCTGATCGGCATCGAGTTCGACGAGCCCGAGGGCCCGGTGGACGAGGAGTGGCAGCTGGTCACCGTCCGGGCCCCGCGGACCGACGGCTCCACCGCCGACCTCCCGGCCGTCCGCACCGGCCCGGCCACCGCCCGCCTCCTGCCGGTGCTCGGCGACGACCTGACGTTCAACCACGGCGACGTGGTGGTCTTCGCCCCGGCCCTGCTGGAGCGGCCGCCCGCCGACGACGCCCCGGAGGAGGAGAAGGAGCGCTGGCGCCCGGTGTTCCAGCTGCTGACGCTGCTCGACCCGGCCGGCTACACCACCTACTGGATCGACGGCGGCTGGCCCGGCGACGAGGCCTGGGCCGAACTCCGCGAGGAGCTGCGACAGGCCGGCTACGCGGTGTGGGCGTACAGCGGGGATCACTACAGCATCACCGACCCGGCGGACGACGACGGGTCGCTGCCCGGCATCTACGCCGCCGTCGCGGTGCCGCCCACCGCGCAGGCCGCCGAGGCCGACGCCCTGCTCCACCGGCTCACCGGCTCCTGGCCGCACCCGCTCTCCTGGCTCGACCTGGCCAGGGCGGCGGGCGCGGACACCGGCCGCCACGAGGAGATCGTCGAGCGCTACGGGCTCTGAGGCGCACCCGTACCCGGTACCGGCGGCCCGCCGGTACCGGGTACGGGAACCGCCCGCAGGCCCTCTTGAGTCAAGGATTCTTGGTCAGTGCTTTACTGTTTCATTGCCAAGACCCGACCTCAGGAGTGCCTGCCCTGTGACCAGCCTCGCCCTCGGCCCGTCCTGGCTCGATCCGACCAGCCTGATCTCCACCTTCGGGCTGCTCGGCATCCTGGCCATCGTCTTCGCCGAGTCCGGTCTGCTGATCGGCTTCTTCCTCCCCGGTGACTCCCTGCTCTTCACCACCGGTCTCCTGGTGGCCGGCGGCACCTACCTGCACCAGCCGCTCTGGCTGGTCTGCGCGCTGATCGTGGCCGCCGCCGTGGCCGGGGACCAGGTCGGCTACCTCTTCGGCCGCAAGGTCGGACCGAGCCTGTTCCGGCGCGCCGACTCCCGGCTGTTCAAGCAGGAGAACGTGGAGAAGGCGGCCGCCTTCTTCGACCGGCACGGGCCGAAGGCGATCGTGCTGGCCCGCTTCGTGCCGATCGTGCGGACCTTCACCCCGATCGTCGCCGGGGTGAGCAGGATGAACTACCGCACCTTCGTCGTCTTCAACCTCGTCGGCGGCGTGCTCTGGGGCGGCGGCGTCACCGTGCTCGGCTACTTCCTCGGCCGGATTCCCTTCGTCCGGGACAACATCGAGGCGATCCTGGTCGGCATCGTGCTGCTCTCGGTGGTCCCGGTGGCCATCGAACTGCTGCGCGCCCGCCGCTCCGGCACGGCCTCCACTGACCGCCACCGCGCCGGGTAGGCGCCCGTACGCCCCGCCGCCCGCCGGGACGTACATGTGCGTCCTGCAGTTCGATCAGGCAAGGTGTAAGCGGAGATCGAACGGCGGCCCGGGTGGCCCGGCGCCACCAGGGGCGGCAAGGAGTGGGAAGTGCCTAAGCGGGGCCGGCCGGGCGCAGGCAAGCGGGCCAGGGGCGGCAGGGCGGCACGCCAGGCACGGCAGGCGCGACAGACACCGCCGGTCCGGCCGGTCCACCCCTCCGAAGCGCCGCCCACCGAGGGCCTGCTCGGCCACCCGGCTCCGGCCGTCGAGCCCGCCACGGTGATCCCGCTTGCCCCGCCGGCCCCGCCCACCAAGGGGCTGCTGACCCCGGAGCCCACGCCCGAGGCCGAGGCGGAGCCCGCACCCGTGCCCGCCGCCGGGGCCGGCACCACCGGCCCCCGCCGGCGCTCGGTCGCCGAGGACACCCTCACCCCCGAGGAGTGGCGGGCCGCCGGCTACACGCCGCCCACCGGGATCGCCGTCCCCACCCTGCGGGCCGGCGCCCCCGGCGAGGCGCCCTGGCCGGACCGGATGCGCACCCTGCTGCGCACCCCGATGTCCGAGCGCCCGGCCTTCGAGCGGACGCCCCGCGAACTGCACCCCTCCGCCGCCCGGAACGTGCCGCGCATCCTCGACCTGACGCTGCGTATCGGCGAGCTGCTGCTGGCCAGCGGCGAGGCCGCCGAGGACGTCGAGGCGGCCATGCTCGGCATCGCCCACGCCTACCGGCTGGACCGCTGCGAGCCGCAGGTCACCTTCACCCTGATCGGCATCTCCCACCAGCCCTCGCTGGTCGAGCCCCCGGTCACCGCGGACCGGGTGGTGCGCCGCCGCACCTCCGACTACATCCGGCTCAACGCCGTGTACGAGCTGGTCGCCGACATCACCGCGGAGAAGGTCACCGTCAACGACGCGTACCGCCGACTCGCCCTGATCCGCCGCAACCGGCACCCGTACCCGGCCTGGCTGCTCTCGCTGAACTCCGGCCTGCTGGCCGGCGCGGCGACCTTCCTGGTCGGCGGGCGGGCCGACGACAAGGCCTGGCTGGTCTTCGCCAGCGCCTTCATCGCCGCCGTCCTCGGCGACCGGCTGGCCTCGCTGGTCGCCCGGCGCGGACTGCCGGAGTTCTACCAGTTCGTGCTGGCCGCGATGCCCGCCGCCGCCTCCGGCATCATCCTGTCGCTCAACGACTGGGGCCTGCGCGGCTCGGTCGTGATCACCGGCGGGCTCTTCGCCCTGCTGCCCGGGCGGGCCCTGGTCGCCGCCGTCCAGGACGGCCTGACCGGCTTCTACATCACCGCCGCCGCCCGGCTGCTCGAAGTGATCTACCTGGTCGCGGGCATCGTCATCGGCGTGATGCTGATCCTCTACCTCGGCGTCGGCTTCGAGGCGAAGCTCAAACCGGACGAGAGCCTGGTCGGCGTCAACTACCCGCCGGTCCAGATGATCGCCGCGCTGGTGCTGACGCTCGCCTTCGCGATGCTGCTCCAGACCGACCGCCGCTCGCTCGCCCTGGTCACCCTGAACAGCGGCATCGGCTGGGCCAGCTACGGCGTGCTGGCCTACAACGCGGGGCTCTCCCCGATCGTCGCCACCGGGGTGGCGGCCGGCCTGGTCGGCCTCTTCGGCCAGCTGATGGCCCGTTACCGCTACGGCTCCGCGCTGCCCTACGTGACCGCCGCGATCGGCCCGCTGATGCCCGGTTCGGCGCTCTACCTCGGCATGCTCTCCTTCGCCCAGGGCCACGCCAGCGCCGGGCTGGTCTCGGTCAGCCGCGCCGCCGCGATCGCGATGGCGCTGGCGATCGGCGTGAACCTCGGTGGCGAGGTCGCCCGCCTCTTCATGAAGCTCCCGGGCGGCGCCGAGCGCCCGTCGCTGTACCCGGCCGTCCCACGGCGGGCGGCCAAGCGCACTCGGGGCTTCTGACCGCGCGTTGGACCGCTGTTGGCCCCCGGGTCATGTCGCGGCAGGCAGGACGCAGTACCAGGAACGAAGGTAAGACCCATGACCACACTGCTGGACGGCTACCGCGCGCACATCGTCGCGGCGCACAAGCAACCGCTGTTCCTGCTGCTGGTCGGGTTCATCACCTCGTTCGTCTTCATCCGGGTCAGCGTGCGGATGATCCGGGCCCAGGTGCGCTGGTGGCCGGGCAACGTCACCCCCGGTGGCCTGCACATCCACCACATGGTGTTCGGTCTGGGCTTTCTGCTGGTCGGCGGCGTCGGGGTGTTCGCGACCTACGGCGGGCACCCGTGGATCGACCTGTTCGGGCTGCTCTTCGGCATCGGTTGCGGTCTGGTGCTGGACGAGTTCGCGCTGATCCTGCACCTGGACGACGTCTACTGGAGCGAGCAGGGCCGCAAGTCGGTGGACGCGGTGATCTTCGGCATCCTGTTCACCGCGCTGCTGCTCACCGGGTACGTGCCGCTCGGTGTGGTGCCGAGCCAGGAGACCAGGTGGGGCCTGGTCGCGGTGATCTCGGTGAACGCGCTGGTCTCGGTGGTCACCCTGCTCAAGGGCAAGATGTGGACGGGGCTGCTCGGCATCATGGTGCCCGGCCTCTCCTGGATCGGCGCGATCCGGCTGGCCCGCCCCAGCAGCCCCTGGGCACGCTGGCGCTACGCCACGCGCCCCCGCCGCCGGGCGCGTGCGCTCCGGCGCGAGCGACTGCTGCACGGGCGCGCCGACCGGGCCCGTACCTGGCTCTTCGACCTGATCGCCGGCGCCCCCGACAAGGTCCCGGCCCACCACCCCGCCGCCCAGCGGGTGGCCGAGCGGATGGCCGCCCGGGCCAGCGCCCACCTCGACGCGCACGCCGCCCGCTCGCTGGCCCGCCGCTCCGCCCGGCTCGCCGACCGCCGCTCGGCGGCGGCCGCCGGGCCCGGTGCCGCGCCGGCCGGGGGATACCCGCAGGCCGCGCCGGCCGACCCCCGATCCGCGTACGAACTCGGCCAGCAGCGGCGGGCGGAGCAGCGCCGCCGGACGGTCCGGGCCGGCCGCAACCGCACCTACGCGCTGCGTCCGACCGGTCTGGAGCCCCGGCCCGACCGCCACCCCCGGCTGCGGACGCACACCCCCCGGATCCACCGGTAGGCCGTCCACCCGGTGCTCCCGGCCGAAGTTGACGTTCAGTCGGATCCGTCGGTCGGTCACCCGCCCGGCGGCGCAGGGCTGGTGGGGCGGACCGAGCGGTCTGAGAATAATGCGAAGAGTGATGGGCCTGTCACGCGATGAGATGTTCTTCGGGGGATCGCCGGTCTCCCGGGCCCGCTCAGACCCTGTCAGGCCTTGTCAGACCCGATCAGATCTCGTCAGCCCCGTCGGACCCCCGCTCGTCCCGTTCGTCCCGCTCGATCCGTCGGGGCCGGTGGCGGCGCGGCGTCCGACCAGTGAGAAGGATGTCCCGTGGCGCGCAGGCTCCTGCCGACCCTCCTGTTCTCCCTCGCCGCCCTCCTGGGGCTGCTCCCCGCCGCGGCGGCGGCACCGGCGGACCCGGAGCCGGCCCCGGCCGGCGCCCACGCCGACGAGGCGTACCCGTCCACCGAGGACATCGACCGCTCCCGCGCCGAGGCCGACCGCCGGGCCGACTCGGTCGGCACCATCGAAGCCGGCCTCACCGCCGCCAGGACGGCGCTGGAACGGGCCGGCCGGGTCGCGGAACAGGCCGTCGAGGCCTACAACGGCGCACAGCTCGCGCTCACCAGAGCCCGCGCCGAGGAGGCCGCCGCCGCCGGGCGGGCCGCCGCCGCCGAGGCCGAGCGGGCCGCCGCCGTCGAGGACGCCGCCCAGCTGGCCGCCGAAACGTATCGCCAGGGCGCCGGCGCCGAGCTCTCCGCCCTCAACGCCCTGTTCGGCGCGCACGGCCCGCGCGAGGCCGGGGACCGCGCCGCGGTGGTCGGCGTCGCCAGCGACCGCACCCGGCAGATCCTGGACGCCGCGACCTCCACGGCCGCCTCCGCCGCCCGCGCCTCGGCCGCCGCCCGCGCCGCCGCCGAGGCCGCCGGGCAGGCCGCCGCCGAGGTCGGCGCCGCCAGGGAACGCGCCGAGACCCGGCTGGCCGACCAGCAGACCGAGGTCAGCGCCATCGGACAGCGCCGCGAGCAACTGCTCGCCGAACTGGCCGCCACCCGGAACACCACGGTCGAGCTGGAGCGGCAGCGGCGCGAGGCCCTGGAGGTCATCGCCGCCCGTGAGGCCGAGGCCGCCGCCCGCGCGGCCGCCGAGCAGGCCGCCGCCGAAGAGGCCGCCGCGGAGCAGGTCGCCGTCGCGGCCGCGGCCGCCGCAGCAGCGGACGTGAAAGCCTCCAAGGCGGCCCCGCTCCCGGAGGCCGCCCCGTCCACGGACGTCCGGCCGTGGTCGGCCGAGGCCGCGTCCGCCGCCGTCGCCTTCGCCCGCTCCAAGATCGGGCTGCCCTACATCTGGGGCGGCGAGGGCCCCGACGGCTACGACTGCTCCGGGCTGACCATGATGGCCTGGCGCCAGGGCGGCAAGCAGCTCAACCACTTCGCCGCCGACCAGTACGCCCAGAGCAGCCGGGTCGGCTACTCCCAGCTCCGCCCCGGCGACCTCGTCTTCTGGACCGACACCGGCCGCGCCGCCGACATCCACCACGTCGGCCTCTACATCGGCGACGACCAGATGATCGAGGCACCCCGCCCCGGCCGGGCGGTCAAGCAGGCCAGCCTCTGGATCATGGGCACCCCGGACTTCTACGCCCGCCCGTAGCGGGCCGGGCCTCCGGCCGCCAGGTGGCGGTGCGTCATCTCCGGTGGTGGCGGCCGGTGGTCCGTGCCGAAATAAATGAGATGCCGCCGTCGCGGGCCGGTCGTACGGTGGCTCAATGGGCAACGAAGTGAACGGCGAGTCCCGTGACCCGGGCCGTGGCCGGCTGAAGGAGACCGTCGACACCGTGGGCGGCGTCGAGATCCGTGCGATCGCCGAGGACGAGATCGCCGCGTGGGACCGGGCGCTCGCCCTGGGGTTCATGCGCTCGCACGTGGAGAGCGCGGCCGACTTCCGGCGGCTGCAGTACGAGCCGGGGCGGGTGCTCGCGGCCGTGGACGACGGCCGGCACGTCGCCACGTTCCGGAGTTTCGACGTCGAGCTGACCGTTCCCGGCGGGGCCACCGTCCAGGCGGACGCCGTCACCGCCGTCACCGTGTCCGCCACCCATCGCCGGCGCGGTCTGCTCAGCCGGATGATGTCGCACGACCTGGCGGCGGCCCGCGAGCGCGGCTCGGCGGTCGCCATCCTGATCGCGGCCGAGTACAACATCTACGGCCGGTTCGGCTTCGGCCCGGCCACCCGCGGCCACGGCTGGAACATCGACCTGCTGCGCACCCGCGGCCTGCGCGAGGGCCTGCCCACCGTCCCCGGCGGGCGGATCGACTTCGTCGGCATGGAGGAGCTGCGCAAGGTCGGCCCCGAACTGCACGACCGCTGGCGGCTCACCCAGCCCGGCGCGATCGCCCGTGACGACATCTGGTGGAAGCGCACGACCGGCGAGACCAAGGTGCCCGGCTTCGACTGGAAGGAGCCCTTCGCCGCCGTCCACCGGAACGCCGAGGGCACCGCCACCGGCCTGGTCGTCTACCGGGTCGACGACAGCTGGGACGGCAGCTACCCGAACTGCACCCTCACCGTGGCCGACTTCCTCGCCCTCGACCGGGGTGCCGCCGCCGAGCTGTGGCGGTTCGTCCTCTCCGTCGACTGGGTGCGCAAGGTCGTCGCGGAGAACATCGGCGTGGACGACCCGCTGCCGCTGCTGCTCAGCGACCCGCGCGCCGCCACCCCGTACGTGGACAACGCCGACTTCACCTGGCTGCGGGTGCTCGACGTCGAGGCCGCCTTCAACGCCCGCACCTACGGCGCGCCGGGCCGGGTCGTGCTGGAGGTCGAGGACCGGGACGGCTATACGGCCGGGCGCTGGGCCATCGAGGTCGCCGCCGACGGCACCGGCCGCTGCACCCGCACCTCCGACGAGGCGGACCTCGCGCTGGACGCCTCCGCGCTCGGCTCGCTCTACCTGGGCGGCGAGACCGCCCCGAGGCTGGCCGCCGCGGGCCTGGTCACCGAGCTGCGCCCGGGCGCGGCCGCCGCCGCGGACCTCCTGCTGCGTACCCCACTGGCCGCCTGGAACCCGGACAATTTCTGAGCGGCGCACCCCTGGTGGGCTTCGGCCGGTCCGCCGCGGCCGTCGTGCGGGCAACCGCCGACGGCCGGGCGGGCCGGCCGTCGGCATGACCGGCCCGGTGGCCCGGATCCCGCTCCCGCCTCCGGTCCCGTCGGGAGCGGGCGCCTTTCCGGGAGCGGGCGCCTGATGGTGGCTCCGGGCCTACTTGGCGGCCGTCTTCCCGATGGTGGGGAGGATGAAGTCCTGGATCAGGCCCTTGGCGTCGCGGACGATCGGGCGGAACACCCGGTAGCGCGAGAGGTTGATGATCCGGGCGACCATCGGGGTCGAGCGGCGGACGTACTCGCGGGTGCGCTCGGTGTCCGGGGTGCGGTCGAAGACCCAGTAGAGGACGACGATCATCAGGTTGAGCCAGAGCAGGTCGGGCAGCAGCTCGGCCAGTTCGGCGTCCAGCTTGGGGGCGAGTTCCGACCCGGTCAGCACCTCGCGGAACAGCTCCACGGCGGTGGCCCTGGCCGGGTGGGACTCGTTGGAGAACGGGCTCAGCGCGCTGTTCGGGTCGGCCGCCGTGCGGAAGAACTGGGCGGCGAACTCGTGGTACGGCGCCGCGCAGTCGAGCCAGGAGCTCACGGCGATCTCCAGACGCTCCGTGAAGTCCTTGGTGCCGGCCAGCCGTCGGCGGGCGTCGGCGGCGTGCTCGTACGTCATCCGGTCGTAGAACCCCTGGATGAGGAATTCCTTCGACGAGAAGTAGTAGTAGGCGTTGCCGACCGAGACACCGGCCTCGGCGGCGATGGCGCGCATGGTGGTCCTGTCGTAGCCGCGCTCCTGGAAGAGCCGCATGGCGGTCTCCAGGA
This sequence comes from Kitasatospora sp. NPDC088548, assembly GCF_044753005.1. Lineage (NCBI taxonomy): Bacteria > Bacillati > Actinomycetota > Actinomycetes > Kitasatosporales > Streptomycetaceae > Kitasatospora > Kitasatospora sp. NPDC088548. The sequence goes on from NZ_JBIVMI010000051.1 coordinate 18,631, forward strand.
TCAGCGCCCGGGTCTGCTCGCTCTTGTCGGTCTTCGGCTGGGCACGGCTGCCACGCGATTCGGCGGGCGGTGCCGCCGGGGGCGCCGCCGGTGCCTCTACCTGCGTCCCGTCCGCACCACGCGTACCGTTCGCGGCGCTCGTGCTGCCCGTACCGTTCGTCGCTGCCAGGTCGTCCACGGATCCGAGCCTAGCCGGATCGCTCAGTTCCAGCCGGTGTCGTGGCGTACGGCACCGGATGCCCCCTCCGCATCCGGTGCCGTCGCCTCGCCCCCGCTTATTTCGAACGCGTTCAAAAGCATGGCACGACTGTAGAGGTAAGCGTTGAACATGTTCAACCCGGGGTGTGTGGGAGGCTCGTCACATGACCGCATCCGATGACCGCGCCACGACGACTCCGGCCGTCGGGGCGACGGCCGCCACGGGCTCCCCGGCCTCGGCCACCACGATCCGGCGGGGCACCGCGCACGATGCCGGGACCGTCGCCGAGTTGCACAGCCTCAGCTGGCGTACCGCGTACACCGGCATCGTCCCGGAGGAGGCGCTCGGCGACGGGCTGCCCGCCGAGCGGCACGAGGTCTGGTCGTTGCGGCTGGCCGTCGACTACGGTGAACCGGCCAACACCCCGGAGCTGCTGATCGCCGAACAGGCCGGTGCCGCCGTCGGGTTCGCCTATCTCGTCCCGCAGCCGGACGGCCGCGTGCTGCTCGACAACCTGCACGTCCGGCCCGGCCGCACCGGCGGCGGCATCGGCCGCGCCCTGCTGGACACGGCGCGCGCGCACGTCGCGCGGCGGCACCCCGGCGCCGACCTCTACCTGGAGGTCCTGTGTGCCAACACCCGGGCGGTCGCCTTCTACGAACGCGAGGGTGGTCGCCGGACGGCGCAGCGGGAGGGCGTCTTCCCCGGTGGCCATGTGCTGCCGGAGTACGAGTACACCTGGCCGGCCGCCGGCTGAGACCGGCCGCCGGTCAGTCGTGGTCGTAGACCGTCACCGGCACCCCCCGATCCACCAGCCGGGCCGTCACCAGCGGCTCGACCCGCTCCCAGCGCCCGCCCGCCAGACCGCAGCCGATCCGCGGCATGTGGACGGACGCGCCGAGCGCCAGCGCCTGCCCGGCCAGCGCCGTCAGCGCGGTGTCGATCGCCTCGTACCGGACCGGCACGCCCGTCGACCGGGCCGTCCGGATGCCGCGCTGGCCGACCATGTTCGCCACCCAGACGTACGGTTCGACCCGCACCAGCTGGACGGCACCCAGCCCGAAGTCGTTGCCCGCGCGCTCCCGGTGCCAGCGCCGGAACGCGGCCTCCGGCTCCGGCCAGCGCCGGGACAGCGCCAGCACGAACCCCTTGCCCCAGCCGCCGAGGTCGTTGCAGACGTGCGCGATCACCTTCACGCCCTTGGCCTGGGGCGCGGTGGCATCGCCGCGGACGTAACGGATGGTCGTCGCTTCCATGCCCCGACGCTAGCCCGCAGTACCGACAGTCCGTTCGGAATTTCCGGCCGCGTTCCCAGCCGGGTTCCCGGCCGCGTTCCCGGCGGCAGGCGGCCGGTCCGGGCCCCGCAGGTGGCGGCGGCCGGACAGTGCGATCAGCAGGGCGAGGGCGGCGGCGCCGGCGGGCAGCCAGTAGCCGGTGCCGGGGGCGGCGTGCTCGGCGACCGCCCCGGCGAGGGCCGCACCGGCCGAGATGCCGACCACGATGCCGGACACCGCCACCGCCATGCCCTCGTTCAGCCTCCGCCGCGGCAGCAGCTCCTGGACCAGCGTCATGCCGGTCACCATGGTCGGCGCGGTGCCCGTCCCGGCCGCGAACAGCGCGACCCCGAGCGTGCCGAGCCCGGCCCCACCCAGCCCGGCGGCCAGCGGCAGGAGCAGCAGACCGGCCATCGCCCCGGTGCCCAGCAGGAAACGGACGCCCGGTGCCCGGCGCGGCCGCAGCAGTCCGAAGGCCAGCCCCGCCGCGCACGAGCCGGCCGCGACCAGTGCCAGCAGCCCGCCCGCCACCGGCTTGTGGCCGAGCGCGTCGGCGTACGCCACGGTGGTGATCTCCATCGAGCCGAAGACCATGCCGGTGGCGAGGAAGGTCAGCAGCAGCACCCGCAGGCCGGGCACCCGCAGCGGTGAGCCGTGGCGTTCGCGCGACGGGCGCTCCGCGACCGGCGGTTCGGTCCGCCGCTGGGCCGCGAAGAGCAGGGCGCCGGTGGTGCCGAGCACACCGGCGGTGACCATCCCGGCCTCCGGGGCCAGCGTGGTGCTGAGCGTCATCGCGAGCACCGGCCCGGCCATGAAGCAGAGTTCGTCCAGCGCCTGCTCGAAGGAGTTGGCCAGGTGCCGGGCCGCCGGGTCGTCCCGGTACAGCTGCGCCCAGCGGGCCCGCGCCATGCCACCCAGGTTCGGCGCCGCCGCGCACGCCGCCCAGCAGGCGTACAGCGTCCAGTCGGGAGCCCCGAGCCGGACGCAGAGCAGCAGGCCGGCGAACGGGACGGCGTTGTACAGCGTCGCCGGGACGGCGACCCGCGCCTGCCCGTACCGGTCCACCAGCCGGCCGAGCAGCGGCATGCCGATCGCCCCGGTGACCAGTCCGGCCGCCGCGACGGTGCCCGCCAGCGCGTAGGACCCGCGCCGTTCGGCGAGCAGGACCACCAGCGAGACGCCGGTCATCGACATCGCGAGCCGGCCGAGGAGCCCGGCCAGGGTGAAGGCGGCGGTGCCGGGGGCGGCGAACAGGCGTCGGTAGGAGGCGAACAGGGCGGGGGCGCGCGCGGGCATGGGGCTCCAGGGCAGAGAGGTCCCGGCGGCGGGGGTTTCCGGGGGAGCCCTCAGCTTCGCGGGGCGGACCGGCGCCCGTCCAACACCTGTTTCGCCGGACTCACAACACCCTGTTGTTAATCTGCCGCCATGCCCCGTGACCTGCACCCCCGCCTGCTCCGAGGCTTCGTCGCGACCGCCGAGACGCTGCACTTCGGCCGGGCCGCCGAGCGGCTGCACGTCGCCCAGCAGGCGCTCAGCCGGGACATCCGCGCGCTGGAGCGGCTGCTCGGCGACGCGCTCTTCACCCGGACCACCCGCAGCGTCGAGCTCACCCCGGCGGGGCTGCGGCTGCTGCCGAAGGCGCGTCGGCTGCTGGCCCTGCACGACGAGATCGTCACGGACGCCGCGCACCGTCCGCTGCTGCTGGACCTCAACAGCGACGTCACCGGACCGGACCTGACGGCCTGCCGGGTGCTCGAACGGGCCCGGGCCGCCTGGCCGGAGGGTGAGATCCTGGCGCGCTTCCTCGGCGGACTCGCGGCGGCCGCCGGCGAGCTGCTGGCGCACCGGCTGGATGTCTCGTTCGGCCGATTCGCCGGCCTGTCGACCGGTCTGCGTTCCCAACTCGCCCAGGTGCCGGTTCGGTTGGAGCCGATCTCGGTGATGATGGCGGTCGGCCACCCGCTGGCCGGCCGGTCGGTGCTGCGCCTCGCCGAGCTGGCCGGTCACCCGGTGGACGTCTGCGCCGGCAATCCGGCCACCACGGAGTGGGCGGACCTCGGCGCCCGGCTGCTGGCCGAGCACGGCCTGGTGGCCGCCGCGCCGTACGTCCCGCCGGTCGGCGTGGACGAGACCGCCCGCTACCTCGCCCGGCACGGCGATCCGATGCTGACCACCACGGGCGGCCCGCTGATCCCCGGTGTGGTGAACGTGCCGCTGGTCGAGCCGGTGCCGCTCAGCCTGGTGAGCCTGGTGCACCGCCCCGACCTGCGTCACCCCGGGCTGACCGCACTGGCCGCCGCGGCCGCCGAACTCGGCTCCCGCGAAGGCTGGTTGCATCGCCCGCCGGGCAGCTGGCTGCCGACGGCCGACGCCGGGTTGGTGGCGCGGGCCTGAGCGATCGGAAGTCTCCCGCCCCGGGCGGAATGGCCCGCCGCCCGGCCGTTGTTGAGGCCGGAGACGAACCCGCCCCTGCCGTTCGGGGGTCGGCAGGGGCGGGGCGTGCGGGTACGTGTTGCGGCGGCGCGGTGGTGAAGCGCCGCGGAGGCGAAGCGGTGCGGTGGCCGTGGTCGGCCGGTTCAGGCCGCCTTGACGGCGGAGATGTCGAAGCTGAGCTTCACCTTCTCGCCGATCAGCACGCCGCCGGTCTCCAGCGCGGCGTTGTAGGTCAGGCCCCAGTCGGTGCGGTCCAGGACGGCGGTGCCCTCGAAGCCGACCCGCTCGGCGCCGTAGGCGTCGGTGGCGCTGCCGGTGTAGTCCAGGTCCAGGACGATCGGGCGGGTGGTGCCCTTGATGGTCAGCTCGCCGGTCAGCCGGTACGAGTCGCCGCGCAGCCGCTCGGCGGAGGTGCTGCGGAAGCGGATCTCGGGGTGGGTCTCGGCGGCGAAGAAGTCGCCGGTGCGCAGGTGCTCGTCGCGCTGCGTCTGGTTGGTGTCGATGCTCGCGACCTTGATCACCAGCTCGGCGGTGGAGTTGCCCGGGGTGGTGCCGTCCAGGTGGAGCTTGCCGTCGTACTCGGTGAAGCGGCCCTTGACGTTGGTGACCATCGCGTGCCGGACCGAGAAGCCGACCTCGCTGTGCGTGGTGTCGATCGCCCAGTCGCCGGTGAGGTGGCCGAGGTCCGGGCCGGCGGGGGCCTCGACGGCGGTGACGGTGGTGGCGGTGTTCTTGGTGCGGTTGAAAAGGCCCATGGCTCCTCCTCGGGTTCGAAGCCATTTGTTTAGGCTTCAACTTGTTGGCTTCAGCCTAGGGCAGTTTCGTTCAAAGTTCAACCATGCTGTTCGGGTGATTCCCCGGAGCCGGCGCCCGTGCCCGCCCGGCCGGCCTCTCGTCGGTGGCGCTTTCCGCTTCGGGGGGCCGAGGCGTCGGCGAACCAGGCCAGTTCCTGTCCGCATTGAGCGCAGGGCCGCCGGATAGTCTTCGAACGTCGGTTCCGCAGACCCCGGGAGGGCCCCGCTCATGTTCGTGCTGCACGCGCTCTGGCGGGCGGACGGGCAGCTGGCGCTCTGGGCCGAGGATGCCCGGGCCTATCCCGCCGCGACGGCGGGTGACGCGCCCGCCGACCGGCCGTCCCCGCGCGCCCACCCGTACGCCTGCCCGGCCGCGGAGGTGGCCGCCCTGCTCGGCGGGATCGGCCCCGGCCTCGGCTGGCTGGCCGGACAGGCCCCCGAGCGGTGGGCCACCTTGCTGCTGCCCGCCGTCGGCGGCCGGCCGGCCCCCTCGCCCGACCTGCCGGTCACCCCCGTGCGCGGCGGCGCGGTCCTGCTGCCGTGGCGGGTGCCCGCCCTGCTGTTCGACGCGGCGGCGGCGGCCCAGCTGCTCGGGGAGGTGTTCGACCCGCACTGGGCCGTGACCGGCGCCGAACTCCCCGGTGCCGGGACCGTCGAGGTCACCTACGGCCCCTCGCTGCGCTGGCTCACCGCCGTGCACGACCTTGCCTGGCGCGTGGTCGGGCGAGGCCGGGTGCTGCCGGTGGCCGTCCTGGAGGGCGGCGTGCCGTCCGCCCGCTGGCGGCCGGACCCGGGGCCGGCCGAACGCCGGGAGGCCGCCGCGCTGGCGGCCGGCTGCCCGCCGGTCTGCCGGGGCGAGTGGCCCGCCGACCCCGGCGCTGCCGCCCTCGCCGCTTCGGCTGTTCCCGCCGCCCCCGCCGATCCCGTCCATGTGCCGGGGCGCAGCGGGGAGGCGCTGGTGGAGGCCGTTCTGGCCGCCCTGGTGGACGCCGAGGCCCGCGCCGTGCTCGCCGCCGAGCCCCCACTGCTGAAGCCCGCCGGTGTCGCCCGCCCGGGGGCGGCCGAGCGCTGGCTCGCCGCCCTGGCGGCCCCGGACGGGCGCCTCGCCCCGGAGGGCGGTCCTGCACCGGACGGGCGCCTCGCCCCGGACGGCCTTCCTGTCCCCGGCGCCGGACCGGTCCCGGCCGACCCGGCCGACCCGGCCGACCTGGCCGACCTGGCCGAGCCGCCGGAGTTCGCCGAACTCCGGCGCCGGATCGCCGCCTGGTACGCCGCCGCCGAGCCCGCCTCAGCCGAACTGCGCCTCTGCTTCCGGCTGGTGGAACCGCTCGGCCCTGACCCGGACGACCCGGAAGGGCGGCCGTCCGACGACCACTGGCGGGTCGAGTTCCTGCTCCAGGCCGTCGACGAGCCCTCGCTGCTCGTCCGGGCCGCCGACCTGCACGAGGGCGGTGCCGCGCTGGCCGCGCTGGCCCGCAAGGCGGACGACCCGGCGGAGGTGCTCGCCGCCGAACTGGCCCGGGCCGCCCACCGCTGGCCCGCACTGGACGGGCTGCGCCACCGCGCCCGTCCGGCCGCGCTCCCCCTCGGCCGGGCCGGTGCGCTGGACTTCCTGCGCGACGCCGCGCCCGCGCTCGCCGAGGCCGGCTTCGGCGTCCTGCTGCCCGCCTGGTGGCGCCGCCGCCCCCGGCTCGGGCTCGCCCTGCAGGTCACCACGGTCCCGGCCCCCGGTTCGCTCGCCGTCACCAGCCAGGTGGACCGGGACGCGGTGGTCGCCTTCCGCTGGCAGGCGGCGCTCGGCGACGGCGGTGACCCGCTCAGCGAGGCAGAGCTCGCCGACCTCGCCGCCGCCAAGCAGGGCCTGGTCCGGGTGCGTGGCAAGTGGGTCGAGGCCGACCCCGCGCAGATCGCCGCCGCGCTCTCCTTCCTCGCCCACCGGCGCGACGGGGTGATGTCCGCCGGCCACGTCCTGCGTACGGCGCTCGACCCCGATGCCATGGTGGCCGGTCTGCCGGTCACCGCCGTCAGGGTGGACGGCCCGCTCGGCGAACTGCTCGCCGGCCGCGCCGTCCCGGCCCCCGTGCCCGCCCTCCCCGCGGGCTTCCGTGCCGTCCTCCGCCCTTATCAGGAGCGGGGGCTGGCCTGGCTGAGCGGGCTGGCCGGCCTCGGTCTCGGCGCCGTCCTGGCCGACGACATGGGCCTCGGCAAGACCGTCCAGACCCTCGCCCTGCTGGCCGCCGAGCGGGCCCGGGGCGTCACCGGCCCGACCCTGCTGGTCTGCCCGATGTCCCTGGTCGGCAACTGGCAGCGCGAGACCGAGCGCTTCGCACCGGGACTGCGACTGCACGTCCACCACGGCTCGGGCCGGCTCGGCGAGGACGAACTGGCCGCCGCCGTGAGCGGGGTGGACCTGGTCATCACCACCTACGGCCTGGTCCAGCGCGACCTCGCCGCGCTGCGGGCGATCCGCTGGCGGCGGGTGGTCGCGGACGAGGCGCAGCACATCAAGAACCTCGGCACCGCGCAGTCCCGGGCGATTCGCTCGCTGCCCGTCACCGTCCACCGGATCGCCCTCACCGGCACCCCGGTGGAGAACCGCCTCGCGGAACTGCACGCCGTGCTGGACTTCGCCAACCCCGGACTGCTCGGCTCGGCCGAGCGTTTCAAGGAGCGCTACGCGATCCCGGTCGAGCTGCACCGCAACCCGGACCTCACCGCCGAACTCCAGCGCCGGACCGGGCCGTTCGTCCTGCGCAGGCTCAAGTCCGACCCGGCGGTGGCGGCCGAACTGCCCGCCAAGCAGGAGATGACCGTCTGGTGCAACCTCACCGTCGAACAGGCCAGCCTCTACCAGGCGGTGGTGGCCGACCTGTTGCAGCGGGTGCAGGGCATCAAGGGGGTGCAGCGGCGCGGCACCGTCCTGGCGTCCATCGGCAAGCTCAAGCAGGTCTGCAACCATCCGGCCCAACTGCTGCACGACGGCTCGGCGCTGGGGGAGCGGTCGGGCAAGGTGGCCCGGCTCGCGGAGCTGCTGACGGAGGCGCTGGCCGAAGGGGACCGCGTTCTGGTCTTCACCCAGTACGCGGAGTTCGGCGCGATGCTCCAGCCCTATCTGACCCGGCGGCTCGGCGAGGAGGTGCTCTATCTGCACGGCGGGGTCTCCCGGGCGCGCCGCGAGGAGATGGTGGCGCGCTTCCAGTCGCCGGACGGGCCAAGGGTGTTCCTGCTCTCGCTGCGGGCCGGCGGCACCGGCCTCAACCTGACCGCCGCCAACCAGGTGGTCCACCTCGACCGCTGGTGGAACCCGGCGGTCGAGGAACAGGCCACCGACCGCGCGTTCCGGATCGGCCAGCGCCGCGACGTCCAGGTCCGCCGGCTGGTCTGCGTGGGAACGGTCGAGGAGCGGATCGACGAACTGCTGGCGGCCAAGCGGGCGTTGGCCGAGGCGGTGGTGGGGGAGGGCGAGCAGTGGCTCACCGAGCTGCCCGCCGACGCACTGCGCGAACTGGTCGCGCTCTCCCGTGACGCGGTGGCCGAGGAGGAGGACCGATGACCGGGCAGCACCCGTCCGGGCACCAGCCGGAGCACGGACCGGACCGCGAGTCGACGCGTGAGCCGGAGCGGGGACAGGCGGCGCCCATGACCGTCGCCGACTACTGGCGCGGTGACTTCACCCTGCGCGCCGAGGCGGTCGAGGACCGGATCGAACCCTCGCTGAGCCGCCTCGGCCCGTCCGGGATCACCGTCCGCGGCCGGGACCTCGCCACCCTGCTCGCCCCGGCGTACGACGCCTTCCGGGCCTGACCCCGCCGCCCGATGTCACAGACCGGGGCCCTGTCCGGTCCTCGTGATGGCCCCCGCCCGGTCGACGGCGTGACGGCGTGACGGCGTGGCGGCGTGGCGGTGTGGCGGTGTCCGGGTTCGGCGAGGCGGACGGCGGCGGCCGGATCACCGGGATCCGGGCCCTGCGCGACCCCGGCAGCCCACCCACCGCTGCGGCCCGCGCTCCGCTCCCTACGGCGGATCCCACGGCCGGTCCCGGCCGGCGTTGACCCTCGACCTGGTCGAGACGGCAGAGTCGGCGGCATGGAGAGCGACCTGCGCAGCATCGGCGCACTGGCCCGCGACAGCGGTCTCAGCGTCAGCACCCTGCGCTTCTACGACGGCGCCGACGTGCTCACCCCGGCCTGGGTGGACCCGCAGACCGGCTATCGCTGGTACCGGCCCCGGCAGCTCGCCGACGCCCGGCTGCTCTGCCGGCTGCGGCGGGTCGGTCTGCCGCTGGCCGGCATCCGGGCCGTGCTCGGCGCCGATTCCGGCTCCGGCGCCGCCCACCGGGTGGTGGACGCGCACCTGCGCAGGCTGGAGGACGGCCTCGCCGACGCCCGCCGCGAGCTCTCCCTGATCCGAGCGCTGATCGACCAGAGGGAGAACCCCGTGACCACCACACCCACCGAACTCCGCTTCACCGTCCCGGCCGGTGAGCTGGCCGCCGCGCTGGACGCGGTCCGCTTCGCGGTCGGCGGCGATCCCGAACTGCCGGTCCTGGCCGGCGTGCTGTTCGACCTGGACGGTGCACTGCTGCGCCTGGTCGCCACCGACCGGTACCGGATGGCGCTCGCCGAGGTCCCGGTGCGGGGCGCGTCCCCGGCCGAAGAGCCGGCGACCGAGGGTCTTCCGGCCGGCGCGATCGTTCCGACCGCCCTGGTGGACGGCATCCGCGCGCTGCTCGGCGCGGGTGGCGAGGAGGCGGAGCTGACCCTGGGAGGCGGCCTGGTCCGGGTCGAGACCGGCGGGCACCGCATCGAGGGTGCCACCCCGGACCACGACTACCCCGACTACCGGTCGCTGATCCGCCTCGACCCCGTCCACCGGGTCGGCCTGCCCGCCGCCGAACTGCGCGGCGCCGTCGAGTCCGGCGCCACCCGGACCCTGCCCTCCGGGCCGCACGGGGCCGCCTGCGAGGTCACCGTCCTCGCCCTCGGCCAGGACGGACGGCTCACCGTCGCCCCGGCCGACACCGCCGCCGCACCCGGCGAGGTCCGGGTGGCCGTCAACCGCGACTTCCTGCTGGAGGCGCTCCGGGCCGCCGGCCGACCCGAGCAGCTCGTCCTCGAACTGACCGGTCCGATCGCCCCGTTGGCCATCCGCTCGGCGGACCGGGACGGCACCTTCTCCATCCTGATGCCGATCCGGGTCCCCGACCTCGGGTGATCCGCCGGGCGCGGTCCCGCCCTCCCCGGCCCGGCCCCACCGGAAGCACCGGGGGCCACTGCGCCCTGCGGCGACCTGTCCAGCGGATCTTCCGGGGCCCAGCGCGTCGGCGGGGACGTGAGCCTGAGCACGATAGTTGTCGTTAAACTCTCACCCCGACCTGGCCCTTCTTGAAGCACTGAGCACGATATCAGTCGCCGAATTCGCATCGTTGTTGACGTGTTTCGTGCTTTTTGCAGGCAAGTTGTCGCCAACTTCGAAGATCGCTCCCCCGGCGGGATGCGTACGGCTTACCTGGGACTATGAGCGATATCCGGGGCTCCTTGTGGTCCCACAGCTGTACGTGGACAGATCTGCTGGTCCCTGTCTCGCTGGACGCAGGGCGGGGCGACCTGGACCTGTCCAATGGCTGGACGGATCGGTGGACCGCGACGTGGAAGTACGCCGGGGACGAGATTGCGGGGCCGATCCGGCACCTGGGGCAGGTGCCGGTGGCGAGCCGTGGGCCGATGCGGGGGTTCACCTGGCGGCGGGAGCAGCGGCACCGGCCCGGTCTAGACGAGTAGATCCGAAGTTCTGGCCCGCCAAAGGGCAGAGGGTGTCCAAGATCAGTTTGTGACGACCGACCTGAACACCCTCTTGACCGCACTTTACGTGAAGATCGACGACGAGATCGGAGGAACGCGATGGATGGGACGACCGCCCCTGCTCAGCGACTCCGAACTCGTCTGTCTCGCGGTCGCCCAGGCCCTGCTCGGCTACCACTCCGAAGCCCGCTGGCTTCGCTACGCCCACAAGAACCTGTCCGACATGTTCCCCTGCCTGCCCCAACGGCCCGGCTACAGCAAGCGGTTGAAGTCAGCACTGCCACTGCTCAAGCGCGTGATCCGCGAACTCGCCATGGACAGCGACTTCTGGACCGATACGGTCTGGATCGCCGACTCGACCCCGGTGCCCTGCGGCATGTCCCGCCCCGATCGAACATGGCCGGCTGGGCCGGCTACGGCTACTGTGCCTCCCACTCCCGCTTCTTCTGGGGCCTGCGCCTGTACCTGGTGTGCACCCCGACGGGCATGCCGATCCTGTGGGCGCTGGCCAATCCGAAGCTCGGCGAACGCGAAGTCCTCGCGGCGATGCTCGAAGTCGACGCCGACCTGGTCGCCGGACACGAGGGCATCCTGCTCATCACGGACAAGGGCTTCGCCTCCAAGCCGTTCGAGAAGGACCTCGCCGAGCAGGGCATCGAGCTCCTGCGTCCGTCACTCAAGCGTGAGGAGAAGCGATACGGCGAGCCGATGCTCAAGAAGGTCCGCCAGCTGATCGAGTCGGTCAACGACACCCTCAAAGGGCAGCTTGACCTGGAACGACACGGCGGACGGACCTTCGAGGGCGTGGCCGTCCGGGTGACCCAGCGGGTCCTCGCGATGGCCGCCGGCATCTGGCACAACAACCTGATCGGCGCACCGGTCACCCGCTCGCTGATCGCCTACGACCACTGATCACATCGGATCTACTCGTCTAGTCGCCAAAACGCTCGGCCAGGCGCCACCGACGGGTGATTCGCACTGATCGACACGTCCGACGGCCGGAGCGGAGGGCATGTCGCAGTCGGCCGTCTCGCGGATTTGGCGGGCGTTCGGCCTCAAGCCGCACATCGTGGATACCTGGAAGCTGTCGACCGACCCGCAGTTCATGACCAAGGTCCGCGACGTGATGGGCATCTACCTCGTCCCGTCGGAGAACGCTCTGGTCCTGGCGGCAATTGGCCGATGTTACCGCCCCGAGGGTCAGTAGGGTGGGTTCATGCCGAAGAACGCACCGTTCATCATCGACGGAGTCACTTACGAGCGCGATTCAGCTCCGGGAGAGGGCGGATCAGCCGTGGTGTGGAAGGCCCGCCGTAAGCCCGACGGTCAGGTGCTCGCAGTCAAACGGATTAAGAAGGACCGCGATGCGGACTCCGCTCGCAACGAGCGTTTCAAGCAGGAGATCGAGTACGGGCAGACATCGAGCCACCCGAACGTCGTGAGTATCCACGCGCGCTCAGAGGACGCGAACTTCTTCTACTACGTCATGGACTTCTACCCTATGACGCTGCGAAACGTGATCAACGACGAAACCGATGCTGACGTGCTTCTCGACTACGCGCGCCAGCTCTGCGATGCGCTCGCGTACGTGCACGGCGACGGCATAGTGCATCGCGACATCAAACCTGAGAATATCCTCGTCGACCCTGATGCGCGTCGGCTCGTCCTGGCCGACTTCGGCATCGCACATTTCAAGGACTCATCGCTCACGAATCGTGGGGACCTCTTACTGATCGTTTCAGAATGAGGTTCGGAGCTTTCGCAGGCAGATGATGCTGCAGGCGAGTTGGAGCAGGCCGAGGTGGAGGTCGGCGCGTATC
>NZ_JBIVMI010000052.1:0-27979 GCF_044753005.1 Kitasatospora sp. NPDC088548
GTCGGACTCGCCCTGGTCACCAACCAATAGCGAACAGACAGGCGATAACCCGAACGCCACAGAAGATGATCACCGGAGGTAAAACGACAAGCTCAGTTCTCGTAGCGGTAGCGGCACTGGGCGATCAGGATCGAGTCGCCGGTGACCTTGTAGATCAAGCGGTGCTCGTCATTGATCCGACGCGACCAGTAGCCCTGGAATCCGTGCTTGAGTGGTTCCGGTTTGCCGATTCCCTCGTTGCCGTTGCACGCGATGTCGGCAACGAGTGTGTTGATTCGTCCGAGGGTCTTGCGGTCCTGGATCTGCCACCACAGGTAGTCCTCCCAGGCCCGGGAGGCGAAGGTGATCTTCACTCCGGGTTCGCCAGCTCCCGTACGGTTCCTCCGCCGTTCTCCAGCTCCTCGATGGAGGCCAGGAGGCGGCGGGCGTTCGCGGGGCTGCGCAGGAGATAGGCGGTCTCCTTGAGGGACTGGTAGTCCTCCAGCGAGACGATGACCACCGGTTCGTGCCCGGCGCGAGTGATCACTATCTCCTCGCGGTCATCCGTGACCGCATTGAGCACCTCGGCGTAGCGTGCACGGGACTCCGAGTAGGTCATCGTCTTCATGACTCGACTCCTCCGCTAGGTACAGGAAATTGTACGCCTGTGCTCGGACGGCGACAAGGGCGCGAGCGCCCCTCCGGCGGACCGGCGCCTGGTGCGCTCCTCGGGCCGGCTCTACCGAACAAGAGGTGCGCAGGGGCTTCGGCGGTGCCGGATCGGTCGCTTCGACGTCCGGGCGGTATCCGTGCGCCACCGCCCGTTCGCCCGGGTGCGTGCGGCGACCGGGCGGGTCGGGGCTCAGGCGGTGTGGACGGTGATCGTGAGGGTGCCGTCGGGGGACGGGGTGGCGATCACCTGTTCCAGGGTGAGGGCGTGGATGGTGGGGTGGTGGGCGGCGGCGCGGGGGCCGATGCCGACGACCGGCATGCCCGCGGCGAGGGCGGCGGTGATGCCGGCCTCGGAGTCCTCGAAGGCGAGGCAGTCGACGGGGGCGAAGCCGAGGGCGGCGGCGCCCTTCAGGAAGGCCTCGGGGTCGGGCTTGCTGGCGCCGACCGATTCGGCGGTGATCAGGGTCTCCGGCAGCGGCAGGCCGGCGGTGGCCATCCGCAGCCGGGCGAGCCGGTCGTCGGCCGAGGTGACCAGGGCGTGCGGCAGGCCGGCCAGCGAGGCGAGGAAGGCGGGGGCGCCGGGGACCGGGACGATGCCGTCGGTGTCGGCGTGCTCCTCGGCGAGCATCCGCCGGTTGTCGGCCAGGTTGAGGTCCATCGGGCGCTCGGGCAGCAGCCTGGCCATCGCCGCGTGGCCCTGGCGGCCGTGTGCGACGGCCAGCACCTCGGCGGGGTCGAGGCCCTGCTCGTCCGCCCAGCGGTGCCAGCAGCGTTCGACGACGGCGTCGGAGTTGACCAGGGTGCCGTCCATGTCCAGCAGCAGGGCCTGGGTGGTCAGCACGGTGGGGGTGACAGGCATGGAGTCTCCTCGCGGGCGCGGCACAAAATGCGAGCTGTTTGTTCAGTAATGATACAAAAAATCATCCCAACAGGTGGGCATTGACCGCGCGGGCCTCCCCGGCCAGCTCCGGCAGCTCCAGCACCTCGACCCCGGCCGCCTCCAGCAGTGCCGTCCCCTGACAGTCGGTGACGAACAGGTCCGGCTCGCGCCAGGCCACCACCACCCGGGGCACGCCCGCCGCGATGAGCAGCCGGGCGCACGGCAGTGGCCGCGAGGCCCGCTGCCCGCACGGCTCCAGCGAGCTGTAGACGGTCGCGCCGCGCAGCCGTTCGTCCCCCGCGGGGAGCTTGCCGAGCGCCGCCTCCTCGGCGTGGTCGTGGGCGTCGGCCTCGCGGCTGTAGCCCTCGGCCAGCACCGTGCCGTCCGCGCCGACGATCACCGCGCCGACCGAGAACGCGGTCGCGGACGGCGGGCAGCGGCGGGAGAGTTCGACGGCCCGCCGCAGGTGCGCGAGGTCGGCCGGGTCGGTGGTCACGGGGCGGGCTCCTTGGGGGCGTATCTGAGCAGGACGACGTCGCCCACCGTACGTGCCTCCAGCAGCCGCATCCGGCGGGCCGGGCCGCCGGGGAAGACCGCGGGGTGGACGAAGCGCGGCGCCCGCGCCTGGCCGACCAGCAGCGGGGCGACGGCCAGTTGGAGCTCGTCCGCCAGGCCCTGCGCCAGGAACTGGGTGTGCACGCTGCCGCCGCCCTCGACCATCAGCCGGCGGATCCCGCGCGCCCCGAGGTCGTCCAGCACCGCGCCCAGCTCCACCGAGCCGCCGAGCGCCACCACCTCGGCCAGCCCGTCCAGCGCCGGGCGCAGCGTGACGGCCCCGGCGTCGGTGGTGTAGGCGAGCCGGTCGCCGCCGGTGTGCCAGAAGTTGAGCGCCCGGTCGAGCCCGCCGCCGGCGGTGAGCGTCACCTTCAGCGGGTACTCGGGCCGGCCGGCCGCCAGTCGGGCGGCGCGCCGGGCGGGGTCGTTGACCAGCAGCCGGGGGTTGTCCGTGCGCAGGGTGTTGCCGCCCACCAGGATCGCGTCGCTGGCGGCGCGTTCCTCGTCCACCCGGTCGAAGTCGGCCGGGCTGGAGAGCAGCAGCCGCTCGGGGGAGGCGTCGTCGAGGTGTCCGTCGAGCGACATCGCGGCGCTCAGCAGGACGAAGGGGCGGGGGCCGGGCATGGTGGGACCGTTCTGTCGGGTGCCCTCCACCGTACGGCGCGGGCGGGGGCGTCGGTCCGGTGAGGGGCGCTGTTCGCCGACCGGACCACCGGCCTGGGGGTGGCGTTCGCCCAGCGGCCTCATTCTGGTTGCGACCTCGCACCGCCCCCACTTCGAAGGGCTGTCACCGTGTCCCGTCTCTCCCGCGGCCTCCTGCCGCTGGCCGTCGCCGTCCTGCCGGTGCTGGCCCTGCCGGCCGCGCCCGCCACCGCCGCGTCGTACGGAACCCCCACCATCACGCTCTCGGCCGGTTACCTCTCCGGTGCGGTCGGCGCCACCGGCGACCCGACGGTCACCGTCACCGTCGCGCAGAGCGGCGCCGCCGCGTCCGCGCTGACCGTGGCGGCCTCGGCGAGCAGCCGCGGTTCGGTGGCCAGGCCCGGCGACGTCAGTGTCGCCGGCACCACCGGCACCCGCACCCTCGTGGTCGCCGCGCAGGGCGTCGGCTACACCGACCTCACCATCAAGGTGACCGGCCTCGGCGGCAAGAGCGCGACGAAGACGCTGCACTACGCGGCCTCGCCCGCCGTCCAGCACGCGGCCGCGAGCCGCTATCTGACCGGCTCCAGCGACGCCTCGGCGGCCGTCGACGCGGGAGGCGGCTACATCCTGGTGGCCGACGACGAGTCCAACGTGCTGCGCCTGTACGACCGCAACGCCTCCGGCGGGCCGGTCCGCACCTGGGACTTCAGCGGCGCGCTCGGGGTCTCCAAGGAGATCGACATCGAGGCCGCCACCCGGGTCGGCGACACCGTCTACTGGACGGGCTCCCTCGGCAACAACAAGGACGGCGCGGTGAAGCGCGACCGGCAGACCGTCTTCACCACCACCGTCACCGGCTCGGGCGCCGACACCCAGTTGTCGCCGGCCGGTTCGTACCGCGGGCTGCGTGACGACCTGATCGCCTGGGACCACGCCAACGGTGACCGCTACGGCTTCGCGGCGGGTGCGGCGGACGGCCAGGCGCCCAAGCAGATCGACGGATTCAACGTCGAGGGGCTGGAGTTCGCGCCGGGCAGCACCACCACCGCGTACGTGGGCTTCCGGGCGCCGCTCACCCCGGCCGTCACCGGCGGCCGGGCGCTGCTCGTGCCGGTCACCAACTTCTCGTCGCTGCCCGGTGGTTCCGCGCACGCCGCGTTCGGTGCCCCGGTCGAGCTGGACCTCGGCGGGCTCTCCGTCCGGGACCTGCGGCGCAACGCGCTCGGCCAGTACCTGATCGTGGCCGGTTCCTGGGCGGCCGACGACAACTCCGACCCGTACGCGCTCTACCGCTGGGACGGGCAGCCCGGGTCCAGGCCGGTCAAGGTGCTGGACCTGCCGACCAGTGACGCGGGCGGCTGGGAGGCCGTCGCGGACCTCCCCGACCTCACCGCCCCGGGTGCCCGGGTGCAGCTGATCACCGACGACGGCTCCGCCGACCTGTACGGCGACGGCACGGCGGCCAAGGACCTCACCCACGCGGAGTGGAAGAAGTCGCGGACCACCTGGTTCGCCCTCAACTAGCCTCTACCGAACGGAAGAAGCCCCCGGTCGGGATCCCGGATCCCAGCGGCCGGGGGCTTTCGCGCGCCGGACGCAAACCATTATGTGAGACGAATATTCTCGTCATGCGGGACGAGGAGTAGCGTCGAAGGCGTCGAGGAGACCGACCGAACCCCAGGGGGACGCCATGACCGGACCGCAGTCCGACGCCGTCTACACGCACGGCCACCAGGAGCCCGTGCTGCGCTCGCACCGCTCCCGTACCGCCGCCGACTCGGCCGCCTACCTGCTGCCCCGGCTGCGGCCCGGGCAGACCCTGCTGGACGTCGGCTGCGGCCCCGGCACCATCACCGCCGACCTGGCCGAACTGGTCGGCCCCGGCGGGCGGGTGGTGGCCGTGGACACCTCGGCCGAGGTGCTGGAGCAGGCGGCCCGGTACGTCGCCGGGCGAGGCCTGTCCAACGTGGTCTTCGAGGTCGCGGACGTGCACGGACTGCCCTACGCGGACGGGGAGTTCGACGTGGTGCACGCCCACCAGGTGCTGCAGCACGTCACCGGCCCGGTGGCCGCGCTGCGCGAGATGCGCCGGGTCGTGGCGGAGGACGGCGTCGTCGCCGCCCGGGACGTCGACTACGCGACCATGACCTGGTACCCCGAGGCGCCCGGGCTGGACCGCTGGCTGGCGCTGTACCGGCGGATCGCCCGGGCCAACGGCGGCGAGCCGGACGCCGGCCGGCGGCTGCTGTCCTGGGCACGGCAGGCGGGCTTCACCGAGGTCACCGTCTCCTCCAGCAGCTGGACGTACGCGACCCCCGAGCAGCGGGAGTGGTGGGGCGGGCTGTGGGCCGACCGGATCGTGAGCTCCGGCATCGCCGCGACCGCGGTGGCCGAGGGCTACGCGGACCCGGCGGAACTGGAACGGATCGCGGCCGGCTGGCGGGACTGGGCGGCCGCCGGGGACGGCTGGTTCGCGATGCTGCACGGTGAGGTCCTGGCCCGGCCGTAGGGCGCCCGGGCGGTCCGGGCCGGGTGAAAAATGAGCGGGGGGTGTTGGGCGAGATCGGGTAAAGTCGCGCGTCCGTTCCCATTGATCCGTCCGCGGAACGTTCGAGTCGCAACCGCTGAACTGATGCCCGTACCGGCGGGCGGGGGAGTCCACGTGTCCAAGCCCGAGCCCGACGCGCCCGTGCCCGCGGTGGACACCCCGCCGCCCGCGTCGGACATCCCCGCAGCGGACGTTCCCGCGCCCGTCGACCGGGTGGAACTGACCAAGCCGGCCGCCCCGGCCGCCCCGCCTGCGCCGGCCGGGCCCGCCACATCTGAACCTGTCGCACCCGTGCCCGCCGCACCTCCGGCCGCACCCGCCGCACCTCCGGCCGCACCCGCCGGGCCCCCGGCGCCCCCCGCCGTCCCCGCAATGCCCCCTGCCGCCCCCGCCGACCCGTGGGCCGTACCCGGCCCCGGCGCGCCCGGCGCTCCGGTGCCACCCGGCGCTCCGGTCCCGCCGGGGGCACCGTCCGGCGGCTGGGCGGCGGTCCCGCCCGGGGCGCTCTCCGGCTTCCAGCCCGGATACGCCTATCCGCCCGCCCCCGGGGCCACCAACGGCTTCGCCGTCGCCGCGCTGATCACCGGTCTGCTCTGCATGTGGCCGCTCTCGCTCGCCTTCGGGATCACCGCGCTGGTCCAGATCCCCAAGCGCAACGAGCGCGGCCGCGGCATGGCGGTGGCCGGTGTGCTGCTGGGCGTCGTCGGGGCAGTGATCATCCTGGTGGCCATGATCGGGGTGATCGCGGGCGACGCCGGCACCACCACCACCGGCCGCCCCGCCCGTGCCCCGAAGGCCCCGCCCGGTTCGGTCCTGTGGTCCACGCTCAAGTCCGGCGACTGCTACAACCCGCCGGAGGGCTCCGCCCTGCCCGATCCCGAGGGCGGGGACCAGGCCGTCTTCTGGGTGCGCAAGGTGCCGTGCCTGCTGCCGCACTACGGCGAGGTGGCCGGCACCGCCCGGATCCCCGAGAGCGCCGGGCCCTACCTGGGCGAGAACCTCATGCGTGAGCGCGCCGCCACCCTCTGCGGCCCGGTGCTCGCCGACTACGCCCTCGACAGCTGGGTCGTGCCGGACGGCATGGGCGAGGTCTACCTCTACCCCGACCGGGCCAGCTGGAAGTCCGGCGAACGCTACGTCACCTGCGGTTTCGAGGACCCGGGCGCCCAGCACCGCGGCACCGTGCGCACCGACCGGGGCAGCCTGACCTCGGCCCAGCTCGCCTACCTGGAGGCCGTCCGGACCTTCAACACCGCCTACGGGAAGGAACCGGAGGACGACATCACCGAGGCGCACTCCGAGTACCGGGCGTGGGCACGGCAGATGGCCGCAGCCTCCCGCGGCGAGGCGGAGACGCTCACCAAGAGCTCGACGGTCTGGCCGGAGAGCGTCCGGCCGAAGATCGCCGAGCTGGCGGCCGTCCAACTGGAGGCCGCCGCCGCGTGGGACGCCGCGGCCGGGACGACCGACAACGCCACACTCGAACGCGAGGTCCGGCGGGCCGAGGTGCTGGTCGCCAAGTCGACCAGGCCGAGCGTGGAGATCCGCCGCGAGCTGGGCCTGTCCACCGGTGAGCAGGTCGGCGAGATCCAGGTCTGACCTGACCCGGCCGGGTGTCCTGCCCGGTGCTGGCCGCGCCGGTACCCGTCGGCCCCGCGCCGGGAGCAGCGGCCCCCATACGGGCCGGGGCTACGCTCACGCCATGGACACCTTCCGGGTGATGCGGCAGGACGACAACGGCAACCGCTTCGAGGTCGCCAAGGGCCTCGGCCGGGCCGAGGCCGAGGAGGTGGCCGCGCGCTTCGAGGCGCGCGGCCACAAGCAGCTGTACTGGGTGGAGGCCGAGGGCGCATAGGGTCTGGCCCATGGAGAAGGCCATGGAGAACCCGGTCGAGGGCCCCGGCGCGGGCCGGGCCGGGAACCGGATCGTCGTCGGCGGCGCGCTCGTCCACCGGGGCCGGGTGCTGGCCGCCCGCCGCAGCGCACCGGCCGAGGTGGCCGGCCGCTGGGAGTTCCCCGGCGGCAAGGCCGAGCCCGGCGAGACCGAGACGCAGGCGCTGGAGCGCGAGCTGCTGGAGGAACTGGGCGTCCGGGCGAAGGCGCTGGAGCGGCTGCCCGGTGCGTGGCTCGTCCGGCCCGGCCTGGAGCTGCGTTTCTGGGCCGCCGAGCTGCTCTCCGGTGACCCGAGGCCGCTGGAGGACCACGACGAACTCCGCTGGCTGGGCCCGGCCGAGCTCGCCGACGTCGACTGGATCGACCACGACCGTGAGGTCCTCCCGCACATCGCCCGCCTGCTGACGGCCTGACCGGCCGGACCTGCCCGACCACCGCCACCATCCCCGCCACCACCCCCGTCCCCGCCTCCGCTGCCCCGTCGACGCGCCGGATGCCGCGTAGGTCAATCGGAAAAGACGACCTGGTCGCCGGGATAGCCTGGGCTCTGCTGGGTATGTCGCTTTTTGGCACTATTCGTCACCATCGGTGAGCCGCCCCCAGCCGGCGACGCCGATCCCGACCAGAGCCGGAGGCCCCGTCGGTGTCGAATACCGGTAACGGCGGCGGGGGAGCACGGCGTACGGGCGCCGGCGGGAGCGCAGCCGCTCGCGCCCGGCTGCGCCGTGGCGTGCGCCCGGCGGCGCCTCCGCCGCCCGCCGGCCGCCGCCGGAGCGACGGCGCCGTCCCCGAGACCCCTCAGCAGTCGACGCCGACGCCGTCCCCGGTGGTGTCCGGCACCCCGTCGCGGGCGGGTGCCCGCAGCCGGCCCGGCCGGCCGTTCCCGGGCGGTCCCGGCGACCAGGGCGGCCCCGGCGGGCACTCCGGCGGCAACCTCTTCGACGTCGTCAAGGTCGCCATCGCGATCCTGGACACCGCGGGCCGGGTGGTGCTCTGGTCCCCGGCCGCCGAGGAACTGCTCGGCTGGCCGAACGAGCTGCTGGTCGGCCGCCGGATCGACGACCTGATCCCGGACGAGGACCAGGTCGCCCGGATCCGTGCCGCGATCCAGGACACCCTGCGGCACGGCCGCTGGGCCGGTCTCGCCGAGCTGCGCGACCGGGACGGCGCCGCCGTCACCGTCGACGCCCGGATCTCCCTGCTGGTGGACGGCGACGGCACCCCGTTCCTCCAGGTCAACATGGCCGAGGCGGGGGCCGTCCGGGCCGTCGAGCGCGACCTCGCCGTCCGTGACGCGCTGTTCGAGCAGTCCCCGCTGGGGATCGCCATCATGGACACCGACCTGCGCTACACCGCCGTCAACCAGACCCTCGCCGAGATGAACGGCGTCGCTCTCGAGGACCATGTCGGCCGCACCACCGGCGAGACGCTGCCCGAGCGGGCCGCCGACGAGATCACCGCCATCCAGCGCCAGGTGCTCGCCACCGGCGAGCCGGTCATCGACGTCACGCTGGCCGCGCCCGTCACCGCCCGGGCCGGCTACCGCTCGATCTCCTACAACCGGATGACCGACCGGGCCGGCCGCGTGCTCGGCATCTCCGGCACCGTGATGGACGTGACCGAGCGGTACCGGGCGGTCGCCAAGGTCGAGCACGCCCGCCGCCGGCTCTCGCTGCTCAACGAGTTCGGCTCCCGGGTCGGCGACCTCCTGGACGCCTCCCGGATCGCCCAGGAGCTGGCCAGCGCCGTCGTCCCGAGGCTCACCGACCACTCCGCGGTGATCCTGCTCCAGGCCGTCGCCCACGGGGACGACCTGCCCCGGCACGGCCACGACCGCCGCACCTCGCTGCTCCAGCTGGGCACCGCCTCCGTCCAGGACGGCCCCGAGGTGGAGGTGATGCTCAGACGCGGGGCCCGGATCACCTTCGCCGAGGACTCCGCCTGCGGCCGGGTGCTGCGCACCGGCGTTCCCGAGCTGCTCTCCGGCGCCGACCAGCTGAGTGACGTGACCTACCCGGGCGACCCGAAGATGCAGGCCGCCCACGACCTGGGCGTGCACTCGATGCTGGTGGTGCCGCTGCGTGCCCGGGGGATCGTGATCGGCCTGCTGCTGGTCAGCCGGGCCGGCTACCGGGAGGGCTTCGACCGCGACGACCTGGCCTTCACGGTCGAGCTGGCCGACCGGGCCGGCAGCTCCCTGGACAACGCCCGGCTGTACGCCCGCGAGCGCACCGCCGCGCTGACCCTGCAGCGCACCCTGCTCCCGCAGCAGGTCCCGCAGCCGACCGGCGTCGAGGTCGCCTACCGGTACGTGCCCGGCAGCAGCGGCACCGAGGTCGGCGGCGACTGGTTCGACGTCATCCCGCTGCCCGGCGACCGCACCGCGCTGGTGGTCGGCGACGTGATGGGCCACGGTCTGCGGGCCGCCGCCACCATGGGCCGGCTGCGCACCGCCGTCCGGGTGCTGGCCGCTCTCGACCTGCCGCCGGACGTCCTGCTGCGGCACGTCCACGAGCTGGCCGACGACCTCGCCCAGGGGCCGGACGAGGCGCTGCTGGCCACCTGCATCTACGCCGTGTTCGACCCGGCGACGGCCCGGCTGACGGTGGCCAAGGCGGGCCACATCCCGCCGGTGCTGATCGTGCCGGCCGACGAGTCCGACGAGCCGACCCGGACCGGCGGCCCGCTGCCCGGCGGCACCGGCCGGATCCTCGACCTGCCCTCCGGCGCCCCGCTCGGCGTCGGCGGCGTCCCGTTCGAGTCCGTCGAGCTGAAGATCCCCGAGGGCAGCCTGCTCGCCCTCTGCACCGATGGCCTGGTGGAGTCCCGGGACAAGGACCTGGACGTCGGCCTCGGCCGGCTGCTCGTCGTTCTCGAACAGTCGTACGCCTCCATCCAGGCGGCCTGCGAGGCGGTGCTGGACACC
The DNA here is from genome assembly GCF_044753005.1 of Kitasatospora sp. NPDC088548. NCBI lineage: Bacteria > Bacillati > Actinomycetota > Actinomycetes > Kitasatosporales > Streptomycetaceae > Kitasatospora > Kitasatospora sp. NPDC088548. The sequence continues at coordinate 10,099 of NZ_JBIVMI010000052.1, forward strand.
ATGGAGCAGGGCCGCGAACCGGACGACGTGGCGCTGCTGCTCGCCCGGCTCGGCCACGGTCAGGCCGGCACCCCGACCGCCGGCTGGACCCTGCCCGCGGAGCCCACCGCCGTCTCCCGGGCCCGTCGGCTGGTCCGGGCCACGCTCGTCGAATGGGGCGTCGAGGAGCTCACCGACATCACGGAACTGCTGGTCAGCGAGCTGGTCACGAACTCCGTCCGGTATGCGAGCGCACCCATCGGAGTACGGTTGACGCTCGGCGAGACGCTGCTGGTCGAGATCTCCGACCCGCTGCCCGACCCGCCCCGCGAGCGCCACGCGGAGGAGGCGGACGAGGGCGGGCGGGGGCTGGAGCTCGTGCGCCGGCTCGCGCTCCGCTGGGGCGCCCGGGCGGAGGGTATGGGCAAGGTTGTCTGGTTTGAGCAGGCCCTGCCGGGTAATGAGCCCGACGAGCCGGGAGCCGAGTAGGACGCGAGTAGAACGGGGCCGCATATGCCAGCAGGGGGCCGGGGGGAGCGCGCACTCCGGCAGGGGGCGCGGGCGTGGCATTGTGGTTGCGCGGGCGGTAGGACAAAAACCTTCGCCCGATCTGATGTTGTGATGTTGAGGGCGTGTGAACGTACCCCTCGATGATGAATACTCGGTCTTCTCGACATCCGGACGGTCGCGGGTTGGAGGGGTCGGTCCGTTGAACAGCACCCCGGCGCGGAATGCGCCGAGCAGCAGCGGTCATGCCGCTGTGCCCGGGCAGGCCGGGTCCTCCCACCTGCCCGGTCCCGTGGCGGCGCCCGCCGCGGGGTCCCCCGGCCGTGCCCCGGCGGCCCGGCCGATGGCCGACGCCCACCACTGGGGCGCCGGCGACCCGGGCTCGATCTACGACTACATCCGCGTCGCCACCTTCACGATCGGCCCCGACGGCCGGATCAGCCAGTGGAGCGGGCGCGCCGCCGACTTCTTCGGCCTGCCCGCCGCCGAGGCGGTCGGCGCCGACCCGATCACCACCTTCGTCCCGCGCGAGCTCTGGCAGCGCGGCCGCGTCCGGCTGGAGCGCACGCTGGCCGGTGAGGAGTGGGTCGGCACCACCCCCTACCGGGACGCGGCCGGCCGCGAGGGCCTCGCCGAGCTCTACCTCATGCCCGACAGCGCGCTGCCCACCGCCGGCGCCACCTGTCTCGCCGTCGACCTCGGCCGGCTGCGCCGGATCGAGACCGACCTCGCCGCCTCCGAGGCGGTCTTCGGCCAGACCCCGACCGGCTTCATCCTCTTCGACGACCGGGTCCGCCTCCAGCGCGTCAACGAGGCCTTCGCCTCCGGCCTGGGCCTGACCCCCACCGACCTCGAAGGCCTCACCCCGCACGACCTCTTCCCGCCGTCCGAGGCCGACCGCCTCACCGCGGCCCTGCGCAAGGTCCTCGCCACCGGCGAGCCCGTCTTCGACCTGCGCTTCCACTCCACCGTCCCCACCCGCGAGGGCAACCGGCTCTGGGCCGTCTCGCTCTACCGGCTGAACGGCTCGGCCGGCCAGCCGATGGGCGTCGCCGGCCAGGTCTCCGACGTCACCAGCCGGCACGTCGCCGAGCGCGAGGCCGACGGCGTCCGCCGCAACCTCGCCCTGCTCAACGAGGCCAGCGCCCACATCGGCTCCACCCTCGACCTGGAGACCACCGCGAAGGAACTGCTGGACGTCGTCGTCCCGCCGTTCTGCGACCTCGCCACCGTGGACCTCTACACCGCGCTGCTCTCCGGCGAGACCGTTCCCAGCGCCGGCCGGCTCGGCGACACCGTGCTCACCGACGGCAGCGGCGAACTGCGCCGGGTCGCCGTCTCCAGCGTGGTCGGCGGCGCCTCCTCGGTCCTCGGCTCGGTCACCGGCCTGCCGATCGCCGAGCCCGGCGGCACCCTTTGCTACCCGCGCCGCTCCCCGCACGCCCGGGCGCTGCGCACCGGCCGCAGCGTCGTCCCCGACCCCGGGCCGGACCCGCTGCTGCGCTCCACCCTGATCGTCCCGCTGGTCGCCCGCGACCAGGTGCTCGGCCTGGTCCAGCTGTCCCGCGCGATCGGCAGCGAGCCCTTCGACGCCAGGGACGTCGCGATCGCCGAGGAGCTCGTCGCCCGGGCCGCCGTCTGCATCGACAACGCCCGGCTCTACCGCCGCGAGCACGAGCGTGCCCTGATCCTCCAGCGCAGCCTGCTGCCCCCGGGCAACCCGGCCGCCAGCGGCCTGGAGATCGCCTGCCGCTACCTGCCCAGCAACAACAACACCGAGGTCGGCGGCGACTGGTTCGACGTCATCCAGCTGCCCGGCAACCGCACCGCCCTGGTCATCGGCGACGTCATGGGCCGCGGCCTGCGCGCCGCCGTCGCCATGGGCCAGCTGCGCACCGCCGTCCGCACCCTCGCCATGCTCGACCTCGAACCGGCCGAGGTGCTCACCGCCCTCGACGAGATCGCCCGCGGCCTCGGCGACGACTCCGCGCCGCCCGTCGGCCCGCCCACCCCGTACGGCCGGCTCACCTCGACGGCCGACGAGGAGGCCCGCGAGGTCTACCTGGCCACCTGCGTCTACGCGGTCTACGACGCCGTCACCCGGCGCTGTGTGTTCGCCAACGCCGGCCACCTGCCGCCCGTCCTGCTCAGCCCCGGCGAGAGCGCCCGGATGCTGGACGTGCCGCCCGGTCTGCCCCTGGGCGTCGGCGGCGAGCCGTTCGAGGAGGTCGAGCTGACCCTCCCGGACGGCGCCGTGCTCGGCCTCTACACCGACGGCCTGGTGGAGAGCCGCAAGCACCAGCTGGACGAGGGCCTGCGCGCCTTCCGCACCGCGCTGTCGGCCGAGGGCAAGGGCCTGGAAGACCTCTGCGACCATGTGCTCGGCGAGCTCAACCCGCACCACGGCGAGGACGACATCGCCCTGCTGATGGCCAGGGTGCACGCCTTCCCCGAGGACGCGGTCGGCAACTGGTTCCTCCCGCCCGAGCCGACCTCCGTCGCCAAGGCCCGCGAGCTGGCCTGCAGCTGGCTGCTGGCGCGCGGCCTGGAGGAGCTGGTCGACACCACCGAGCTGCTGGTCAGCGAGCTGGTGACGAACGCGCTGCGGCACGGCCGGGGCGAGATCCGGCTGCGGCTGCTGCGCGACCGGAACATGGTCTGCGAGGTCTGGGACGACGGCTACGCCCAGCCGCGCCAGCGGCGCGCCCAGGAGACCGACGAGGGCGGCCGCGGCCTCCAGCTGGTCAGCCTGCTGGCCGAGCGCTGGGGCAGCCGGCGCACCCCCAAGGGCAAGATCGTCTGGTTCGAGCTGTCGCTCTGACCCCCGGGCCACCGCACCCGGGCGCTTCGGCTGTCCGGGTGCAGTAGCCCGCCGGCCCGCCGTGTCGGCGGGCCGGGCCGCCCCCGGACGGCGTTCCATGGCCGCCATGCGCGCCCGCCAGCTCACCGCCGCAGCCGCCGCGCTGCTGCTCGCCACCAGCACCCTGGCCGCCTGCACCGGCGACCGGGCACCCGCCCCCGCGCCGGCCCCGGTGCCGGCCCCGCCCACCATCACCACCGGTGACGTCCGCCCGTACGACCGGGACACCGTCCGGGACGGCGGCACGCTGCGCTGGGCGGTGGACGCCGTCCCGGCCACGCTCAACGTCTACCAGCCGGCCGCGACCGCCGACTCGGCGCTGCTCGCCCACGCCCTGTACCCCTCGCTGTTCCGGCCCGACGAGCACGGCCGGCCGGTCGCCGACCCGGACTACCTGGTGGCCGCGGAGTCCACCCCGCCGGGGCGGCGGCCGCAGGTGATCACCTACCGGCTCAACCCGAAGGCCGTCTGGAGCGACGGCACCCCGTTCTCGGCGGCCGACTTCACCGCCCAGCGGGCCGCGCTCTCCGGTCCCGACACCGCGTACACCAGCACCCGCCCGGCCGGATACGGCTTGATCGACTCGATCGAGCAGGGAGCCGACCCGGCCGAGGTCAAGGTCGTCCTCCGGCAGCCGTACGCCGACTGGCGGGCGCTGTTCAGTCCCCTCTACCCCGCGGCCCGGACGGCCACCGCGACCGCCTTCAACCAGCCGCTGACGGGCACGGGGCAGGTGACGGCGGGGCCGTACGCGGTGGCCGGCTACGACCCCGAGGGCGGGCGGGTCACCCTGGGGCGCAACCCGCTCTGGTGGGGCGACCCGGCGAAGGCGGACCGGATCGACTTCCTGGCCGCGCCGCCCGAGCAGCGGCTGGACGGGCTCGACCAGGACCGGCTGGACATCGCGCCGCTCACCGCCGCGGTCGACCGGGCCGGCGTCCTGTCGGGCGCTTCCCCCGATGCTTCGCCCAGCGCTTCCCCCACCGTTTCCGGCACGGCCACCCCCACCCCCGCCGCCGCGCCGCCCGCCGCCGTACCGGAGGCCGCCGTCCGGGAGCTGCGGCGGGCGGAGGCGCTGCCCGGCGTCACCGTGCACCGGGCCGCCGCGCCCTCGCTCACCCAGCTCACCCTCAACGCCGCCCACGAGCCGCTCACCGACCCGGCCGTCCGCGCCGCCCTCGGTCTGGCCGTCGACCGGCGGCGGATCGCCGATGCCGCGCTCACCCCGCTCGGCCTGGCCGCCGCACCGCTCGGCAGCCACCTCCTCACCGCCGACCAGGACGGCTACCGCGACAACGGGCCCGCCGCTGACCCGGCGGACGTGAGCCGGCTCCTGGACGAGGCGGGCTGGCGGCGCCCCACGGACGACGGCACCCGGACCAAGGACGGCAAGGACCTCGCCCTCACCCTGCTGATCCCGGCGGGCTCCGCCACCGCCCTGCGCACCGCCGACGCGCTGACCGCCGACTTGGCCGAGTCCGGCATCGCCGTCCGGCCGGTGACGGCGCCCGCCGAGACCTTCGTCCAGGACCACCTGGCCACCGGCGACTACGAGCTCGCCGTTCTCTCCTGGCCGGCCGGTTCGAACCCGGCCACCGAGCAGCGCCCGGTCTACGCCAAGCCCCGGCCCGACCCGGACGGCGTCCTGGAGGCCGGCACCAACTTCGCCCGCGCCGGTACCGAGGAGATCGACCGGCTCTTCGACCGCGCCGCCGCCGAGCTCGACCTCGACGCCCGTCTCGCCCTGCTCCAGGAGGCCGACACCCGGATCTGGCAGCTCGGTCACTCCGTTCCCCTCTACCAGCGGCCCGACCTGGTGGGTGTCCGGTCCGGCGTCGTGGGCGCCGGGGCGTGGGGCTTCGGGTGGCCGCGCTTCCAGGACATCGGCTGGGCCGGCGGGGAGCAGAGCCCCGAGGCCACTCCGTCCGCGTGGTGAAGCGCGGTGAGGACGGGGTGATCCACTTGTGATCTTGATCCCGCCCGACCTGCCCGTTTCGGCCCACCTGGGTGGTTCCCCGTACGATAGGAGGAAGCCGTGGCATGTCCTGCCCGGCGGGTGGACCGGTAGTAGCAGGCGGAACGGGCGGCGGCGATCAACAGGGATCGCCGGTCGGCGTCTCGCGGCCGGGCGCCGAAACCCACGATTCCGGGAGAATCAGCCAGGCATGCCCACGCGCAACGACATCCGTAACGTCGCCATCGTCGCCCACGTCGACCACGGCAAGACCACTCTGGTCGACGCCATGCTGAAGCAGGCCGGCGCCTTCGCCGCCCACCAGCAGCTCGACGACCGCATGATGGACTCCAACGACCTGGAGCGCGAGAAGGGCATCACCATTCTCGCGAAGAACACCGCCGTCAAGTACCACCCCAAGGACGGCGGGGCTCCCATCACCATCAACATCATCGACACCCCGGGCCACGCCGACTTCGGTGGCGAGGTCGAGCGCGGTCTGTCCATGGTCGACGCCGTCGTCCTGCTGGTCGACGCCTCCGAGGGCCCGCTGCCGCAGACCCGCTTCGTGCTCCGCAAGGCGCTCACCGCGCGCCTGCCCGTCATCCTCTGCATCAACAAGACGGACCGCCCGGACTCCCGGATCGACGAGGTCATCAACGAGACCTACGACCTGTTCCTGGACCTGGACGCCGACGAGGACCAGATCGAGTTCCCGATCGTCTACGCCTGTGCGCGTGACGGCGTGGCCTCGCTGACCAAGCCGGAGGACGGCACCGTCCCGGCCGACAGCGACAGCCTGGAGCCGTTCTTCTCCACCCTGCTGGAGCACGTCCCGGCCCCGACCTACGACGCCGAGGCCCCGCTCCAGGCGCACGTCACCAACCTGGACGCCGACAACTTCCTCGGCCGTATCGCGCTGCTCCGCGTCGAGCAGGGCGAGCTGCGCAAGGGCCAGACCGTGGCCTGGATCAAGCGGGACGGCTCGATCTCCAACGTCCGCATCTCCGAGCTGCTGATGACCGAGGCGCTCACCCGCAAGCCGGCCGAGGTGGCGGGCCCGGGTGACATCTGCGCCGTCGCCGGCATCCCGGAGATCATGATCGGTGAGACCCTCGCCGACACCGAGAACCCGATCGCGCTGCCGCTGATCACGGTGGACGAGCCGGCCATCTCGATGACCATCGGCACCAACACCTCGCCGCTGGTCGGCCGTGGTGGCAGCGGCAAGGGCGCGGACGCCAAGTCCGCGGTCAAGGACCGCAAGGTCACCGCGCGCCAGGTGAAGGACCGCCTGGACCGCGAGCTGATCGGTAACGTCTCGCTGCGCGTGCTGGACACCGAGCGCCCGGACGCCTGGGAGGTGCAGGGCCGTGGTGAGCTGGCGCTGGCCATCCTGATCGAGACCATGCGCCGCGAGGGCTTCGAGCTGACCGTCGGCAAGCCGCAGGTGGTCACCAAGGAGGTCAACGGCAAGACCCACGAGCCGGTCGAGCGCCTGACGGTGGACGTGCCGGAGGAGCACATGGGCGCGGTCACGCAGCTCATGGGCGTCCGCAAGGGCCGGATGGACAACATGTCCAACCACGGCTCCGGCTGGGTCCGGATGGAGTTCGTCGTGCCGTCCCGCGGCCTGATCGGCTTCCGTACCGAGTTCCTGACCAGCACCCGCGGTACCGGCATCGCGCACTCGATCCACGAGGGCCACGAGCCGTGGTTCGGCACGCTGACGACCCGCAACAACGGCTCGCTGGTGGCCGACCGGGCCGGCGTGGTCACCGCCTTCGCGATGACCAACCTGCAGGAGCGCGGTGTGCTCTTCTGCGACCCGGGCACCGAGGTGTACGAGGGCATGATCGTCGGCGAGAACTCGCGCGCCGACGACATGGACGTCAACATCACCAAGGAGAAGAAGCTCACCAACATGCGTTCCTCGAACGCCGATGTGGCTGAGTCGATCGTCCCGCCGCGCAAGCTCTCGCTGGAGCAGTCGCTGGAGTTCTGCCGCGAGGACGAGTGCATCGAGGTGACCCCGGAGACCGTCCGTATCCGCAAGCTCGTCCTGGACCAGAAGGACCGCGGCCGCACCGCCTCGCGCGCCAAGAAGTCGTGATCTGTTCGGTCTGATCGGGCCTTTGGCCGGAAACGATCGCCCCCCTCTCCACCGGAGAGGGGGGCGATCGTTTTTCACTACTCCACGCTGTCGACGCGCGTATAAACGGAATAGCGCTTAACACCGCAAGGTGTCCGCTGAGCGAACGTGACAGTCCGTCATTCATGACGACTGTCCGTTTAATGCCTGTCTGGCTATGTCTCTTATGTCCGGTTTTCGAAACTTACTGACCGTTCATGTGACCTAATTGAGATCGGCATTGGTCACTTTCGTGTCCGTGCGTGACGGATAGTGGGTGCAGTCAGGCTCGGGTCAAGGGTTAACGCGCAGGGGTGCGCGCCGAAACCACGAGCGCGGACGGCATGGCGGACCGGTGACAACCGCCCGCCTGCTCTCCTCGTTGGAAAGTCGAATTCAGGAGGCATCCCCCATGCGCGGTGCAACCCAGACCAAGTGGATCGTCGCGGCGACCGCTATCGCCCTCGCGGCGACCGCTTGCAGCGCCAGCTCGAAGAGCAGTGACAGCAAGGCGGGCGCGTCCGCCGGCGGCACGATCGCCGTTGAGCTCGGCGAGCCGCAGCACGGTCTGGTGCCGCAGAACACCGCGGAGTCCGAGGGCTCCGAGGTGCTCAACGCGGTCTTCGCCGGCCTGGTCGACTACGACCGCAAGACCAACGCCCCGAAGCTGCGCGTGGCCGAGTCGATCGAGTCCACCGACAGCAAGGTCTGGACGATCAAGCTGAAGGACGGCTACACCTTCCACAACGGTGAGAAGGTGACCGCCAAGTCCTTCGTGGACGCCTGGAACTACGGCGCCAACCAGGACAACGCGCAGGAGAGCCTGCCCTTCTTCAGCAAGATCGAGGGCTCCGAGGAGCTGGCCCCGGGCAAGGACAAGAAGCCCTCCGCCAAGGAGCTCAAGGGCCTGAAGGTCGTCGACGACAAGACCTTCACCGTCACCCTGTCGGCGCCGTTCTCGCAGTTCAAGACGATGCTCGGGTACAACGCGTTCTACCCGCTGCCCACGGCGTTCTTCAACGACCCGAAGGCGTTCGGCGAGAAGCCGATCGGCAACGGCCCGTTCGAGATGGACGGCGCCTGGGAGCACAACAAGCAGATCAAGGTCAAGCGCTTCGAGAACTTCCCGAGCTCTGACACCAAGGCGAAGCTCGCCGGTGTGACCTTCAAGATTTACGACAACCTGGACACCGCGTACAACGACCTGCGCGCCGACAACATCCAGGCCACCGACAAGCTGCCGATCTCGGCCATGTCGACCGTCAAGAGCGAGTTCGGCGACCGCTACATCTACAAGCCCGAGTCGGGCGTCGGCTACATCGGCTTCCCGATCGCCACCAACCCGGAGACCTACGGCAAGCCGGAGATCCGCAAGGCGATCTCGATGGCGATCGACCGGGAGGCGATCACCAAGACGATCTTCTCGGGCACCCGCGTCCCGGCCGACGACTTCGTCAACCCGCTGGTCAACGGCTACCGCAAGGGCGCCATGGGCGACGCGGCCAAGTACGACCCGGTCAAGGCCAAGGAGCTCTTCACCCAGGCCAACGGTGTTCCGAACAACACCATCGAGCTGGGCTACAACGCGGACGGCGGCCACAAGGAGTGGATCGAGGCCGTCGGCAACCAGCTGAAGAAGAACCTGGGCGTCGAGGTCACCTTCAAGCCGTTCGAGAAGTTCGGCAAGATCCTGGACGCGCTGGGCGACAAGCAGTACTCCGGCGCCTTCCGCATGGCCTGGTCGATGGACTACCCGTCGATCGAGAACTACCTGCGCCCGATCTTCTCCAAGGTCGCCATCGAGAACGGCTCGAACTACGGCGGCTACGTCAACGAGCAGTTCGAGACCCTGCTGAGCCAGGCCGACCAGGCGAAGACGGAGGAGGAGGGCCTCAAGCTGTACCAGCAGGCCGATGACGTCCTGATCCAGGACCTCCCGTACATCCCGGTGTACACCTACATGTCCTCCGCCGCGTACACCAAGAAGATCAAGAACTTCGACACCGACGCCCAGGGTCACATGAACCTGGCCGAGGTCGAGCTGGCCTGATCTGTAATCAGACGATCGGGGGCGGGCGGACCGGACTACAGTCCGGGTCCTCCCGCCTCCCTTCCTTGTCCGAAAGTATGGAGGTCTGATGGGCCGCTATGTCATCCGCCGACTGATACAGGCGATCCCTGTCCTGCTCGGTGCGACACTGCTGATCTACGCACTGGTGCACTACCTGCCCGGTGACCCGGTGCAGGCGCTGGCCGGCGAGAAGCGCGTCGATCCGCTCCTGAGAGAACTGATCCGCGAGAAGTACCACCTGGACGACCCGTTCCTCGTCCAGTACTGGAACTACATCTCCGGCGTCTTCCAGGGCGATCTCGGCGAGAGCCTCACCGGTCGTGCCGTGACCGACATGATCAGCGAGGCGTTCCCCTACACCGTCAACCTGGCCCTGGTGGCGTTCATCATCGAGGCGGTCGTCGGTGTCCTGGCGGGCGTCATGGCGGCCCTGCGCCGGGGCAAGTTCCTCGACCAACTGGTCCTCATCAGCACGCTGCTGGTCATCTCGATCCCGGTCTTCGTCACCGGCTTCGCGCTGCAGCTGCTGCTGGGCGTGAAGCTCAAGAACGACTACGGCATCGATTTCTTCCCGGTCTCCTTCCACGAGGAGGACGGCCTGCGGGCGTACCTGCTGCCTGCCTTCGTGCTGGCGTCCACCTCGCTCGCGTACGTCGCCCGACTGACCCGCACCAGCCTGATGGAGACGATGCGTGCGGACTACGTCCGCACCGCCGTCGCCAAGGGCCTGAAGCGCCGTCGGGTGATCGGCCGTCACGCCCTGCGCAACGCGCTGATCCCGATCGTCACCTTCCTCGGTGCCGACCTGGGCGGCCTGATGGGTGGCGCGGTCATCACCGAGAAGATCTTCAACATGCACGGCATCGGCGGTCTGCTCGCCCAGTCCGTGTACCAGAAGCAGGGCACGGTGATCGTCGGCATGGTCACCCTCCTGGTGGTGATCTACCTCGTCACCACCCTGCTCGTGGACCTGTTGTACGCCGTGCTCGACCCGAGGATCCGCTATGAGTGACACCACCACCGTGGGCAGCGAGGCACTGTCCGGCGACACCGGCAAGACCGATCCGCCGAAGAAGCAGAAGACCGAGCGGGCGGCCAGCCTCTGGTCCGACGCCGTGCGCGACCTGCGCCGCAACCCGGTCTTCCTGATCGGTGCCGCGCTGGTGCTGATCCTGCTGGTGATGGCCGCCGTGCCGCAGCTGTTTACCAGCGGCAGCCCGTTCGACGGCGACGCCTGCGACCTGGCCAACTCGCTGAAGCGGCCGAGCGCCGAGCACTGGTTCGGCTTCGACGTGCAGGGCTGCGACGTCTACACCCGTACGGTGTGGGGCGCCCGCAACTCGATCATCGTCGGTGTCCTCACCACCCTCGCGGTCACCGTGGTCGGCTCGCTGCTCGGCCTGCTGGCCGGCTGGGTCGGCGGCATCACCGACAGCATTCTGTCGCGCTTCACCGAGGTCTTCTTCTCCATCCCGCTGCTGCTCGGCGGCATGCTGATCATGTCGATGCTCGGCAAGGGCAACGCCTACACCGTCTCCCTGGTGATGGCCGTCCTCGGCTGGCCGCAGATCTTCCGCATCATGCGCGCGTCGGTGCTCTCCAACAAGTACAACGACTATGTGATGGCGGCCCGCGCGCTCGGGGCCAGCAGCATGCGGATCACCTTCCGCCACATCCTGCCGAACGCCATCGCGCCGGTCATCGTCATCGGCGCGATCAGCCTGGGCGTCTACATCGGCGCCGAGGCCGCCCTGTCCTACCTGGGCATCGGCGTGCAGTCCCCGGAGATCTCCTGGGGCCTGATGATCAGCGACGCCTCGGCCCGCTTCCTGACGGCCCCGCACGTGCTGCTGTTCCCGTCGGCCGCGCTGAGCATCACCGTGCTGGCCTTCATCATGCTCGGCGACGCGGTGCGCGACGCCCTCGACCCGAAGCTCCGCTGAGAGAAGAGGTGACGACCCGATGACCACCGTGATCGAGAAGAACAGCAAGAGCGGACGCCTCGAAGTGGGCACCCCGCTGCTGGAGGTCCGTGACCTCCATGTGGAGTTCCACACCCGGGACGGCGTCGCCAAGGCCGTGAACGGCGTCAACTACTCCGTGGCCGCCGGTGAGACCCTGGCGGTGCTCGGCGAGTCCGGCTCCGGCAAGTCGGTGACCGCCCAGACCATCATGGGCATCCTCGACATGCCGCCCGGCAAGATCAGCCAGGGCCAGATCCTCTACCGCGGCGAGGACATGCTCGCCATGAAGGAGGAGCAGCGCCGGCTGATCCGCGGCCAGAAGATCGCGATGATCTTCCAGGACGCGCTCTCCTCGCTGAACCCGGTGATGACCGTCGGTGCCCAGCTCGGCGAGATGTTCCGGGTGCACCAGGGCGCCTCCCGCAAGGAGGCCAAGGACAAGGCCATCGAGCTGATGGAGCGGGTGCGCATCCCCGCCGCCAAGCAGCGCGTGGGCGACTATCCGCACCAGTTCTCCGGCGGTATGCGCCAGCGCATCATGATCGCGATGGCGCTCTCCATGGAGCCCGACCTGATCATCGCCGACGAGCCCACCACCGCCCTGGACGTCACCGTCCAGGCCCAGGTGATGGACCTGCTCGCCGAGCTCCAGGCCGAGTACAACATGGGGCTGATCCTGATCACCCACGACCTCGGCGTGGTCGCCGACGTCGCGGACAAGATCGCCGTCATGTACGCCGGCCGGATCGTCGAGACGGCTCCGGTGCACGAGCTGTACGCCAACCCGGCGCACCCGTACACCAAGGGCCTGCTCCGTTCCATCCCGCGCCTGGACCAGAAGGGCCAGGATCTGTACGCGATCAAGGGTCTGCCCCCGAACCTGCTGAAGGTTCCGGCCGGCTGCGCGTTCAACCCCCGCTGTGACGTCGCCACCGACCTGTGCCGCACGGAGACCCCGAAGCTGCACCAGGTGACCGACAAGGACGGCAAGGAGCTCACCGGCCGCCGCAGCGCGTGCCACCTCTGGAAGGAGACCCTCCATGGCTGAGCCCATCCTGGAGGTCAAGGACCTGGTCAAGCACTACCCGCTGACCCAGGGCATCCTCTTCAAGAAGCAGGTCGGCGCGGTCAAGGCGGTCGACGGCGTCTCGTTCGACCTGGCGAAGGGCGAGACGCTCGGCATCGTCGGCGAGTCCGGCTGTGGCAAGTCCACGCTGGCCAAGGTGCTGATGAACCTGGAGCGGGCCACCTCCGGCCAGGTGCTGTTCAAGGGCGAGGACATCTCCCGGCTCTCGGGCGCGGGGCTGAAGGCCGTCCGCCGGAACATCCAGATGGTGTTCCAGGACCCGTACACCTCGCTGAACCCCCGGATGACGGTCGGCGACATCATCGGCGAGCCCTTCGAGATCCACCCCGAGGTGGCTCCCAAGGGCGACCGCCGCAAGGCCGTTCAGGATCTGCTGGACGTCGTCGGCCTGAACCCGGAGTACATCAACCGGTATCCGCACCAGTTCTCCGGCGGTCAGCGCCAGCGCATCGGCATCGCCCGCGGCCTCGCGCTCAAGCCGGAGGTGATCATCTGTGACGAGCCGGTCTCCGCGCTGGACGTGTCGGTGCAGGCGCAGGTGATCAACCTGCTGGAGCAGCTCCAGGACGAGTTCGAGCTCTCGTACATGTTCATCGCACACGACCTCTCGATCGTCCGGCACATCTCCGACCGCGTCGGCGTGATGTACCTCGGCAAGATGGTCGAGATCGGCACCGACGAGCAGATCTACGAGAACGCCACGCACCCGTACACCCAGGCGCTGCTCTCCGCGGTGCCGGTGCCGGACCCGACGGCGCGGGAGTCCCGCGACCGGATCATCCTGAGCGGCGACATCCCCTCGCCGGCCAACCCGCCGTCCGGTTGCCGGTTCCGCACCCGCTGCTGGAAGGCGGAGGAGCGCTGCTCCACCGAGATCCCGCTGCTGGCGGTGCCGTCCGTGCTGAGCGGTCCGGCCGCGCACGAGTCGGCCTGCCACTTCGCCGAGGTTCGGGAGACGGCCGCCGCCGTCTGATCCCCGAGGCGCCATCAGGAAGGGCCCGCGGCCATCGAGCCGCGGGCCCTTCCGGCGTTCCGTCAACTTGCCGCCGCGGAGGTGTACCCGTCCGGGGGTACCCGGCGCGCGCCGCCGCAAGGGCACGCTTCTCATGGGGTGTGATGCGACACACACCTTGAGGAGGGACCTCCATGCCCGCAGCCACTCGTGTTCGTTGGGTCCTCGCCGGAGCGGCATCCGTGGCCCTGGCGGCCGGCGGGTGCAGCAGCAGCGGCGGAGGCGGAAGTTCGTCGGACAGCGGCAAGACCTTCAGCTACCAGAGCAGCGAGCCGCAGAACCCGCTCCAGCCGGCGAACGCGAACGAGGTCGGTGGCGGTCGCATCCTGCAGAACCTCTTCAGGGGGCTGGTGGACTACGACCCCGGCGATGCCAAGATCCGGATGCAGGTCGCGGACAAGATCGAGACCAGTGACTCGCAGACCTTCGCCATCACGCTGAAGGACGGCTGGAAGTTCCACGACGGCACCCCGGTGAAGGCGAAGAACTTCGTCGACGCCTGGAACTGGGGCGCGACCACCACCAACAACCAGATCAACAGCTCGTGGTTCTCCGACATCGAGGGCTACAAGGACGTCCACCCGGACAGCGGCCAGCCGGCCGCGACCACGATGTCCGGGCTGACCGTCGTCGACGACACGCACTTCACCGTCAAGCTGAGCGGCAAGGTCTCGTACTTCGAGTACAAGCTCGGCTACATCGCCTTCTCCCCGCTGCCGGACGCCTTCTTCAACGACCCGTCGGGGTACGGGCAGAAGCCGGTGGGCAACGGGCCGTACCAGTTCGTCAGCTGGTCGCACAACCAGCAGGTGGTGACCAAGGCCTTCCCGGACTACCAGGGCGTGGACAAGCCGAAGAACGGCGGCGTCGTCTTCAGGATGTACAACACGTCCGAGGCGGCCTACGCCGACCTGCTGTCCAGCAACCTCGACGTGATGGACCAGGTACCGCCGTCCGCGCTGGCGACGTACCGGAGCGACCTCGGGGACCGGGCGATCGACGAGCCGCAGGGTGCCATCCAGAACATCGGCTTCACGCTGTACCAGGCGGACTGGTCCGGCCCGGCCAAGGCCAAGGTCCGGCAGGGTCTGTCGATGGCGATCGACCGCGACACCATCACCAAGACGGTGCTCCAGGGCTCGCGCAAGTCCGCCTCCGCCTGGGTGGCCGAGGGCGTCGAGGGCTACAAGGCCGGCGTCTGCGGCGACAACTGCACGTTCGACCCGGCCAAGGCCAAGCAGCTGATCACCGAGGGCGGCGGGGTGCCCGGGAACAAGCTGACGATCACCTACAACGCGGACGGCGGCCACAAGGAGTGGGTGGACGCGGTCTGCAACTCGATCCGGCAGAGCACCGGGGTGGACTGCACCGGTGATCCGAAGCCCGACTTCAAGACCGCCCGCGCGGCGATCACCGGGCACCAGATCAACGGCGCGTTCCGCACCGGCTGGGTACAGGACTACCCGCTGAACGCCAACTTCCTCGCCGACGTCTACCGCACCGGCGCCGCCTCCAACGACTTCGGCTACAGCAGCCCGAAGTTCGACCAGCTGGCCGCCAAGGCGGACCAGGCCGCCAGCGTCGCCGACACGGTGACCGGCTACCAGCAGGCCGAGGCCGTGCTGCCCGGGGACATGCCCGCCATCCCGCTCTGGTACTACCGCACCAACTCGGGCTACTCCACCAAGGTCCAGAACGTGAAGTTCGACTCCTTCGGGAACCCGGCCTGGACCCAGGTCGAGGTCAAGGGCTGACCCTCTCCCGCCCCCGCGCCCGTCACCGGACCGGGGGGCCGGCCGCGAGGGCCGGGGAGAGAGGGCCGTCCCACGCCGGGCCCCGCCCTCTCCGCACGGAGGGCGGGGCCCGGGCACTCGGCCAATCGGTCACCTAGGAAGGAGGCTCGGATGGGCAGTTATGTGCTGCGGCGGGTGCTGCAGATGATCCCGGTGTTCTTCGGCACCACGCTGCTGATCTTCCTGATGGTCTACACGCTGCCGGGCGACCCGGTCGCGGCGCTGTTCGGGGACAAGGCCGCCGATCCCGCCGTCGTGGCCAACCTCAAGCACAAGTACTACCTCGACCAGCCGATCTGGAAGCAGTACCTGCACTACATGGGGAACCTCTTCCAGGGGGACTTCGGGACCAGCTTCACCGGCCGCCCGGTCACCGACATCATGGCGAACGCCTTTCCGGTGACCATCCGGCTGGCGCTGATGGCCTTCGCGTTCGAGCTGGTCCTGGGGCTCTGCCTCGGCGTGGTCTCCGGACTCAAGCGCGGCAGCGTCCAGGACACCCTGGTGCTGATCCTCACGCTGCTGGTGATCTCGATCCCGGTCTTCGTGCTGGCGTACATCGCCCAGACGGTGTTCGCCACCAATCTGGGCTGGGTCACCCCGACCGTGCAGGACTCCCGGGACCTCTCCCAGCTGCTCCTGCCCGCGATCGTGCTCGGCTCGCTCTCGCTCGCGTACGTCGCCCGGCTCGCCCGGACGTCCATCGGCGAGAACCTGCGCGCGGACTACATGCGGACGGCGGTGGCCAAGGGGCTGCCCCGGCGGACCATCATCTCCCGCCATCTGCTGCGCAACTCACTGATCCCGGTGGTCACCTTTCTCGGCACCGACCTCGGCGCACTGATGAGCGGCGCGATCGTGACCGAGGGGATCTTCAACGTGCAGGGCATCGGCAACGTCCTGTACCGGGCGATCAACCAGAAGGAGGGACCCACCGTGGTCGGCATCGTGACCGTCCTGGTGATCGTCTACCTGGTCGCCAGCCTGCTCGTCGACCTGCTCTACGCGGTCCTGGACCCGAGGATCCGCTATGCCTGACATCCACGACGAGAACTCGTACGAGCCGCATCCGAAACCGGGGGTCTCACGCTTGGACTACGCCGGCGAGCAGGGCATGGCGGTCGAGCAGGAGACCCTGGTCGAGGCCGACGTCATCAAACGGGAGGAGGCCCGCAGCCTCTGGGGCGACGCCTGGCGGGACCTGCGGCGCCGGCCGATCTTCCTGATCTCGGCGGTGCTGATCCTGCTGCTGGTCGTGATGGCGGTCTTCCCCTGGGCGTTCACCGACGCCGACCCGCGCAGGGCCGACCTGGTCCACGACTACCTCAAACGCCCGGACTGGGCCGACTTCTTCGGGGCCGGCTGGTTCGGCTACGACGGGCAGGGCCGGTCCATCTACGCCCGGGTGGTGTACGGGGCCCGCGCCTCGATCACCGTCGGCATCTGTGTCACGGCGGCCGTCACCCTGCTCGGCGGTCTGGCGGGCATGGTCGCCGGCTACTTCGGCGGCGGCGTGGACGCGGTGATCTCCCGGATCGTCGACATCTTCTTCGGCATCCCGCTGCTGCTCGGCGCGCTGGTGCTGCTGAACGCCTTCGCCACCCGCACGGTGTGGAGCGTGGTCATCGCGCTCGCCTTCCTCGGCTGGACCCAGATCGCACGGGTGATGCGCGGGGCGGTGCTGACCGTCAAACAGTCGGACTACGTGGTGGCCGGCCGGGCGCTCGGCGCGGGGACGGGGCGGCTGATGTTCCGGCACATCCTGCCCAACGCGGTCGCACCGGTGATCGTGGTCGCCACCATCGCGCTCGGCGGCTACATCGCCACCGAGGCCACGCTGAGCTTCCTCGGCATCGGTCTGCAGGACCCGACCATCTCCTGGGGCATCGACATCTCCTCCGCCCAGAAGGTGATCCGGACGGCCCCGTTCGCGCTGTTCTTCCCGGCCGCGGCGCTCTCCGTCACCGTGCTGGCCTTCATCATGCTGGGCGACGCGGTGCGCGACGCCCTCGACCCGAAGCTTCGCTGAGCGAGGGGACGCATCGTGACAACAGCTGTCGACACCGCCAGGTCCGCGCGGGAAACGCCCTACGAGGGGCCGCTGCTCGACGTTCGCGACCTGCACGTGGAGTTCGCCACCCGGGACGGTGTGGCGAAGGCGGTCAACGGGGTGAGCTACTCGGTGTCGGCCGGTGAGACCCTGGCGGTGCTGGGGGAGTCGGGTTCGGGCAAGTCGGTGACCGCCCAGGCGATCATGGGCATTCTGGACATGCCGCCGGCCCGCATCCCCCGGGGCGAGATCCGCTTCCGGGGCCAGGACATGCTGAAGATGGGCAAGGAGGAACGGCGAAAGGTCCGCGGCCGGCGGATCGCGATGATCTTCCAGGACGCGCTCTCCTCGCTGAACCCGGTGCTCAGTGTGGGCTTCCAGCTCGGTGAGATGTTCCGGGTGCACCAGGGGGCTTCACGCAAGGAGGCCAGGGACAAGGCCGTCGAGCTGATGGAGCGGGTGCGCATTCCCGC
>NZ_JBIVMI010000053.1:0-25013 GCF_044753005.1 Kitasatospora sp. NPDC088548
GCGCGCCGTCTCCTCCGGAGACATGACGCGCCGTCACTACCGTGACGGAATGCTGCGGCGTCGCTCCGCGACGCCAGCTGGCTGAGGCGGCGTGGAGTCGGACGGCTCGACGCGGTGGGTGGTGGCGGTCACCGCCGGCCCGATTCTGATCTCTGTAATGCGAACCAGGTTCCTCGGGCGGATGGTTCGCTCAGAGCTGGCTCTGACCTGCTAGTTTCATGGGGACCGGCTTGGGCCGGGTGTTTCGTGGCTGCTGTGCGGCCTCATTCTAGCGTTCTCAGCGCCCTCCGGGCTCGTTCCGCCTCCGGCGGAACGAGCGGTCTGTGAGGGGCAGCCAGGCGATGCCGTTTCCTCTGCTGCAGAGGTTTTCGTGACCCTTGGTTAGGCTCAAGTCAGGTCTAAACCTTTCTCTTTGGTTTAGACCATGTTACTTGGCAACTAGAGAATGAGAGTTGGTCGGCCGATGTTATGTAACGGGATGTCGACGGCTTGCGGATACGCATGTGTAATGCCACTGAGGCAAGGTTTCGGCGATACAGAACTGATCGACCGGGCGGGTTCTGTATCGCACACGGCTGCCCGGCCGTGATGAACTCGTGGGCAGTTGCTTGGCGTTGAGGGCTGACGCGGGCCCAGCCAGTGGGTGCGCCTGGCCCAGGTTCCCGGCCGGGTTCGGGCGTCAGGTGTTGGGGGTCGTGTGGTGGTGCTCCGCCGGCGGGATGGTGAGATTGTGGTGGGTGAAGAGGGTGGTGAAGAACTGCTCGAGGAGGGGGCCAGCGTGGTGTCGGTTGCTGAGTTCGGTGGAGCTGAATCGGTAGACCTCGTAGCCGCGGAGCTTGAGGTCGCGGTCGCCGCGGACAGTGTCCTCGTACGCCTTGGCGGTCGCGTAGTGGTGGCGGCCGTCGACTTCCAGGACGGCGCGGTGGCCGCCCGGTAGGAGCATGAGGAAGTCCATACGGTGGTTCAGCAGGGCTTCGACGCCGCGCTGTTGGACGGTCTTGTGGTCCCAGTGCAGCCAGACCTCTGGGAGCAGGGCGGGTAGGGTCCAGGCGCGGGCGCCGTAGATGCGGTGATAGAGCCGGTAGAGGTCGCGCTGGGGAGAGACGTCCTCGCTGGGCATGGAGGCCAGCAGGCGGTTGTAGAGGTCCTTCTTGGCCTGCTCGGTGTCGTCGGTGCCGGTTTTCTCCTGCCACCACTGCTGCAGGTCGCACCAGCGGATGCCGTCCGGGCCGATGGGCCGGTCGTAGACGAGGACCTGGTCTATCCCCTGCAGGACTTCGAGATCGTTGTCGACGACGCTCAGGAAGCGGATGTCGGGCTTGGCAGTGGTGGCGAAGATCAGGGTCTTCGGCCGGCGGGCGGCGCCGGGGCCGGTGCGCAGGAGCTGGAAGTGTGGGTAGCCGTCGCGCTCGCCGGTCTGCTCGAGGCGGATTGCGGTCGGTGCCAGCGCCGTGTTGAGCGTCTCGACGAGGCGGACTTGGGCGCCAGCGTCCGGGAGGGTTGCCGGGTCGACCAGGGTTTCGAGGAAGCGGGTGAACCTGGCGGAGCCGGCCTCGAAGACCCCGAGCTGCTCGAACAGCTCCTCCGCCGACCAGTCCTCTCGGTTGCGGAACACGTGCTGGTGGATCCGGGCCCGCAGGCTCGTCGTCGACGATCCCGTCCACCGCGCCATCGGGTCGTCGTCCAGGTGCCAGAACCGTTCCAGTGCGCGCTCGAACCTGTCCTCGCGGTAGAGCAGCTCGTCGAGGTTGATCGCGGCGGCCAGCTCGCGCCGCACCCGGCCCGGGATCTCGATGACCGTTCCGGCGTCCCAGACGGCGTCCTCGAGGGCGAACCGCTCCTTCCCGCGGACGGACACCTGCGGGGAGTCAAGGAGGCGCTGCGCGGCCTGGAGGAGGCCGCCGTCGTCCGGGAGTGCCTTGAGGCAGGCTTCCAGGCGCTGGCTCTTCGAGCCTGTGTCTGCCGCGGGTATCGGTAGCCTGAGCTCGGGCCCCAGCTCGGTCAACTCCCGGTGGGTACAGGAATGGAGCCCCTGCACGACAGTGCTGACCGCTTCTCGCAGCTTCTTCGGATCCACCGCCACGGGCCGAGTGTGGCAGACCGCTCGGACAGCTGTCCCAGAAGCGGCGCAGCCGCCGTCCCGGCAGGCTCCGGGGTGCTGCACCGGAGCGCCGTTGCGCCGGCCTGGGCAGGTCGGCGCAGCGGGGGTACGCGGAGGGCCGCGTTCTGGCCTTCCCGGAAAGGGGCGGTGCAGCGGGGTGTGGGGCGCAGCGGCAGGGTGGGACGAGGTGGGGCGTTGGCGGGGATGGGCCCGTCTGTCCGGCCGGGACGTGCGGTGCTTGGTGGGGAAGATCGTCAAGCCGCTTGTGGCCGCAGCACCTAAATGATCTTGAGTGCTTCGTCCCACACGTTGCCTCCGTCCGCCCAGGTCCACAGCCATTGGCGCAGTGACGGTGCGGCGTAGCACAGGCCGTCGTGGAGGTTTTCGCCCCAGTCGGGTTCCCAGCCGTCGGCGTCCCAGAGCAGGACGGGGTTGTCGATCGCGATCAACGAGACGTGCCACTGCATGCTGCAGCCGCCTGTCAGGAAGAGCCATGACGCCGGCCGCCCGTACTTTGGCCCTCGCGTGTGGAGGGAGGTTGCGGGGCCAGTCCGGTCTGTGCCAGTACGGGACGCGGCGCGGTGTCAGCGAGGCGAGGCCTCCTTCCGGGCCGAATCCCCCGTCGCCGATCTCGGTGTAGATGCGTCGGAGCTGTGGCGGCAGCTCGTAGCCGAGTTGCCGCTCCACCTGCTCGACCTCGGCATTCGTGAGCGGGGGAACGGCTGGTCCGGGAGACAGCCGTGGGGATCGCCTGTGGTTCCGGTGCCCCGCGCGAGGTCGTGCAGCCGTTCCAGGAGTGCGTCGTCGTCTGCAGCGGTGCGGCGGAGGGTACCGGTCACGGGGCGGAACTGTAGTGGGGTGGCTACCTGGGGCTCCGTAGTGCGGGTGGCCGTTCGGGGACTGCCATCAGTGCTTGAGGTGGTGGTGTTCAGGCGCCGAGGCCGATGTGGGAGACGTAGGTATAGGCGCCCCAGTCGGAGTCGAGGTCGGCGATGACGTCGTCCCAGATCTCCTCCAGCTTCGCCTCGTCGCCGTCAACCATGGCGTCGACGGCCTCGTCCCAGACGTAGCGGACCTGAATGGTGCGCAGGCGGAGGTTGTCGCGGCGGCGGGGCTGATCGACGAGGTCCTGGTTGACGGGGTGGATCTCGACTCGGGTGCCGCGGCCGGCGTTGTTGAGGTGCTGCTTGAAGCCGCCGGGGTTGGTGAGGACGTTGTGGGCGCGCAGGTTCCAGTATGCGGTGTCGATGGCTTCGAGATTGTGGGGGCGGGGGCGCTGGGTGCCGTGGGTCCAGGCGCGGATGGTGCGGGGGGTGGCGGTGATGCCGGCGTCGCTGAGGGCCTGGGTGCCGCCGGTGGTGGTGGTGAGATAGCGCATCCGGGCGAGCAGGCCACGGCGGGTGGTGGGCGGGGATTTGATGCCGCCTTCGATGATCATGCGCTCGAGGGCGTCTTCGAGGGCGCGGCCGAGGGCGATCTTGCCGTGGACGTTGCCGGGGTCCAGATGGGCGCCGTACTTGCCGAAGTTCTTCCATCCGTCGGTCGACACGTTCAGGCGGCCTTTCGGGTGCGCGGGAGGGTGTACTGGTCCTTGAGTTTCATCTGGGTGGTGAGGCGGCCCTCGGTGAACACGGTGCGCCAGTCGGCGCTGTCGCTGGTGGTGTGGAGTTCGTCGGTGCCGCGCAGGGCGACGATGATCAGGCCGTGGGTGTGGGCGCGGTGGGCCTTGTACCAGAGGTTGGCGAAGGCCTGGGAGCGGATGATGTGCATCCAGTCCGGGCGGCGCAGGTCCCGGTTGTGGGTGGATTCGCCGATGGTGGAGACGAACTTGGCGTAGATGGCCTTCACGTAGGCCTCGGTGACGGTGTCGGCGGTGGTGATGGCGTTCTCGCGGGCGATGGTCAGGACACGGCGGAACTTCTCCAGCAGGCTTTCGCTGGCGCCGGAGGTCCAGGCCTCGGTGATGTGCGGGGCCTCGCTCAGGCCGAGCTTGTGGCAGCGGATCAGCAGGCGGATGGTGGCGTCGTCGAGGAGAACGGGGCCGGTTTCGCGGCGGCCTCCGATGGGGTCGGGCAGGTGGGGGTGGTTCCAGGTGGGGCGCTTGGGCAAGAGGTAGATGCCAGAGCGTTTGGGGTCGAAGCCGCCGTCGGGCTGGTGCTGGAGGGCGCCGATCGGCAGGTGGGTCTTCAGGGCGGTGCAGTAGGCGGCGTTGGTGTCCAGGACATCGACCGCCACCGGGAGCAGCCGGCCCTTGCGCAGGTCGTCGAGCAGGGGGGCGTTCTCCCACTTGTGGCGGCCCTCCCAGATGTCGTCGGCGCCGTTGCGGGACTTCTTGCGCAGGAAGTCCAGCGTCTCGGGGTAGACGGTGTGTTCGTAGGTGGCGCCGACGCGGGTGGCGTCGAAGAGTTGCATCCCGTTCGGGATGGCCTTCTTCTCCAGGGCGGCGATCGCGGCCTCGGTTTCGCCGCCGTGTTCCTCCAGGGCCTGGTGGACGGCGCTGGCGATCATGTCGAGGTAGTAGCTGTAGTCCCGGTCCGAGTAGCTGTCGCCCAGGGCGGCGGCTGCCCGGGCACTGGGAGTGCGCTCCGCAGGCGTCCGGGTCGGGCGCAGCGGCCAGCTGTTGCCGGTCTTGAACGCGGCGGGGACGTCCAGGGCGGGGGTCTGCGCGGCTGGGGCAGGCGTGAGGAACGGGCCCTGGGCGTCATCGGCTCCCCCGGCGGTAGTGGTGCCGGGGAGCAGCGTGGCGGGCTCCCGGGGGCCTTCGGCGGCCACCGCGGGTGCCTCCTGGAGCGTCTGGGCAGCCGGACCGGAGGCGGGCGCGGCGGGGGCCGGCTGGGCCTGAGCGGACACGCCGGGATCGGTGGGCGCTTCCCGGGGCACCTCCGGTGCCGGGGCAGAGCGCGTGGTGGTCGGCGCGGCGGGTGCGACGGCGGCCGTGTCGTCGGGGGTGGGGTCGGTGAGGCGGGCGTGAGCCGGGTCGGAGGCCAGGGTGAGGGTGGTCAGGGGGCCGAGGTCGCGTTCGGCGATGGCGAGACGGACACGGCCACTGCCGGTGCCGGGGGTGGTGTCGGGGGTGAGGGTGAGGGTGACGTCGGCGGCCAGGGCGCGGATCAGGTCGGGGTTGTCGGTGTCGAGGGCGGCAAGCACCGGAAGGTAGTGGGTACGGGCGAGGTGGGCCAGGGCCTGGCCTGCGTCGGCGAGGGCGGGCAGGCCGGACAGGGGCAGGCGGGGGTCGGGGGCGGTCTGGAGGCGGTCGACAACCACGAGTGCGAGGTCGGGGACGTCGGCGGCGGTGGTGGTGATCGCCTCGGCGCCCAGGCCGGTCCCGTCGTCGATCAGCAGCGGGGCCGCGGCGAGGAGGTCGGCGGTGCGGGCGACGGCCTCACGCTCGGTGTCGTTGAGGGTTTGGGCGCGCAGGCGGCGGTAGTCGACCGGGGTGTGGGCGGCGATCACGCGGGCGGCGATGTCGGCCCGGGTCAGCCCGGAGGCTGCGTACAGGACGGTGCGCCGCTGGTTGAGAGCGGTGGCGCGGGCGGCGCTGATGGTCAGCAGACTTGCTCCTGTGCCGGGGGCGCCAGCGACCAGGTAGAAACGGCCCGGCTGCAGACCACCTAGAGCGGCATCGAGGGTGGGAATGCCGGTCGGCAGGCCCACCTGCGGAGTCTGTTCGCCGTCCCCGTCCCCGGCGGGGGTAGTGGGCAGCAGGGTGTCCAGGACCTGCCCGAGCGGGGCAAGCCGACGGCGTGGGGCCGACGACACCGCCGCGGCAGGCGCGACAGCGGACGCAGCACCGGCAGCTGACGGTCCGGCAACCGGAGCGACCGGAGCAGGCTCGGTGGCCGGGGCGGGCCCGGCAGCTGGAGCGATGGGGTCGGTGGCCAGGTCGAGAGGATCGGCGTCGGGCGCAGCGGCCGCAGCCTGCGGGGCCGCCGCCGGGGTGTCGGGTGCGGCGGCCGGGAGGGCCGGTGGCGGTGTCGCGGTGGCCGGGAAGAGGGCGGTGGCGCAGGCCAGGACCGCCACAGGCCGCTTGTGGCGCAGCAGCACCTGCGGGGTGCCGGCGGCGGCTTGGGCGACCAGGTCGCCCAGGACGGGGCGGGCCTCGGCGATACCGCAAGCGGGCGCACCGGCCGTGTCCAGGCCGGCTGTGGTGGCCAGGTGGGCGGAGACCAGCAGGGCCCGCTCCTCCTCGCCCCGGGTGAGCTCGGTGATGGTGCCCTGCTCGGCGTCCCGGATGAGCTGGGGCAGCAGCGGCCGGGCCTTGTGTACACCCAGAGACACAGCGGGCGCACCCAGGCTGGCGGGAGCAGCGGGGTCGGGCGGCGGAACGGACGCGGCGGGCACCAGGGCCTCCAAGACGGCGCAGCAGAAACAGCAGTCAAGAATGTAATGCAAACCCTAGCATGTGCGATACATAAGATGGGTGTGCGGTGAGCTGCAGGATTAGATCAGATCGTCTGTGGTTCTGGTGTGCTGACTGACGATCAGTTATGTAATGATGCATCGTCGCCGGAGCACAGAAGGGTCGGCGGAGCTTGCGCGGCTGTCAGCGGGGCGGGAGCGCGGAAGCGGACGGGCGGAGTCGCCGGGTTCCGACGTCGGCAAGGCTGCGGCTCGGTCTACCCGACTGAGGGCCCGTAGGCGAAGCGGGGTGGCTGGTTCCAGTAGTCATACGAGAGCGAGTGCGTGGATGTCGCCGCGCCCGCTGGTGACGAATAGGATGCCGTCGGCAAAAACGGGTTCTCCTTGGCGTGACGGGTCCCACATCAGCTCGTAGGAGCACCGCAGTTGGCCGTTGCCGATGTCGCACATGAGCATTCGGCCGGCGCGGTGGGCAGCGTAGAGGTGATCACCTGCGAGGAACGGCTGTGCGACAAAGCCTCCGGGAGCGCGCCTGCGCCACCGTTCCTCGCCACTCATGGTGTCCAGGGCGGTCAGGGTTCCAGTGGCGGCTGCGACGATGAGGGTACTACCGTCGACGAGCGGGGCAAGCGTCGTTCTGAGGCGGGTCGTTGTGCTCCACAGCGGGGAACCTGTCCGTGTGTCCAGTGCATGGATACTGCCCGAACTCCCCACGAGGTAAAGCACGTTACCGGTCACGATGGGGTGGCCTGCGATGGTCTCGTCCAGGCCGTACGTCCACCGCTGTTTCCGTCAAGTTGACCCAGAAAAGCCGTTCGGTCTCGGCGTCATAGACGATCCCAACCACAGGGATGCGGTAGTTCCGCCAGTCCTCGAAGTGGTCGCCCACGGGGATGGCATAGCCGTGCTTCCGGCGGTACTTCTTGCCGCTCTTGACCTGGACGGCGATGACGTGGCCGGTGCGCTTGCGCTCCCGGGCCAGGATGACGTGCATGTCCTCTCCGTGATCAGCTCCTCCGTCGATCTCCTGGACCAAGTGCCCGTGCGCGTCGAAGAGAGCCCGTACGGCGTTGATCCCGCTGCGCTCAGTCGGACGGTTCGGCCGGATGGTTGCCATAGATCCCCCCGCGAATCGGCGATGCAACGCATGCAACGACGAACGGGGCAGTGGGACACGGCCACGAAACACTCGACCAATTGGCCCCTCCTCGCCGTGCACCGGGCCAGACTGTAACGGCTTGAGGTGGTCGCCGTCGCCTGTGGTCCGGCGGGAATCTGGTGCCCGAGGAAGTGCTGCCGCGCCTGTGCAGATGTTGTTCGCCTATTGGGCATAGCGCCATCAAAGCGGCATGAATATAAGCCACTTACAGGATCAGAGATGCCAAAATGCCCACTAAGGCCGCACCACGGGTCGTCCCAGGGCGTTGCCCCGCCGACTGGACCCGCCCCGCCGACCGCCCTCAGGCTGCCGGTGAGAACCCGGCCGCTGTCCGGCGTAGGGGCACCACCACGCTTACCTCGCCGAAGGCCGCGCCGAGGAAATTGACGCCCGTCTCCGGCACGGCCTTCGCCACCGGGTCGGTCTCCAATATCAGCACCGGGCCGACCAGCGCCATGAAACCAAGGTCGAGCGGCCCCGCAAGCCACCGCACAGCAGGGCGTAGCGGCCGGAGGGCCCGTCTTTCACTACCGTTGGGCGTAGCACGCCACCGCACGTCCGGGGACATTCACTGGCCGTCGGCCGCGATGGTGCGGGCAATGGGTTCCTTGTCGAGGTAGCGGGTGGCGGCGTGCGGTTCCCCGAGTCCGTTGGAGACTTCGACGTCGTGCACGTCCGGTGCGACGGATGCGAGTCCTCGGGCTTGGGCGATGGCGTCGCCGCGGGCGTGGAGGTTGATCCATGCGATGCCGTCGGGCAAGCGCAGGGATCGGCCCTCTTGGCCGATGCCGCGTCTGACGGTGGGCCAGGCGAGGGGGGAGCCACAGGTGACGAGTGTGGCGAGTCCTTGTCCGTGGCCGTCGGCTGGGGGGATCTGTCCGCGCAGGATCATGTCGAGGACGACTACGCTGCCCAGGGAGTGCGCGATGGCCAGGCGGGTTCCCGGTGTGGTGAAGGCGTCGAGGACGGTGGCGCGGATCTGTTCGGCACGGTCCGGGTGATGGAGGTACTTGTGGACTTGGCGGATGGCTCCGACGAGCAGGGCGCCTGTTCCGCGGCCGGATTCCCGGTCGATGCCGGCGATCGCCGCAGCGACGGGCCGGGGCAGGTAGGGAAGGCCCAGGCCGAGGGTGCTGGGGGCGTCGGCTGCGGCCCGTACCGGGGCGTCAGGGGCGTAGTGGGCCAGGGTCTCGAGGATGAAGGCCTCTTCGTTGGGGCCGATCGGCTCGTGGTCCGTGGGTTTGGCGGCGCCGAGTCGGCGACGGGGGGCGGTAAAGGCGGGGCTGTAGTGGGGCACGGTCATCGGCGGGATGGTGGTGTGCGGTCCGAGGTGGCGGGTCAGTCCCCGGGTGAGAGCGGCGCGCCAGTCGGCGGTGAGCCTGGTGGTGTCGGTGTCGCCCTGCCAGATGCCGTGGACGCCGACGATGTGCAGGTCGCTCATGCTCCCCTTCCCGTTCCGGCCCCTCGTCGGGATCCGCGGCCGGTGGACACGGGCGGAGGCCGCTCGGTTCACATCGTAGGACGCCCCCGCTGCGGCTCTTCCCCACCCGGGGCGAGGGACGCGGTCGTGGGGCGCGGCCTGCGAGGATAGCCTTCCGGTGGCGAACGCGACGGGACACGGAAGGCGGCGGGGTTGGGGAACGAGGACAGTTGCGGACCCGCGACCGCGGTGCGTCGGCTTCTGATGGTTCGGGTCGACGACTACGGCGACGGGGACACCGGTTTCAGCCGGGACATCGCCTCCCAGACGGCGGTCGTGACGGGATGGCTGACCAGCGAGTCCCTTGCCGAAGAGCAGAGGTTCTCCCTCTACGAACCCACCTCGCTGAAGAACGTGCGCGATCTGCGCGATTTCCTGCTTTTCGTCGATCCGGTCGACGCGGCCTACGACGAGGCGCTGGTCGTCTACATCACGGGCCACGGCCTGGCGAGCGCCTCGGGCCGGCACTACCTGACGTTCGCCGGCACCGACGAAGAGCGTCTCGTAGGAACGGCGTTTCCGACGGCCGAACTGATCGGTGCGGTCGTCGACAGCGAGGCCGAACACATCCTGGTCCTGGTCGACTCCTGCTTCGCCGGCACGCTGAACGTCGAGGTGCAGCAGATGTTCCGCGATCTGAAGACCTCCCGGCGCAAGCTCCCCACGATCGCCGTCGTCACCAGCGGAGACTTCGACGAGCAGCCCTACGTCGGCGAGTTCACTTCCCTGATGGGCAGGACCCTCGCGGCGCTCGCCGACGAGTCGGCTGGCTACACCGCCTCCCACCTGTCCTTCGAGGAGTGGGAGCAGATGCTGAAAGCGGTGGGCCAGGACGAGCCGGGGCTGATCGAGGCTCTGTGGGTATGGCCTCCCTCCCGCCGTCGGGTGCCGTCCGCGTGCCTGCCCAACCCCACCTGGCAGCCCCGGCGGGCCGTGGTGGGACCTGCGGTCGGCGAACTCGCCTTGGCGGAGACCGCCCTGGAGCGATACTGGTTGGCCCGGGCGTCCGGACAGGTCGGCGACGAGGACGAAGGCTGGT
Source organism: Kitasatospora sp. NPDC088548 (assembly GCF_044753005.1). NCBI lineage: Bacteria > Bacillati > Actinomycetota > Actinomycetes > Kitasatosporales > Streptomycetaceae > Kitasatospora > Kitasatospora sp. NPDC088548. The sequence continues at coordinate 10,139 of NZ_JBIVMI010000053.1, forward strand.
ACTTCAGCGGCCGCGAGACGCTCATGAAGGAGCTGATAGCCTTCCTCGGCCACGGTCAGGGGGCGCTAGTGGTCACCGGCGCGGCCGGGTCCGGGAAGTCCGCGCTCCTGGCGCGCCTGGTCACCCTCACCGACTCCACCTTCCTGCGCGACGACCGCGTCCGAAGCGCCCTGGACGGTGTCTCGGCCGCGCTGCGCCCCGAGCCCGGATCGGTCCACGCCGCCGTCCTGGCCCGCGGCAAGGACGCGCACGGCCTGATCGGGGACCTGTCGGCGGCGCTGGGCGCCCCGGCCGCTCCCGGCGTGCCGGCCCTGCAGTCGGTGCTCGCTCACCTTCACGCACGCGTGGGGAAGAGCACGCAGCCAGTGACGATCGTCATCGACGGCATCGACGAGGCTGACCGGCCGCTGGCCTGCCTCAGCGACGTAGTGCTGCCGCTGGGGCGACTGGAGACCGAGGACGGCCGACCGTGTGTACGCCTGCTGCTGGGCATGCGCAGTTCCCTGCCCTCCGACCGACAGCGGCTCCAGGACGACACGGCCGACCAACTCCTGGGCGCTCTCGGAGTTTTGGCCGCCGGGGACACCGCGGAGCGGGCGATGCCCCTCACGGTGCTGCGCACCGACGAGAGCGCCACCAGCCGCGAGGACATCGCCCAGTACGTGCGGGCCCTGCTGACCGGCCCCGGCGCCAGTCCCTACCGGGGTGCCCCCCGGGCCGCCGCCGAAGCGGCAGCCGTCGTCGCCGACGCCGTGCGGCCCTCGTTCCTCGACGCGCGCATCGCCGCCGACCAGTTGCGCACCGCCGACCGGACGCAGGACCTGGACGACCGCGCGTGGCGCGAGCGACTCCAGGACGGCACGACCGCCCTGCTGCGCGAGGACATCCGCGCCGTCGCACAGGCCCAGGACGTCCCCGCGCGCATGCTGCTCGCGGTACTGCGAGCCACGGCCTTCGCCTCCGGCGCCGGGCTGCCCTGGGGGCAGGTGTGGCCCACCGCCGTGCGCGCGGTCCTGGGCTCCCCCTCCGCTGCCGAGGTCGACGTCGACCGGGCGATCCGCGTCTTCCGCCACAGCCGCCTGGTGGGCTACCTCGCAAACGGGCAGGAGGACAGGCGCGTCACCTACCGCCCCGTCCACCAGCGCGTCACGGAGGCCCTCCTCGACCGACCGCAGTCCTTGCTCCTCGATGTCGACGCCGCCGGATCGAGCGGACCGGACGGAACGGACGCGAACCCCGGGGAGGAGGGAGGAGGCGTGCTGAGTCGGCGGCAGGTCCGGCGTCACCTGGCCCGTGAGTTCGCCTCGCTCGCGAATGCCTCCTCGCCGCTCGCACCGCACCCGTACCTGCGCCGCCACCTGGTCGGCCACGCGGATGCGGCGGGCCTGCTGGACGACCGGCACCTGCCGGCCGGGGTCCTGGCCCACGAGACGTCCCGGACGCTGCGCGCGCGGCTGGGCCTGCCACTGCCGGTCGCCGACCGGACCCGCCAGGCGGTGACCGCGGCTGCGCTGATCGAGCCCTACGCCGACGAGGGCGTCGACTCGCCCTCGCGCCTGGACAGCATCGCTTTCCACACCGCCTCGCTGGGCGGCGCGCCCGTGACCGATCTGCCGGACGGGGCGTTCAGGACCTCGTGGAGTCGCTGGCGGCCACGGACGAACGTGCTCGTCTCCCCCGGCGACACGGTCCGCACGATGTGCGCGCTGCGGGCGCAGGACGGCCGGACGCTCGTCGCCGCCGCCACCGAGGACGAGATCACTGTCTGGGACCGGGCTTCGGGGCACAGCCTGGCCCGCATGCCCGTGGACGGGATCCGGGACCTGCGGACCATCAGAGGGCACAGCGGGCGGCTGTTCCTCGTGAGCGCCGACGCCCAACGGGTGGCGGTGTGGGATCCGCTGTCCGGTGCGCAGGTCGCCTCCCTAAACATTCCGCGGCGGTTCCAGCCCGGCGCGGTGCGCGTGCTGGACGACGGCGAACGCCGGTGGACAGTGGCGATGCCGACGAGCGGCGGCGTCCTGCTGTGGGCACCCACCGAGGGGTGGAACGATTTCTTCAGCGTGCCGGGAATGGGACCGCGGGCACTGTGCGAGGCGGCACGGGGACGTGACGGTCGGCGCGTGCTCGTCCACGTCCCCAGGGACGCCGAAAGCTCGGCGCGCGTGTGGGATCCGAAGGAGCCGTACGAGGACCGCCTGCTCGTCCGACTCGGCCACACGCCGCAGGAGATGACGGTCCTGCCCGGACACTGGGACGGCGACCTCATCGCTTTCGCCCACAACCCGGCCGGGCGCGCGTGGGTGTCGGTGTGGAACATGGAAGGAGAGCCCGTCTCCTACCTGGACGGCCCGGCCGAACAACTGGCGGCCGCCGCCCTGCCGGACGACAGGGCACTGCTAGTGTCCGTCTCCTACGGCCAGGCCGTGTTGTGGGACGTCCACGGCCGCCCAGGCTCCCCCGTGCGCGAGCACGCACGGCCGGTCGGGCTGTTCTCGGTCGGCGACGTCCACGCCCTCACCACGCTGCCCGGCGACCCCGTTCGCGAAGACGACGGCACTGCGCTGCCGCGCCTGGCCACCGCGGGCGACGAGGGGATCCGGCTGTGGGAAGCACTGCCACCGGACAGTCATCCGATCTGGCTGTCCCCTCCGCCACCCAACCGCCGGATCTCCCTGCCGGCAGAGACTCTCGCCGCTCTCCCCCGGCACGACGGCCGCGCAGGCGGTGAGCTGCTAGCGCACGCCACACCGGTCGGATTCGACGTCCTCGACGCCCGGGACGGCACACGGACGGGGCAATTCGAGACCGGAGTCCCCGTCCGCTCCCTCCGAACGGTCTCTGCGCCCGGCACCGGTCCGCTGGTCACCTGCCTCCTCCCCGGACGCCTGCAGACATGGGACCTGGCCGAAAGCCGAGTGGTCGACACCGCCCGGGTCGACCGCCCCCGGCCCTGGGCCCTGTTCCTACAACCGGACCGCTCCCCCGCCCTCCTGATCGCCGCCTCCGGGCACCTGCGGGTCCGCGATCTCACCACCGGTACCGAGAACACCATCCATCGCTGGTCCTACCGCCGTCGCCGGCCCGTGCCGGTGCAGTCCCTGCTCGTCGTGCCGACCCCAGACGGCCGCGCCACCGCCGTCCTGTGCACCCGGCAGGGCTTGGAGATGTGGGACCTGGCCACCGGCGAGCAGGCCCACATGCCGGGTAGCCCCGCCGCGAGCACACGCGGCGTGAGGGTCACCGCCCTCGTCCCACGGGCGCCGGGCATGGAGCCGCTCGCCGCCTTCGCCACCACCAACGGGCTCCAGCTGTGGAACACCCACGACTGGACCCTGCGCAGTTCCCTGGCCACGCCGTCAACCCGGGCCGTGGCCGCCGTCACCACTCCCGACGGCACCCCCCTCATCGCCTACGGCAACGGCACCGGCGTCCACCTCTGGGACGGGACCTCCGATGCCCCCAGCCGCTCCCTGCTCACCGCCGCCCCCGTACTGAACATCACCGACCTCCCCGGCCGTGACACTCCGGTGATCTGCATCGCCGGCCCCGCTGGCATCGCCGCACTCACCCTCTGAACGGATGCTGCCCGGTCAAACCCGCAGCAGCCCGGTGCTCCACGAGAGCCCCCGGCCCGCACGCCCGGGGACCGACACTGCCCCCGCCAGAAGGCGGTGCTGTCCGGGACGAGGAGGGTGCTGGGGTGGTCGGGTCCGAGGCGGCGTGCGGTGGTGTCGGCCAGCGCCCGGAAGTGGTCGCGGGCGGCCACGGCCCGGCCGCTCTCGCCGAGGCTGTGTCCGGCCCGGAACAACACGATGTCGGCTCCGGGCCTGTGGCGGGCGTCCTGGAAGTGGTCGGTGAGGGCCTGGGTATTGGTGTGCAGAGCATAGGCGAGCGCGGCGTCCGACAGGATGTCGTGGTGGCGGTCGTGAGATGGATCAGTCGCGCTGGACCTCGCGGGACGTCGGCTGCCCGGACCGCTTGGACTGCCATTTGGTGTACCACGAAGCCCGGTCGGCCGGGTCGACCACTGCCGGATCCGCTCGGCCTCGTCCGCCACCGCGTAGGTGTCGCGTCTCCAGGTGAACCGCCGAATGCCGGGTGGCGGCCAGCAGGTCAGAGAAGCCCACCACGCTCTACGTCATCACATCCCTTTCGCGGGATCGGGATCATCCGAGCGGGGATCCGCACCACGGCCTCGTGGTCCGGGACGCTGGCCCCGCAGCGGGCCCGCTGCCCTCATCCCCGACCTCGCCGGCCACCGATGCGGCCGAGCCGGGCAGTTGGCGCTGCGACTGCTGGGTGACCCGCGCATGGCGGGCCTGGACGCGGCCGCGCACCTGACCGTCCTCGCGATCCTCACCTGGGCCGAACAACCAGGCAAGGGTTTGTTCGTCGAACCCGACGCCGCCGCACGCACGCCGGCCTGCACCGTCTGGCGTTCGAGGCCGCCGTCGCACACGCCCGGACCGCAGGCGCCCTGGCCCCTTGCACCGCCCTGCCCAACAGGCTGCTGCGGTGCGACCGACCCAACGCGGTGAACCCGTCGACAGAATCAGATATCTGACGATGCATGAGTAGTAAGAAGCTCGCTAATCCGAGGCCGCTGGGAGCGGGATGTCTTGAAAACGGCCGACGTCCGCGGCGGCCGCGACACGAAGATCCGCCGATGTGCTAACAGGTGTTCCGGCCCGCTTCCGCGCGCGGGCTCGACGGCACCGGTAACGTCCCAGGGAGCGCTCATGGCAAGGCAGTTGGAAGTCCTCCACCTGGACGCGAACGGGTTGCGGCGGACGCTGCCCGTGGAGCAGGTGGCCGGGGCTCCCCTGACGGAGCGCGGCGAGGTGTGGCGGCCCTCGCGTCATCCGGCGCAGCGCAGCATCGCGACGTGGTGGTGGTCGGCGACGAGCGGGCGGCATGTGGGGTGTCGGTCGTTGGACCGGCTGTCGACGGCGATGCTGCTGGACTTCCACCCGGGTGTAGCCGACTTCGGCGCCTGGTCGGCACAGTTGGTGTGGCGGGAGCGCGGCCGGGAGCGGCGGCTGGTGCCGGACTTCTTCGTACAGACCACGGACGGGAAGACGCTGGTGGTGATGTGCCCTCCGCAGACCGGGCCCGGTGAGCGGTTCGAGCAACAGTTGGAGGTGCTACGGGAGGCGTGCGCGGCGGCGGGGTGGCGGTTGGCGGCGCCGGCTCTGCCATCGGGGGTGGCACTGGCGAATCTGCGGTGGGTCTCGCGCAGGCGGCATCCGCGGTATGGGAACCGACAGGTGGAGGCCGCTCTGGCGGAGGCGTTCGAGCAGCCGCGGCCTCTGATGGAGGGTGTCCAGGAGTGCGGGGTGACGCGGCAGTTGGCGCTGCCGAGGCTGTATCACATGCTGTGGCACCGCCGGCTGGGCATGGACTGGGGCGCGCCGATGGGCGCGGGGACGGTGGTGGGGCCGCTGGGCGCGGCGGGGCCGGAGACGGTGCAGGCGCCTGTGGTGGTGGAGGCGCGGTGACGGACGACGCGACGGTGCAGGTTCTGCGGGCGGATGTGGCGCTCTCGCAGGGGCGGCCTCAGGTGCGGTGCGCGCCGCGCGGGGTTTTGGTGCGCGGGGACCGGGTGGTGTGGCGCGGGGCCGCTTACACGATCGCGGGCTTCGACGGGGTGGAGGTCCAGCTGGCGGCGAACGGCGAAGGGGCCGTGGTCTCGGTGATGCTTCCCGTGCTCGCGTCTGCCGCCGACTTCGCGGTCCTGGACGGCGCCGGCCGCCGGGTTGCGCGGGCGGAGCTTCCGGACTTCTCACTGTTGGAGGGGATTCCCGGGGGTGCCGCGCTCAAGGCGCGGCAGTGGGAGATGGCGGTCGTCGAGGTCGACACGGGGCTGCTGCCCGGTGCGCTGCCGGGGTCGGTGCCCCGGCCCGCGTTCGACCCCAACTCCACGACGCTGATCGAGCGGTACCAGGCCAAGGCCGCGGAGATGAACGCGGTGCTGGGCTGGGGGGTGTCGTGGCAGACGGTGCAGTCCAAGCGGTTGAAGTACGTGAAGAACCCGACCGCCGTGGCGCTGGTCGACGGTCGCAGCGTCAAGGCCAAGAAGCAGCACGGTCTGACCGATCCACGGGTCGTGGAGCAGTTACTGGTCCTGGTGGGGCGCCAGCAACGGCGGGTGGATGCGCCCAGTGACGCGCGCAAGCTGTTCGGGCAATTGCGGCGGGCGGTGCGCGGCGGGTACGGGCCGACGGTGAAGGTCCCGGCGGAGCCGACGCTGTACAAGCTGCTGAAGCGGCTGGGCTTCGAGGCGCGGGACCTGTCCGGGCCCGGAGGTGAGCGGGCGGCGTCGGGGCGCGGGCCTGTGCCGCCGTTCTCGGTGACGTCGGCGACGATGCCGGGTGAGCTGGTGCAGATCGACTCGACCGATCTGGACGTGTGGGTGCTCGGCGACGACGGCCAGCCGGCGCGGGTGGAGCTGACGGCCGCGATCTGCGTGGCGACCAGGAGCATCATCGCCGCGGTCGTACGACCCAAGCAGGCGCGCAGACTCGGCAAAAAGCACCGGGATGGGAGGGTGGGATTCACGCGGGCCACGGGACGGGCGACGAAGGCGGTCGACGCGTGCGAACTGCTGGCGCAGGCCCTGAAGCCGCTGACGATGCGGCCCACGTTCGCCCCCGCCGCACACGCCGCCAATTCCGACCTGCCGTTCGAGGAACTGGCGGCCGTCGACGAGCGGTTCGCGCAGGCCGCGGCCCGGCCGGTGATCGTCCCAGACCTAATCGTGATCGACCATGGCACCGTGTTCACGAGCCGGACGTTCTTCGACGCCTGCGCCTATCTGGGCATCTCGGTGCGGCCAGCACGGCGGCGCACTCCTCAGGACAAGGCGATCATCGAGCGGACGTTCGGGTCCATCAAGTCGATGTTCAGCCAGCACCTCAACACCTACACCGGCAACGACCCGGTTCGGGTGCGGCGGACCGTCGACGGCGAGCGGCTGTGGACCCTCGCAGAGCTCGACGACATGCTGCAGCAGTGGATCGTGCTGGAGTGGCAGAACCGCCCCCACCCGGAGCTGGCCGACCCGTACGACGCGTACCTGCCCCATCTGTCGCCGAACCAGATGTTCGCGGCGTGTGTGGAGGTGGACGGCTACCTGCCGATCCCGATGACCCGGGACGACTACCTCCGGTTGCTGCCGACAGCGTGGGTGGGGGTGAGCGAGCAGGGCATCCGGTTCAAGAACCGCCTCTACGACCACCCGGAACGCGACCCTGAAAAGGGCCTGAACCCGTGCCGCCGAACGCCCTCGGGGCTCAACGGCAAGCGGCGCGGGCGCTGGGAGGTGCGGTACACCCCCAACGACCCGTCGAAGGTGTGGCTGCGCGACCACCGCAGGGGCGAGTGGGTGGAGGCGACGTGGGTGCACCAGCACAAGGTCGGAGCGCCGTGGACGCAGTTCCTGTGGGACACCGCCGCATCCCAGCACGTCGCCCGCGGCGGGCGGTTCAAGGACGAGGAGGCGATCGCCGAGGCGCTCGCGGATCTCCTGGAGCGGGCCTCCCTCGGCCCCGACCGGCCCGGGCGGCCCGCCGCCCCGGACGGCTGGGCGCCCTCTCCCCCGCAGGCACCCGCCAGGGTGTTCGACCCGTACGCCGGCCGCGGACCCGTCGACCTCGCCGATCTGCCGGACCTGCCCGGTCTTCCGGTCCCGGCACCCGGGCAGGCCGGGGGCGGCCTGCTGGCGTTCAGCGACACCGGCCTGTCCCCGGCGGCCAGCACCGGTGGGGCCGCGATCGACTGGAGCCGCAGCCCGCTCCCTCCCGATGCCTCGCTCACCGCCTGGGGGCACGGCCCCTGTGTCGCCGGTGCGGCAGTGAACGGAGCCGGCACGGCGGCCGTCGGCGGCGACCTCGCCGAGCGCTACCGGAAGATCTTCGCCGCCCTCGACACGCCCCCAGACGACGGGTCCTCGCCGTGACCGGGCCGCCGAGGCCGTCCGACGTGATACCGGCCCCTGCCCGGTACGGCATGCCGCAGGCGCGGCAAGAACCGGGCACAGGGCGACGGGCCCGACCGCAAGGAACCGATCGGACGCCGGACAGAGCCGGCAGCCGGCGGTCGACAGATGGGAGACCTGTGAGGATGGACGGCTCCGAGCGCCTGGACCGGGCGGAGAACCTGCTGCTGCTCGAGGAGCCGGCACCCGGGCCGCTGTCGCTGAGACCGCCCGCTCCGGTGTGGCCGCAGGACTGCCACGCCTGGCGGGCGATTGCCGCCACCTACTGCTCGGCACCGGACCTGGCGGACTGCGCGCCCATGGGCACCAAGGTCGCCGACCACGACAAGCGGCTGCTGTACCACGGCATGATGCTCACCGTGACCTCCCCGGCCATCACGAAGGCGCTGCGCGTCGTGGCAGGGCAGATCCGGGCGAACCGCCAGCGCCCCGACGGCAAAGTCGGCATCGTCCTCGACGGCCCGCGCGGGACGGGCAAGAGCACCGTCCTACAGGCCATCGGCGTGTACTGGGAGCGCCGACTGCGCGAGCTGTACGGGCCCGACGAGAACCGGCACCCGGTGGTCGCACTGAGCGTGCCGCCCCCCGTCCGCGGCAACGTCCGCAACTGGGCGGGGACTTTCGCCCACTACTTCGGGCAGGACCGAGAAGGGGGCGACCCGACCGGCTCGGTGATCCGCACGATGCGCAACGCCCGGACCCTGCTGGTCCTCGTCGACAACATCGACCGCCTGCGCACGGCCGCCGAGGCGGAGCAGGCCTTCCAGTACTTCGAGACGATCGAGAAGGACACCGGCGCGACGTTCGTGTACTGCGGGCGCGGCGCCCGGGGCATCGTCGACCCGCTCACCCGCGACAACGACACCCCGCTGGAACCCGACGAGGACCTGTGGAGCGACCACCCGGTGCTACGTACCGGCCGGGTCGGCTACAGCGACGAGGAGATGAAGAAGTTCGCCCGCATCGTCGACCTGTTCGATGCCGACCTGCGGCTGTACCGGCACGAACGCGGCGACCTGCGACCGCTGGCGCCCTACCTGCACAAGCGCAGCCGCGGATACATGCGGGCACTGTCCCAACTCATCTGCCAGGCCGCGCAGAAGGCCATCCTGACCGGACAGGAGCGCATCACCCAGGAACTGCTCGACGGGCTTTCGCTGGGCCGCGTCGAGCAACTGTGACTCCTCTGTCCCGCGCGCCGTACCGGCTTTCTCTACTGGGCGGGCCGGCCTGGAGGAGCTGTGCGGCGTCCCAGATCGGGATCCCAGACCATGCGCAGCCCCTCCAGGGCGAGACGCTGTTCCGGTGTGAGGCTGCGGAAGGACGTGCGGCACTTGTGGATCCACGTGCCCAGGGCGAACGGCTTCGCCGGGGCACGGGTCGGTGCTGCCAGGACCGGCGGCTCGTAGTGGTTGCGCGGTACGTCGAGGTGGCCCTCGCGGAGGGCGAAGGCGACAGCGTGGACCAGCGCGTAATGGAACGTGCCCTGGGCGGGACTGTCGGGGCGCTGCCGGCCCAGGGCCTCGGGCAGTGGCGGGATCCCGATGCCGAGCAGCAGTGCCATCTGGCGCTCGTGCAGGCCGAAGAAGCTCTTCTGCTGCTTCTCGATCCACACCGCCGTGTCACCCTCCTCCGCTGTGATGCGCATGTGCAGGGGTGTCCCGGTCTTCCAGAGGCGGCCGTGTCCGGGCAGCAGGGTTTTCGCTCTGGCGTACCGGCGCTGCCATTCCTGCGACCACGACGGGTTCCAGTGGGGGTCGATGTCGGCGAGGGCCTTGTGCTGGGCCGGGAGGAGTTTGCCTTCCCGGTCCTTGGTTCTCTGGGTGGCGAGCCAACGGCCCAAGGGGTGGCCGCCCATCGTGCTGTTGGCGGGGACCGCGAGGTGGCCGTGGGCGCGGTGCCAGGCCCTGGCGTGTTCGAGCATGGAGTCGAAGGTCTGGATGCGGGCGGTCCACAGCATCCCGAGTTCGTCCAGCGCCCGCTGCTGGCCGGCCGGGAGGCGGCCGAGGATATGGCGCAGGCGCAGACTGGCGATGCACTCCCCCAGTGCGAAGCCCTCCGGGTCGGTGTAGTCGGCGGGTACGTCCAGGTGCCCGAAGACGGTGCGGTAGGTGCTGGCGGAAGCGTGGGCCTGTTCCCAGCTGCCGATGGCGGGCAGTGCGATCTCCAGGCCGAGTGCCCGGGAGAGTTGCGCGGCGCGTTCGGGATGCGCGTAGTGGAGGGGGATTCCGGCGGTCCTGCCGCGGCGTGAGGGGTCGGGCAGGGCAATACGGTCCATGAACGTCTCGTCGTGGGCGCGCAGGGCCTGCAGGATCGTGATCAGGTTCGCGAACGCCGATCCTTTCAGCATGTCGTCGCTGCTCAGACCGCTGCCGAGGTAGACGGGGATGACCAGGGTGGTCTTCTTGCCGGCGCCGGGCGGTTGGCGCAGCCCGCGGCCGATGGCCTGGATGGCGTCGATGATGCTGTATCGCGGATCGACGAATGCGACCCCGTCGACGTCGGGCATGTCGACGCCCTCGTTCAGGACCCGGACGTTGGACAGCACGGCGCACTCCCGGTCCGGAGTGGCGAAGTCGTCGAGCAGGTCGCGGCGCCAGTCGCTGGGCTGTTCGCCGTGGATGGCCTGTGACCAGAGGTTGTCCACGCGCAGCGGCGCGTCCACTTCGAGGGCGGTGCGGGCCAGCGTGTCGGCGAAGGACTGGGCGGTGGAGACGCGGTTGTGGAAGACGAGGACGCGGCGCAGGCGGTGTTCGGCGATCGCGCGGAGCAGAGCGACCTGGAGGGCGGCGTTGCGCAGTCCGTTGTGGTGGGCGGTGGTGAACGGGCGGTGCACCGCGAGGATGCCGTGCAGGTCGCTGTCGTCAACAAAGGGCATGACGACCTGGTAGTCGGCGAGCAGACCCCGGCCGATGGCCTCGGCCATGCCGAGGCAGTACACGGTGGGTCCGAAGATCTCGTAACGGTCCATGGTGGCGAGCGGGATGCGTTCCATGAACGGGTGGCGGGCGGGAGCGGCTTCCGAGCCCCAGATCCTGGGGGTCGCGGTCATGTAGAGGCGGGTCCTGGCAGGGATGGCCGCGTCGTCGTGGACGGTGCCCCAGCCGTCGCCGAAGGCGGAGCAGGTGCGGTGCGCCTCGTCGGCGACCACCAGGTCCCACCGCGGCAGGCCGTGAAAGCCGTGGGCGCCCTGGACGTGGTGGAGGGAGCCGTAGGTGCAGAACACCGTGACCGGCTGCCCCGTGCGGGCCGCTCGGGCGATCTGCGCCATGTCGCGGGTCATGGTCGCCTCGCGGGGGTGCAGTCCGCTGTCGTTCTGGCTCAGGGAGCAGACACCGAACACGGCGCCCGGCTGGCCGGCTTGGCGCCAGCGCCTGATCGTCTGTGTCACAAGCGCTTTGGTGGGCATCAGGACCAGCACCGTCCCCCGGGGAGCCAGGCGCCGCGCCGCCCGCTGGGCGATCAGCGTCTTGCCGGTTCCGCACGCGGCCACCACGGTCATACGCGGATGGCCTGCGGCCGCCGCGGCCTCGATCGCGGTGAGCGCTTCGACCTGGTGCTCGCGCAGTTCCACGCGTCCTCCTTCCCCGGGCCGCGGACAGACGGGCCGATCGCGCGGGGAATGTACGGGCGCCGAGCACGGTCGCGTCCCGGACGCCGATCGCTTTCGGCCAAAGCTGCGCAGGTGCGGGGCAAAGAGGAAGAACCGGCCGGACTGTCGCCGCGCGTCCCGTAGACACAGCGGTGGAGGCGAAGTTCTGCCGAGGCAGTCGATGGGGTGTCGAGGCACTGAGCGGATTGCGGGGACCGATGGCGGGGACGGACGCGGCCCGGGCCGGGCGGAGGTCGCGGGCGAAGGCGTTGCGGCCGGCGCGGCGCCTGGCGCTGTCGGTGCGGTTCATCGGCGGGGAGTCGACCGGATCGTTCGCGCGGCGTCTGGCGGACGCCAACGGTATCCCTGAGGAGGAGTTCTGGCCGATGCTCGGCTCGTGCGCCCGCAAGAACGGCTCGCCTTCCGATCCCCGGTACAGCGACGGGTACCTCAACGCCGCGGCCCTGGAGCGGCTGGCGGTCATGGCGGGCCGTCAGGTGGGCGAGTTGCAGTTCGCCTTGCCGAACCTGCGCCCCCAGCGGCTTCTGCCAGTCGGGAACGGCCCGGCGTGGGACTGGCCGTGGGACGCCTCGGGCTGCTTCCTGGTGCGGGTATGCGAAATGTGCGCCCGCATCAAGGGCACGTCCCTGGATTCCTACCTCGCCTCGGAGGCGACGTGGCAGGTGTGTTCGCGCCACGGCCGCTGGCTCGACAACCGCCGCGAACCCGGCGCCAGCGCCATCTTTCTGGCCGCGCTCCCTGAGGTCGTCGACGCCCATCGACAGCGGCTGCTGATGGAGCGTCGGCTGGGAGCGGGTGGGCGCGCCGCGTTCGCCGACGCCTACGCCCTGCTCTCCTGTTGGTGGAATCTGCCGGCTCTCCACCCCTGCGCGTGGCAGGACCGTTTGCGGGCCCTGGGCCGGAACGGCCGCGACCATCTGCGGGTGGCGCCGATGCTGTTCTACCCGGAGGCCGTACCTCTCGCCCGCGCGCTCGCCGCCCGGGAACGCCTGCGCCTGCGCGGCACCCTCACCGACGGGTACGAGCACGCGTGGCTGGCCCGCACCATCGAACTCGTCGGCACCTGGGGAGTCCCGCCCGAGCCCGCCCTGCACACCCTGGCGCTCTGGGCCTCCCGCCATCCCCTCACGCCCAAGCACCCGCAGGCCCCCTCCCTTGCCTCGCGCCCCGCTCCGGGCCGCAACCGCCCACTGCCCGCACCCGGCACCCCCACCGACCACGACCTCGACTCCACCCTCGGCGAACGCTCCTGCCTGCCCTGGCAGCTGGGCGAACTCATCACCACCATCCCGACCCCGGCCGAAGGCGGCTGGACCCTCAACGGCCGCGCCTGACCGCCTCTCCGACCAATACCTTTAGCGCCACAGCTTTGCCGTTGGAACCGCTTGTCGGTGGCCAGCCAGAATTTGGGCATGGGTCAGTGCGCGGAAACGGTTGAAAGGCATCTCATGCGACCTTATCCTGATGCCTCTCGCCGCTCCCTGGGGGCTACATGGAATCGAACAAATCCAAACTGAGGTTCAACTGCTTCCTTCTGCGCGACGGGCTCGAATCGCATGAACAGGCCTTTCGGGTCCAGTACCGCCCCGGAAATAGCCAGGGCATGCGGCGCCTCGCATCCGGCGAAGGCATCCCAGAAGGCTGCGTAGCCTACCTCAGGGAGAACTCCGAGAAAGTCCCCGCCTGGGCCCGACTTCTGACTCCCACATTCCCCGAGCTCGAGGCCATCAAGAACGTTTCCCACCGGCTCGTCATCTTCCTCCCCGTCCATGGCCGCACCTTCGCCGTCTGCTTCGGCTACGGCAGCTCCACACTGGAGTGGTCGCATGTCGAGGCCAATTTCGGGCTCCGCTTCGCCGCCCGAACGTTCGACAGCAACGCCGTGAGCGGCATCGCAAGCCGACGAATCGACGCATCAGCCCGGTCCCAATGGGTCCAGATCCCGTCCAACTCCTCCATCAGCGGCTTCGAAGTGGAGCTGGAAGGGGAGTTCACGCGGAAACTGGTGGGCGACCTCGAAATCGGTGTCGAGCTCCCTGAACTCGGGGCAGTTGTAGCAACCGATTCCGTGTCGTTCAAGCTCGACACCGACCTTAATTCCGTGCACGACGTTCTTTCTCGGATGCTTCGGACCACATTGGAGAGCGAGGCATCGCAGGACCTCGCATTCATCGACTCACTGGAGCCTCTTCGCTCCACCAGCGACATCGTGAAGCGCCTCGAACAGCGCCTGGCCCAGGAGCTGTTCAAAACAGCCGATACACCCCCGGCCAGGGGCTCGGATCCGTGGAACGTGCACCTCCTCGCCTTCGCCCCTCCGGACGACCTGTCCATCGAGAACCTGCACGACTTCGTCGTCTCCAAGAACGACGAGTCGCGTGAGTTCGACGAGATGTCGTTGGACGCCTTGCGCTCGGCTCTCTCCGACCTTCCCGGCAGGAACACGGTCGGCAGCTTGAAGAGTGCGAGGATCATGGCGCGGGATGCCAACGGGGATCCCGCCAGTATGTCCAAACCGATCAAGCACTGGCTCGTCTTCGAGGCAGGAGACGGGGGCCGGCGGTACCTGCTCACCCTGGGGAAGTGGTACGCCCTTGCTGAGGGGTACTACGAGAAGTTGGACCAGGACTTGGCTCAGATCGAGGACGTCACTGCAGTGCTGGGCCTTCGGACCTGGGACGACTGGGGACCGAAGTTGAACTGGGAGAAGCACTACAACGAGAACGCGACTGAGGATCGCTCGGATCTGATCTGCCTGGACCGGTATCCGCTGTTCGCGGAGGACGGTGACCAGATCGAGGCCTGCGACCTCCTCCACAAAGACGGGTACCTGATCCACGTCAAGCAGTACACGGGGAGCCAGACGCTCAGCCACCTGTTCTCCCAGGGGTTCGTTTCCGCTCAGACCCTCGTCTCGGACGCCGCCTACAGGGAAGCCTTCATCGAGGCGGTGAAGGAGATCAACGCGGATCTGGAGGAGGCGGCGAGCGCCAAGCCGCCCCGCTTCGTCACCTACGCGATCGCGTTCGACGGGAAGCAGCGCCTCCCGCACGACCTGCCGACTTTCAGCAAGGTCAACCTCCGCAGTTTCAGCAAGCGCGTCAGAATGGTCGGCTCCGTACCGACCCTCGCCCGAATCCAGATGACCTTCAAGCCCAAGAAGGACAATGAACCGCTGCGGGTTTGACCGAGACTCGTTCTCTTGGAAGGATCGAGTCCGTTATGAGGAAGCCATACCCCAGTGAGGTCCGGGAGCGGGCGGT
>NZ_JBIVMI010000054.1:0-21396 GCF_044753005.1 Kitasatospora sp. NPDC088548
GCACAAGATCATCCGACACGTGGAGCACTCTGCCGCCCGAACACATCAACTGCCAAGCCCCTGAGCTGAACTCATTTTGAAACGATCAGTAAGGCTACGGGCCCGTCCCAGAAGCCGTCGACCTCGCCTCCCAGCCGGAAGTCCCGGCTTGGGCACCTACGAAGCCGCTGGACCGCACGCGACCGACGCCGCTATCTGCGGGCACTCGGGCGTACTGCTAGCCACAACCTCGTCCGGGGTATGGCGACTGGACTCGGTACGACTTTGGTCACCGGTATCGCATGGTGGGTCCAGCATCGCTGATCCGTAGGCCCTGGCTGCCTGCTGCACGCAGGCAGCCAGGGCAGTACGTCATCGCCCGGAGGGATTCGACTGATCGCTCTGGCAGTCGGGTGGCCCCAGCTGGCCGCCGCCGCAGCGTGGTGGTGGCGACGGGTGCCGGCACCTCGCACCGAATCCTGTCGTACTGGGAAGGCACAATCGGCGCATGCCTGAGACCTTCGTTGACCTGGGATCCGTCAATGCGCCGTCTGGTGTGCTGGTGCTCGGCATGGCCGGCTGGATCGACCACTGGCGGGTACTGGGCCAGCCCCTGTCCGTGTGCGCCAGGGCGGCTGCGTCGTCGGGAGGAGGCCATCTTCGTGAGTGGTTGTGCGAGGCGGTCGCGGTCCCGGCCGCTGACGACCGGCCGTTGAGGGTGAGGGCGAGCACCTCGCCGTCCCCGTTCGACGAGGAACCGGCGATCGCGACCCTGGAGATCAGCCTCGGACTCCGATGGCCCGAAACCGTGGGCCGATCGGTGCGGGTACGGCTGGGGGACCTGCCCGTCGACCGGTGCGGCATGGTCATCGGCGACGCCTCGGGGCTAGATGCATGGACGGGGATGAACAACGAGCCAGCCGACGGGCTCGCCGACGTCACCTACTGGGGCCGGTACGCGGACGAGGCACGCGCCGAGTTCGGTGGTGAGCGGATCGCGCAGTACGGCGTCGACGGACCGCGCGGGTGGCTCGACCTCCCGTTGGCCGAGGCAGCCGCACGAGCGGCCGAACTCACCGCCTGGCGCGACCGCCTTCACGGCAAGGGCCTCATGGTCTCGATCGACAAGCACACCGACTTCTACCGTTTCCGGCGGGCCGGGTGGCACCATCCGCTCCGCGTCGGTGCGATCGAGGTCGGCGGCGGCCAGGTGCTCGGAATTGAATGGGATCAGGGCGACCACTCGATGAGGCACCGCGGCGAGCGGGACGCTGGCCGGGTTTATCCGGTCACGGTCGAAGCCGACGAAGGGGGCGAGATGGTGATGCGATGGACCATCCCGCCCTACGACTTCAACGACGAAGATGAGTAACGAGCTCAGCTCTGGGGATCCGCCACCGTGGTGAGACTGATCAACCGCAACACGTAGTGAGACAGATCGGCGAGCCGCAGGTCGCGGGGGTGGCCTCCGATACGAGACGCGAGACCCTACAAGACCCGTGCAGGTCCCGGTACGCCGGCATGTTCCCTCGCCGACCGTTTACGCCCGGCGAGGAACCCGTCGCCGCACCCGGACGGAACCGCCCCCCGATGATCTGGACCGACGACACGGTGGCTGCCGCACGTCCGGCGGCGCCGGCCCGGGAAACCGGGCCCTGCGAGCCGTCGCGGGCCTGCGGATCCGGGAGTGGCCCGGAGCGCTTCAGAGCGTGACGGTGGCGCGGAAGACCGTCGCGCCGGCGCCGGACAGCACGGTGCCGGTGCCGGTGGCGGGCAGGAAGACCGACCCGCCGCGGGTCAGGTCCAGCGCGGTGCCGTCGGCGGCGGTCAGCCGGGCGGTGCCGGCGGTGCAGAGCAGGATCTGCGGGGTACGGCCGTCGACCAGCCGGTCCCGGCCGTCCAGGACGAAGCGGGAGAGCCGGAACTCGTCGATCGGGACGGGGTACAGCTCCTCGCCGGGGGTGCCGGCGACCGGTTCCGGCCGCAGCACCTCGGGGGCGCCGGCGGTGAAGCCGACCACCTTCAGCAGCTCGGGGACGTCGATGTGCTTGGGGGTGAGCCCGGCCCGCAGCACATTGTCGGAGTTGGCCATCAACTCGACGCAGATGCCGTGCAGATAGGCGTGCGGAACGCCCGCGCCGAGGTAGAGCGCCTGGCCCGCGCGGAGCCGGATGTGGTTGAGCAGCAGGCCGGCGATCAGGCCGCGGTCGCCGGGGAAGTCGCGGGTGATCCGGGTGTACGGCGCGTACGGCCCGGCGGGGTCGTCGGCGGCCGCCTTGTCCACGGCCTCGGCGGTGTCCCGGACGGCGGCGGCCGCGTCGGCGTCGGCCATGGTGAGGACGGCGGCCAGGGTCCGGCGCAGCGCCTCGGACTCGGTGCCGGTGCGCAGCAGGGCGATCAGCGGGTCGAGCGCGGGCACCTTCAGCCCGGCCAGCAGGGCGGCCGCCCCGGCCGGCGGGCGGAAGCCGCAGAGGCCGTCGAACTCGTCGAGCGCGCAGATGAGTTCGGGCTTGTGGTTGGCGTCGCGGTAGTTGCGTTCCGGGGCGTCCGGCGGGAGGCCGAGGGCGTTCTCCGCGGCGAACCCGGCCCGGGCCTGGTCGAGGGTGGGGTGGGCCTGGATGGAGAGCGGGATACCGGCGGCGAGGACCTTGAACAGGAACGGCAGTGTGGGGCCGAACCGGGCGACGGTGGCCGCACCCAGCTCGCCCTCGGGATCGGCGGCGATCAACTCGTCGAGCCGGCGGGGTCCGTCGCCCCGGTCGGCGCGGGAGGGGGCGCCGGGGTGGGCGCCCATCCACAGCTCGGCCTGCGGTTCGCCGGTGGGTTCCCGTCCGAGCAGCGCGGGGATTGCGGTGACCGACCCCCAGGCGTACGGGCGGACAGTGTTGACGAGCCTGTCCATGCGCGCGGTCCTGCTCCTCTGCTGCTGTGGCGGGTGTGCCGGATCGCCGGGAGACGGCCCCGGCGTTGCGGGCGGTCCGGGCAAAGGCTGGGCATCGACCCTAGCCGACCGGTGCCGTCAGCAGGGAAACGACGGGCGTACCCGGGGAGTGCCGCAGTCGTACCGGTGGTCGGGAGACGCGGTAGTAGGATGCCAGGACGCAGTGGTTTCCACCGTGGTTGCCACGTCGGCGGGATGCCGACCGGGGCTGCGTTTCAGAGTGCGGGCAACGGTGACTGGTCCCCGCCACCGGCCGAGAGGTTTGTACGTGACCGTGAACCAGCAGAGTTTTGCTGATCTCGGCAGGGTGCTGGTGATCATTCCGACGTTCAACGAGGCGGAGAACGTCGAGCGGATCGTCGGACGGGTCCGGGCCTCCGTGCCCGAGGCACATGTCCTGGTGGCCGACGACAACAGCCCGGACGGCACCGGGGAGCTGGCCGACAAGCTGGCCGCCGACGACCCGCACGTGCACGTCCTGCACCGCAAGGGCAAGGAAGGCCTGGGCGCCGCCT
Source organism: Kitasatospora sp. NPDC088548 (assembly GCF_044753005.1). Lineage (NCBI taxonomy): Bacteria > Bacillati > Actinomycetota > Actinomycetes > Kitasatosporales > Streptomycetaceae > Kitasatospora > Kitasatospora sp. NPDC088548. The sequence continues at coordinate 3,436 of NZ_JBIVMI010000054.1, forward strand.
ACCTGGCGGGCTTCCGCTGGGGCATCGACCAGGGCTACGACGTCCTGGTCGAGATGGACGCGGACGGCTCGCACCAGCCCGAGGAGCTGGACCGGCTGCTGGGCGCGCTGCGCGGCGCCGACCTGGTGCTGGGCTCGCGCTGGGTGCCGGGCGGCCGGGTGGTGAACTGGCCGAAGTCACGGCTGCTGCTCTCGCGCGGCGGCTCGACCTACTCGCGGCTGATGCTGGGGGTGCCGATCCGGGACGTCACCGGCGGCTACCGGGCGTTCCGCAAGGAGACGCTGCTCGGTCTGGGGATGGACGAGGTCGCCTCGGCCGGGTACTGCTTCCAGGTCGACCTGGCCTGGCGGACGGTGAAGGCCGGCTTCAAGGTGGCCGAGGTCCCGATCACCTTCGTCGAGCGCGAGCTGGGCGCCTCCAAGATGAGCCGCGGCATCGTGATCGAGGCACTCTGGCGCGTCACCTCCTGGGGTGTCGCCGACCGGATGGCCCGGCTGACCGCCGGCCGGCGCTGAGCACCGGCAGGGGCTGACCGCTCCGTACGAGCAGTCGGGAAGGCGCGCCCCGCCGGGCGCGCCTTCCGCGCATTCGGCGGGTCGTACTCCCATGCTGTAGGGCGCAGGGAATCCGACCGCCGACCAGAGGGAGCAGCCAGTGACGTCGTCCCCGCCCGAGGAGAGCGCCGGCGCGGAGCGTGCGGACGCGGAGGCTGCCGAGGCCGCGGGCGCCGTGCCGGCCCCGCCCGTCCGGCCCCTGGAGACCGCCGTCTTCACCGGCCCCGAGTCGGCCTTCTTCGCCACCTCCACACTGATCCTCGGTGAGCGCACGGCGATCCTGGTGGACGCCCAGCTGACCCGCAGCGCGGGCCGGGAGCTCGCCGAGTGGGTGGCCGGCAAGGGCCGCCGGCTGCTCGCCATCGTGATCACCCACCAGCACCCCGACCACTACTTCGGCGCCGAGGAGGTGCTGCGGCTCTTCCCCGAGGCGCAGCTGCTGGCCGCGCCGCCGGTGGTGGACGGCATCCTGCGCACCGCCGCCGCCAAGGTCGCCCAGTGGAAGCCGGTGTACGGCGACGACATCCCCGACCATCCGCTGGTGCCCGCCCCGCTGCTGCCCCAGCCGCTGATGATCGACCGCCAGGTGATCCCGGTGCTGCTGCTCGGCCAGGGCGACTGCGGCGCCTCCACGGTGGTCCACGTCCCCAGCATCCGGACGGTGATCGCCGGGGACTTCGTCTACAACGGCACCCATGTCTGGACCGCCGACACCACCCCCGGGCAGCGGACCGCGTGGGCGGGCAACCTCGGGCGGATCGCCGGACTCGGCGCGGAGCGGGTGATCGCCGGCCACCGGGCGCCCGAACAGGGCGACGAGGCGGCCCGGGTGCTCGCCTTCACCGGTGAGTACCTGCAGGACTTCGACCGGCTGCTGGCCGAGCACCCGGACGACCCGGAGGCGCTGGTCGGCGCGATGAGCGAGCGGTACGGGGAGCTGACCCTGCCGGCCATCCTGGAGCTGAGCGCCGCCGCCAACACGGCCCGGGCGGGCGCCCCGGCGGACCCGGCGGGGGAGGAGCCGGCGGCGGACGCCCCGGGGGGAGCGGAAGAGCCGGCCGACTAGGGCGGGATACTGACGGCATGACGCCGTACGACGCGATCGTTCCGGCCGGCGGGGCCGCCCGGCGCCTCGGCGGTGCCGACAAACCGGGCCTGACCGTCGGTGCGGCCACCCTGCTCGACCGGGTGCTCGCCGCCTGCGCGGACGCCCGTACCACCGTGGTGGTCGGCCCCGCACGCTCCACCGCCCGCACCGGGGTGCGCTGGACCCGTGAGCAGCCGCCCGGTGGCGGCCCGGTCGCGGCCGTCGCGGCCGGCCTCGCCGAGACCACGGCCGAGGTGGTGCTGCTGCTCGCCGCCGACCTGCCGTTCCTCGACGGGCGGACCGTGCACCGCCTGGTCACCGCCCTCACCGGGGCCGGACCGGACACCGGGGCGGCCGTCCTGGTGGACCGGGCCGGCCGCGACCAGCCGCTCGCCGCCGCCTACCGCGCGGCCGCTCTGCGCACCGCGCTGGCCGCCGTCGGCGACCCCGCCGGACTGCCGCTGCGCCGGCTGACCGGCGGGCTGCGCACCCTGCGGCTGGCGGACCCGGACGGCGTCACCGAGGACTGCGACACCTGGGAGGACCTGGAACGGGCCCGTCGGCGGGAGGTCGGCCCGGTTCAGGGCGGAACGACGGCGTGAGCGAAACGACGCGCGTCGCCCACCGGGCAAACATCCCGGGGAAACCCGAGATCAGGCAGCATGGGGCCCATGGAGCGCACGCTGGATGACTGGATCGCCGAGGTCCGGGCCGACCTGGGCATCGACCTGGACGTTGACGTCCCCGGACTGCTCGACCTCGCCCGGGTGGTCGCGCACGGGGTGGCCCGGCCGGCCGCACCGCTGACCGCTTTCCTGGTCGGCTACGCGGCCGCGCAGCAGGGCGGCGGCCCGGAGGCCGTCGCCGAGGCCGCCCGGCGGACCGCGGCGCTCGCCGGGCGCTGGACGGCACCGGACGAGTCGGGACAGCCGTGAACACCGTCGAGGAGACCATCGTGGCCGGCACGCCCTCCGGCACCGGCGCGCCCGCCGGGCCGGGCATCCTGACGTGGCCGCAGGCCCGTGAGCGCGCCCGCCGGGCCGGGCGGTGTCCGCTGCCGCCGCTCAGCCTCGGGCTCGGGCGGGCGCTCGGCCACACCCTCGCCGAACCGCTCACCGCGCTCACCGACCTGCCGGCCTTCGACACCTCCGCGATGGACGGCTGGGCCGTCGCCGGGCCGGGCCCGTGGCGGGTCGCCGGCCGGCTGCTGGCCGGGCAGGCGGCCGTGCTGCCGCTGGCCGACGGCGCCGCCGTCGAGATCGCCACCGGCGCCCAGCTTCCGCCCGGTGCGACGGCGGTGCTCCGCCGTGAGCACGGTGAGCGGAACGGGGTGCTGCTGCACGACCGCACCCCGGGATCGCTGACGACCGGCCAGGACGTCCGTCCGCGCGGCCAGGAGTGCCACCGGGGCGAGGAGTTGCTCGCCGCCGGCACCCCGGTCGGCCCGGCCGTCCTGGGCCTGGCCGCCGCCTGTGGTCACGACCGGCTGGCCGTCCGCAGTCGTCCGGTGGTCGAACTGCTCGTTCTGGGAGACGAGTTGCTGGACTCCGGACCACCGCTGCCCGGCCGGGTCCGGGACGCGCTCGGCCCGCTGCTGCCGCCCTGGCTGCGGGCGGCCGGGGCCGAGACGGGTGAACCCCGCGCCGTCCGGGACGACTTCGGTCTGCTCCGGGACGCCGTCCGGCACTCCACCGCCGATGTGGTGGTCACCACCGGCGGGACCGCCGCCGGTCCGGTCGACTTCCTGCACCAGGCCCTCGCCGCGGCCGGTGCCCGGCTGCTGGTGGACGGTGTCGCCGTCCGCCCCGGACACCCGATGCTGCTCGCCGAACTCCCCGGCGGCCGCCACCTGGTGGGACTGCCCGGCAACCCGCTGGCCGCGGTGGCCGGCGTCGTCACGCTCGCCCTGCCGCTGCTGTACGCCCGCAGCGGCCGGGTCGCGGGCGAACCGGCCGTCACACCCGCCGCCGTCGATCTGGCCGGTCACCCGGTGGACACCCGGCTGCTGCCGGTCCGCCGTACCGTGAGCGGCGCCGTCCCGCTGTCCTTCGACGGGCCCGCGATGCTGCGCGGCCTGGCCCGCGCCGAGGCGCTCGCCGTGGTGCCGCCCGGCGGGGTGGCGGCCGGCACCGCCGTCGAACTCCTGGAGGTCCCGTGAGCACCCGCCGCGGCCGTCTGTCCCGGCTGGGCGCGCCCGCCCCCGGTACCGAGCCCTGGGCGGACGCCGGTGTCGTCCTGCCCGCCCGGCGGTCCGAGCCCGCGGTCCGGCAGGTCGGCTCGCGACTGCTGCTGGCGCTCGCCGTGCTGGTGGTCACCACCGTGATCGTCTGGCTGGACCGGGACGGCTACAACGACAACGCCGGTGGCGGGCTGAGCTTCCTGGACTCCGCGTACTACGCCACCGTGACGCTTTCCACCACCGGGTACGGCGACATCACGCCGTTCAGCGACAGCGCCCGGCTCACCAACATCTTCGTGATCACCCCGCTGCGCGTGCTCTTCCTGATCATCCTGGTCGGCACCACGCTCGAGGTGCTCACCGAACGCACCCGCCAGCAGTGGCGGTTGAACCGCTGGAGGTCCACCGTGCGGGAGCACACCGTCGTGATCGGGTACGGCACCAAGGGCCGCAGTGCGGTCGACACCCTGATCGGCCAGGGGGTGTCCAAGGACGAGATCGTGGTCGTCGACCCGCAGCGCAAGGTGATCGACCAGGCCGCCCGGAACGGTCTGGTGGGCGTGGTGGGTGATGCCACCCGCACCGACACCCTGCTGCGCGCCGGACTGCCCACCGCCGCCCGGGTGGTGGTGGCCCCGGAGCGGGACGACACCGCCGTCCTGGTCACTCTGACGGCGCGTCAGCTCAACAAGGGGGCCACCGTGGTGGCGGCCGTGCGGGAGGACGAGAACGCGCCGCTGCTGCGGCAGAGCGGCGCCGACGTGGTGGTGACCAGCTCCAGTTCGGCGGGCCGGCTGCTCGGGATGTCGATGGTCAGCCCGCACGCGGGCGCGGTGATGGAGGACCTGCTCACCTACGGCAACGGCCTGGACGTGATCGAGCGCCCCGTCACCCGGGCCGAGGCCGGGCACGGCCCGCGCGACTGCGCGGACCTGGTGGTCGCGGTGGTCCGCGGTCGGCGGGTGATCAACTACACCGAGCCGGAGGCCGCCGTGCTCCAGCTCACCGACCGGCTGATCGTCATCAAGTGAGCACCGCCGGCGGGCGGATCCGGCCGGTCCGGGCGCTTCGCTACAGTCCGTGCCATGAGTGAACAACCACGAGCACCCTTCGGCACGTTCGAGTCGGTCGCCCCGGCGCTGGAGGCCGGTGGCCTCCTCGCCGGGCCGGTGGCCGCCGCCCTCGCGGACTGGGACGCCCGGGAGGCGGCCCGGGCCGTGCTGTATGTGGACACCGACCCGGAGAAGGCCGACACCGCGGTCTTCTGCGAGGCCTACGACGCACCGCTGGAGGCCTCCGCCAACTGCGTGGTGGTCGCCGCCAAGCGCGGCGGGGAGACCGCGCTCGCCGCCTGTCTGGCGCTCGCGCACACCCGGGTGGACGTCAACAAGGCCGTCCGCAGGCACCTGGCCGCGCGCAAGGCCTCGTTCGCGCCGATGGACGCGGCGGTTGCGGAGACCGGCATGGAGTACGGCGGCATCACCCCGGTCGGGCTGCCCGCCGGCTGGCCGCTGCTGATCGACGCGGCGGTCGCCGAGGCGCCCTACGTCCTGGTGGGCAGCGGGCGGCGGCGCGGCAAGCTGATCCTGCCCGGTTGGGCGCTGGCCCGACTTCCGGGCGCCGAGGTGCTGCAGGGCCTGGCCGGCTGAGCGGGGCGCACCCCCGACCGGGGCCGGTACGCAGTAGCTTCGGGGCATGTATGCGATGACGATTCCCGAACCCGGCGGGCCCGAGGCGCTGGTCTGGGCCGAGGTGCCCGATCCGGTGCCCGGCGAGGGCGAGGTCCTGGTCGAGGTGGCGGCGACCGCGGTCAACCGGGCCGACCTGCTCCAGCGGCAGGGCTTCTACGATCCGCCGCCCGGCAGTTCGCCCTATCCCGGGCTGGAGTGCTCGGGGCGGATCGTCGCCCTCGGGCCCGGCGTGGCCGGCTGGGCGGTCGGCGACGAGGTCTGCGCACTGCTGGCCGGCGGCGGCTACGCGCAGCGGGTCGCGGTGCCGTCCGGGCAGCTGCTGCCGGTGCCGAAGGGGCTGAGCCCGGAACAGGCCGCCGCGCTGCCGGAGGTCGCCGCGACGGTCTGGTCCAACATCTTCCTGGTCGCCCATCTGCGGCCGGGCGAGACGGTGTTGCTGCACGGCGGGGCCAGCGGCATCGGGACGCTGGCGATCCAGCTGGCCAAGGCGGTCGGCGCCCGGGTGGCGGTGACGGCGGGCAGCGCCGCGAAGCTGGCCCGGTGCACCGAGCTGGGCGCCGACATCGCGATCGACTACCGCGAGCAGGACTTCGTCGAGGTGCTCCGGGAGGCCACCGGCGGCGCCGGGGCGGACGTGATCCTGGACATCATGGGCGCCAGGTACCTCCAGCGGAACGTGGACGCGCTGGCGGTCAACGGCCGGCTGGTGATCATCGGGCTGCAGGGCGGTGTGCAGGGCGAGATCAACCTCAACACCCTGCTGCGCAAGCGCGGCGCGGTGATCGCCACCAACCTGCGCGGCCGGCCGCTGGCGGAGAAGGCGGCGATCGTGGCGGCGGTGCGCGAGCACGTCTGGCCGCTGGTCGAGGCCGGGGTGGTGAAGCCGGTGATCGACCGGGTGCTGCCCCTGGCCGAGGCCGCCGCCGGGCACCGGGTGCTGGAGAACGGCGAGCAGGTCGGCAAGGTGGTCCTGCGGGCCTGAGCGGGGCCGGCGACGGTGCGGCGGTTGGTGTACGGCTGTTCGAAATGCCTGGATGGTCGGATTGTGTGAGGCTGGTGCGGAGCTGTCCCGCCGCCGACCCCGCCTGTGCGCGGTCGGCCGTCGGAAGGACCTCCGACCGTGGCCGCATCTTCGAACGCGTTTCTCGGGCCGCTGCCCGCCACACCGTCCCACGGCTACTCCCTCTCCTCTGCCGGCCGGCGCCCGCGCCGTCGCGGCGCCCTCCGCGGGCAGCGACTGCTGGCGGCGGTGGTGCTCGGGCTGGCCCTGCCGCTGGCCGTCGTGCCGCTCGCCGCGGCCGCTGCCTGGCCGCACCCGGTCGGACCCCGGGGGGCGGCCACCAGCGCCGGTCCCGAGGCCCGGGCCGGGGGGACACCGCCGTCGTCGCCACGTTTTTCGATGTCTCGTTCCCCCGCGTCGCATTCCCCGGCGGCCGCGACGCCCGCGAGCGCGGAACCGGACCCCGGCCCCGCCGAGCGGCAGAGCGCCACGTCCTCGCCGGCGGCCGTACCCCCGCAGCACGGGACGGGGCGCCCCCGGCCGGCCGGGGGCAGGTTCTGGGCCGACCGGGACGCGGCCGGGCACCGGCACCGGCCCGCCTCGGCGCCCGAGCGTGCCGAGGCCGCCGCCGAGCAGGCCCCCGACTCCGCTCCGGATGCCGTTCCCGGGTCCGCCCCGGGCTCCGTTCCCGGCCGGACCTCGGAGCAGGCCCCGGAACAGGCTGCGGAGCAGGCCCCGGAGCAGCCCGCCGGGCAGCCGGGGGCGCAGGTGCCGGACCGGTCCGCCGAGACCGCTCCGCCCGCCTCGGCGGACCGGTCCGCCGAGACCGCTCCGCCCGCCTCGGACGCGGACCCCGGCACGCCGGACGCCCCGGCCCCGGCCGACGGCGCCACCGCGCTCGACAGCGCGACGGTGGCCGCCGGACAGCCCGTCGCGGTCGGCCCGGCCGCCGTACCCGCCCACTGGGGCGACGCCTCCACGCTCCAGCTGCCGCTGGGCGCCGGCCTCGGCCTGATCGGCTGCGGCCTGGGCCTGATAGGCCTGCGGCTGCGCAAGGGCTGAACCCCGCGCGGGCCGGCGGGCCGGGCGGCTCCGCGGGCGCCGTTCCCACCGGCCCGCCTCGCCGACTGAGTACGCGTACGGATACCGGCCCGCCGCGTACGGGCGTACCGTCGTGCCCGGCGGGCCGGAGCGGCCGGTGGTGGTGCGGCCGGGGGCTTCCGCCCGACCAACCCCAGTGAGAGAGAATGTTGTTCATGACGAATCCGATGAACGAGCGCTCGTCGCACGAGCTGTACCAGTCCGCGGGCGGGCAGTCGCAGGACGGCCAGAAGGTGCTGATCGTCGGACCGGACGGGCTGCCGGTGGGCCAGGGGTTCACCGCCTCGACCGGGGACGACGGCGACGGACCGCGCGAACTCCCGGTGACCGAGATGGTGGAGCAGCCCGCCAAGGTCATGCGGATCGGCAGCATGATCAAGCAGCTGCTGGAGGAGGTCAGGGCGGCTCCCCTCGACGAGGCCAGCCGCGCCCGGCTGAAGGACATCCACGCCAGCTCCATCAAGGAGCTGGAGCTCGGTCTGGCCCCCGAGCTGGTCGCCGAGCTGGAGCGGCTGTCGCTCCCGTTCACCGAGGACAGCATCCCGACCGAGGCCGAGCTGCGGATCGCGCAGGCCCAGCTGGTGGGCTGGCTGGAGGGGCTGTTCCACGGCATCCAGACCGCGCTGTTCGCCCAGCAGATGGCGGCGCGGGCGCAGCTGGAGCAGATGCGGCGGGCGCTGCCGCCCGGCCTGCACGGCGGTGATCTGGAGGACGACGAGCCCGGCGAGGGCCGCGGCATCCGCTCCGGCCCGTACCTGTAGGCCGGCCGCCGCACGTCGGCCGGGGCGCCCGGTGCCGGACGTACCGGCACGACGCGGCACCGGGCGGACCGGTTCACGCACTACCGACGGGTAAGGGCTCGCGGCCCGGACGGAGGGTCGGCCCGGTGCCGATCACCGTCGTGGCGAGCCGATACCCTGGCCCCTGTCGCAGGCCCGGCGAACGCCGCGACGGGGGCCGGGCAGGCCAGCGGGCCGGGCCCGACCACGCACGGACGAGACCGAACGTCACGGTCGCGGCGGCACGGCCGCACCGAGGGGGAGCAGAGGACCATGAGCGAGCACGGCAACGCGGCGGTCGAGGGCTTCTCCCTGGGCAACGGCAGGTACGTGCTGCAGCGGCTGCTGGGCGAGGGCGGCATGGCCTCCGTGCACCTCGCGTACGACAACGTGCTGGGCCGGCAGGTCGCGCTGAAGAGCATGCACGCCGAGCTGGGCCACGAGGCGTCGTTCAAGGAGCGCTTCCGCCGCGAGGCGCAGGCGGTGGCCCGGCTGGAGCACGAGAACATCGTCCGGGTCTACGACAGCGGCGAGGACGTCGGCCCGGACGGCTCGACCACGCCGTTCATCGTGATGCAGCTGGTCGACGGCAAGGGCCTGCGCGATGTGATCAACGAGTCGGTCGCGCAGTACGGTGCGATGCCCACCGAGGACGCGCTGAAGGCCGTCGTCGGCGTGCTGAACGCGCTGGAGGCCTCGCACGACCAGGGCCTGGTGCACCGTGACATCAAGCCGGGCAACGTCATGTTCGACCGCAAGGGCGTCGTCAAGGTGATGGACTTCGGCATCGCCCGGGCGCTGGAGTCCGGTGTGACGTCGATGACCCAGACCGGCATGGTGGTCGGCACCCCGCAGTACCTCTCGCCCGAGCAGGCCCTCGGCAAGCCGGTGGACGCCCGCTCCGACCTCTACTCGGTCGGCGTGATGTTCTTCGAGATGCTCACCGGCCAGCTGGTCTTCGACGGCGACTCGGCCTTCTCGATCGCCTACAAGCACGTGCAGGAGGAGCCGCCGGCGCCGTCCTCCCTCAACCGCTCGGTCGGCCCGGCGGTGGACGCGTTCGTCGCGACGGCGCTGCGCAAGGACCCGGCGCACCGCTTCCCGAGCGCGGCGGCGATGCGCGACGAGGCCGAGCGGCTGATCGCGGCCGAGAAGGGCGGCGGCGGCCACCAGCTGGCCGCGAGCACGCCGCTGGTGATCACCGACGGTCCGCGCTCGGCGCACGCCGCGCCGCAGGCCCCGCAGACGCCGCAGCCGTTCCAGCAGCAGTACCGGACCCCGCCGCCCGCGTTCCAGACCCCGCAGCCGCAGGCCCCGCAGACCCCGCAGCCGTTCCCGCAGCAGTACCGGACGCCGCCGCCGGCCTTCCAGACGCCGCCGCCCGCGTTCCAGACCCCGCAGCCGATGCCGGCGCCGCCGTTCCAGCCGGCCCCGGCGTCCGGCGGCAACGGCTGCTCCACGGCCCTGGTGATCATCGGCATCATCGTCGGTGTGATCGTGCTCGCGGTCATCATCATCGCCATCGTGGTGAACCGGGCGGAGAAGGACGCCGGTTCCGGCACGGGCACGCGCGGTGCCGAGCGGACCGCGGCCGTGTTGCGCCTGGACGGTCCGGCCGACCGGAATGGCCTGCTCTGACGCGGTCCGCCGGGATCGGGTGTGCTACAGGGGCAGGCCGAAGGCGGTAGCGTTCGGGGACACGAAGCGACAGGGCACCGCGATCCGAGCGAAGGCCCGGGGCGAGGAGCGATGGCACAGACGCAGCATCCGGACGACGACGACGGCGCCTGGACGACCGGCGAGACCGGCGAGGCCCCGAAGGTGTCCGAACCCGGTAGCGACGCCGCCACCACCGCGCTCCCCCCGGTCGGCGGCGGCCCGCACACGCCCGGCCGGGGCAGCGCGGCCCCGCTCGGCACGGTGGGTGAGGGCCGCTACCGGCTGACCCACCGGCTCGGCCGCGGTGGCATGGCCGAGGTGTTCGCCGCCCAGGACGTCCGGCTCGGCCGGACCGTCGCGGTCAAGCTGCTCCGCCCCGAGCTCGCCCAGGACGACATCGCCCGGCTGCGCTTCACCCGCGAGGCGCACGCCGTCGCGGCGCTCAACCACCACTCGATCGTCGCGGTCTACGACACCGGCGAGGAGCACGTCGGCGAGGAGTCGACGCCGTACATCGTGATGGAGCTGGTCGAGGGCCGGACCGTCCGCGAGCTGCTGGTGGACGAGGAGGCGCCGCCGGTCGACCAGGCGCTGATCATCATCGCGGGGGTGCTGGAGGCGCTCGCCTACAGCCACCGGCACGGCATCGTGCACCGCGACATCAAGCCCGCCAACGTGATCATCACGACCACCGGCGCGGTCAAGGTGATGGACTTCGGCATCGCCCGGGCGCTGACCGGCGCCGCCAGCACCATGACCCAGACCGGCATGGTCATGGGCACCCCGCAGTACCTCTCGCCCGAGCAGGCCCTCGGCAAGCCGGTCGACCACCGCTCCGACCTGTACGCGGCCGGCTGCATGCTCTACGAGCTGCTGACGCTCCGCCCGCCGTTCACCGGCGACACCCCGCTCTCGGTGGTCTACCAGCACGTCCAGGACCCGCCGATGCCGCCGTCCCAGGCCAACCCCCGGGTATCGGTGGCGCTCGACCCGATGGTGCTGCGCTCGCTCGCCAAGAACCCGGACGACCGGTTCCAGGACGCCGACGAGTTCCGCGCCCACGTCCAGCACACCCTGCGCGAGATGCACGGGGCCGGTGCCCCCTGGGCGGCCGGCGCCGCGGCCGCCGGGCTGGCGGCCGCCGGCCAGGGCCACAGCGGGGCCACCCCCATGGTCGGCGCGGACGGCGAGACGGCCGTCACGGCGCCGTACGGCGCGGCCGCTCCCGGTGAGCCGACGGCGGTGCTGCCGTACCAGCAGGCCGGCGGCCCGCAGACCCCGGCGTCGCCCTATCCGGCGGTCGGCGGTTCCTACGGCGGTTCCTACGGTGGTGACGGTTCGGGCGGGGACGACGACGGGCACGGCCACGGCCGGCGGCGCGGGCCGTGGGGCTGGGTGGCCGGCGCCGCGGCGGTGGTCGTCGCGGCCAGTGTCGGCATCGCGTTCGCGCTCAGCGGCGGCGGCAACGGCGGCACCGGGGACCGGGACGGGCACCTTCCCACGCCCGCCCCGGCGGTCAGTTCGTCGGAAGCCGTGACCCCCACGCCGGGCACCAACCCGAGCGCGGCCCCGTCCGCCCAGAACACCAAGCGCCCGCAGCAGCCGACCGACAACAACAACAGCGGCGGCGGCAACATGAGCCAGGCGCCCAGCATGCCGTCGGGCAAGCACACGCCGACCCCGACGCCCACGCCCACCACCACCAAGTCGGCGACGTCCACCCCGTCGCCGAGCACCACGCCCAGCTCGACCGGTACGCCGACCAGTGGTGGCGGCCCTTCGCCGTCCACGCAGCCGTCCCAGACCTCGGGCGGCAAGCCGACGGCGCCGGCCACCGGGGGGGCCTCGGCGCCGCCGAGCCCCTGACCCCGGTCTCCCCGGTCTCCCCGGTCTCCCCGGTCTCCCCGGTCTCCCCGGGGGCGGGCCCGGACCTTCCGGACCCGCCCCCGGGGCTTCCTGGCTGTCCGGGCCCCGGCCGTCCGGGTCAGTTGGCGAAGGCGTCCAGGACCTGCTCGTACTCCTGGCACCACCACGCCAGCTGGCCCGCCGAGGCGGGGTAGAGCGGGTCGGCCCGGTGGTCGGCCCGCTGGTAGCGCCACTGGAGCATCCAGAAGTCGTTCAGCCGCTCCCACCAGACCCGGTGCACCGCCGCCGCCAGGTGCTCGGCGGTGGCCGCCCCGGTGGCCCGGTAGGCCTGTGAGTAGTGCCGGACCCGGACGAGGTCGAGCACCCCGGAGGTCCGGTCGTTGAAGAGCAGGGTGGCCGCGCGGACGGCCTCCTCGGCGCGCGGCTGGGGGCCGAGCTTGTCCCAGTCCAGGACCGCCGAGATCCGGCCGTCCTTGTGCAGCAGATTGAGCCCGTGGAAGTCGCCGTGGGTCCAGCCGGTGGGCGGGGCGGCCTGGGGGGCGGGCCGGCGGTGGGCGTACTCGGCGAGCAGGTTCAGCCGTTCGGTGAGGCGCCGTTCGACCAGCGCGTCCAGCTCGCCGTACGGGTGGTGCTCACGGGCCCGCCGCCGCAGGTCAGCGGCGAGCCGGGCGCTGTCCAGCGGGTCGGCGCTGCGGTAGCCGGAGGGCTGGCTCAGGGGGGCGCACACATCGTCCAGTGCGCCGTGCACTCGGCCGAGGAGCGCGCCGAGTGCGGCGCACTGCGGGAGAGTGTGGTCGGTACCGTGCCGGTGTCGGCCATCGATCCAGGGGAAGAGCGCGAACAGCCGGCCGCCGAAGGCGGCCACCGTCCCGGACCGCTCGGCACAGGCCAGCGGGGGAGCGACCGGCAGCCCGAGGGCGTGCAGCGCGGCCATCGCGCGGTGGTGCGCGGTGATCGCCGGGCGGTTGGCGGTGGCGGCGTCGACGTAGCACTTCAGGAAGTACGTCCCGGCCTCGGTGGTGACCCGGTAGCCCCGGTTCAGCAGGCCCTCGGCGACGGGCTCGGCGGTCAGGAGCCGCCCCACCCGGTAGCGGTGCAGGACCTCGGCCAGGGCGGCGTGGGGGACGGGCGGGCTGAGGGTCCCTATGGGCGGTGCGGCGAGGTCGGGGCGGGCCGGGGCGCAGGCGAGGGTCTGGCTGAAAGTCACAGCCAGAGGTTAGGGCCCCCTTGCGGGGGCCCTTGACAAACCATCAGTGCTATGTATCCGAATCGGATCAGTGCTGCTGGTCCGCCTGGTGCCGGGCCACGAAGGCGGCGGCCTGGGTGCGCCGCTCCATGCCCATCTTGGCGAGCAGGCTGGAGACGTAGTTCTTCACCGTCTTCTCGGCCAGATGCAGCTCGTTGCCGATCTGGCGATTGGTCATCCCCTCGCCGATCAGATCGAGGATCCGGCGCTCCTGCTTGGTGAGCTGCGCCAGCCGCTCGTCCTCCTTCTCGCCGCCGTCGCGCAGGCGGGCCAGGACCCGGCTGGTGGCGACCGGGTCGAGCAGCGACTTCCCGGCCGCCACGTCCCGGACGGCGGCGATCAGGTCGGTGCCCCGGATCGCCTTCAGGACGTACCCGGAGGCGCCCGCCATGATCGAGTCGAACAGCGCCTCGTCGTCCGAGAACGACGTCAGCATCAGGCACTTGATCTCCGGCAGCCGGGAGCGGATCTCGCGGCAGACCTCGACCCCGTTGCCGTCCGGCAGCCGGACGTCGAGCACCGCGACATCGGGGTGGACCGCCGGGATCCGGGTCAGCGCCTCGGCCGCCGTGCCGGCCTCACCGACCACCTCGATGTCGTCCTCGACCGAGAGGAGATCGTGGACGCCCCGCCGGACCACCTCGTGGTCGTCGAGCAGGAATACCCTGATTTGTCCGTTGTCAGTCACGTGCAAAGCCTCCCATATCACCCTGTGAAAGACCTGCCGTCCAAACCGGCGCGGGATCGTTATCAGGCCAGAGCGGTCGAAATCGATGCCGGTAACCCCCTTACGTACAGGGCTCCGCCCGGATAACGTGCGCTGGTGTCCTGAAGGCGACCGAATTGAGAGCTGCGCCACATCCGTCCGTCCACCCCCACCAATCCGACGGCGAGCTGTGCGCGGCACCCTTGACAGCTGTGGAAGCCCAACAACTAGGACGTCCTAGCGCAAGCGCGCCAAGGGCTGTCGCTGGGTAACGTTCTCGTGAGGGACGCCGTCGGAACAGGAACACCACCTGCCTTGCAGCCGGTGCGCACACCCACGCGCGCCCCGCGAGGCGGTGACCGGACCGGTCACCGGCGACCCCGGGCGGCCGGACAGACCGAGGAGTGAACGTGACCGTCAAAAGCACGGCGAGGGCTCGCAAGAAGGCGGCCCCCGGCGTTCCTGACACCCTCCGCGCCACGGGCACGGACGGCCAGCCGGAGCTCGTACAGCTGCTCACCCCGGAGGGCGAGCGGATCGAGCACCCGGACTACCCGCTCACCACCACCCCGGAGGAGCTGCGCGCCCTCTACCGCGACCTGGTGCTGGTGCGCCGGTTCGACGCCGAGGCCACCGCGCTGCAGCGCCAGGGCGAGCTCGGCCTGTGGGCCTCGCTGCTCGGCCAGGAGGCCGCGCAGGTCGGCTCCGGCCGGGCCATGCGCACCGGCGACTACGCCTTCCCCACCTACCGCGAGCACGGCGTGGCCTGGTGCCGCGACGTCGACCCGCTGAACCTGCTCGGCATGTTCCGCGGCGTGAACCACGGCGGCTGGGACCCGAACGAGAAGAACTTCCACCTGTACACCATCGTGATCGGCGCGCAGGCCCTGCACGCCACCGGCTACGCGATGGGCATCACCAAGGACGGCACCGACGACGCGGTGATCGCGTACTTCGGCGACGGCGCCTCCAGCCAGGGCGACGTCAACGAGGCCTTCACCTTCGCCTCGGTCTACAACGCCCCGGTGGTGTTCTTCTGCCAGAACAACCAGTGGGCGATCTCCGAGCCCACCACCACCCAGACCAAGATCCCGCTGTACCGCCGCGCCTCCGGCTTCGGCTTCCCGGGCGTCCGGGTGGACGGCAACGACGTGCTGGCCTGCCTCGCCGTGACCCGCTGGGCGCTGGACCACGCGCGCAGCGGCAACGGCCCGGTGCTGATCGAGGCGTTCACCTACCGGATGGGCGCGCACACCACCTCCGACGACCCCACCCGCTACCGGCCCACCGAGGAGACCGAGGCCTGGAAGGCCAAGGACCCGATCACCCGGCTCCGGGCCCACCTGGACCGCGCGGGCCTGGCCGACGAGGAGTTCTTCGCCTCCGTCGAGGCGGAGAGCGAGCAGCTGGGGCTGCGGGTGCGCGAGGGTGTGCGCGGTATGCCGGACCCGGACCCGACCCTGATCTTCGACCACGTCTACGCCGAGCCGCATGCGCTGGTCGATGAGGAACGGGCCGAGTACGTGGCGTACGCGGCCTCCTTCGAGGCGGGGGAGAACCTCTGATGGCCGGTCAGCTCAGCATCGCCAAGGCGCTCAACGGGGCGCTGCGCAAGTCGCTGGAGGACGACCCGAAGACCCTTCTGATGGGCGAGGACATCGGCAAGCTCGGCGGCGTCTTCCGGATCACCGACGGTCTGCAGAAGGACTTCGGGGAGAGCCGGGTGATCGACACCCCGCTCGCCGAGTCCGGCATCGTCGGCACCGCGATCGGCCTGGCGCTGCGCGGCTACCGCCCGGTGGTGGAGATCCAGTTCGACGGCTTCGTCTACCCGGCCTTCGACCAGATCGTCTCCCAGCTGGCCAAGATGCACGCCCGGGCGCTCGGGCACGTGAAGCTCCCGGTCACCATCCGCATCCCGTACGCGGGCGGCATCGGCGCGGTCGAGCACCACAGCGAGTCGCACGAGGCGTACTTCGCGCACACCGCCGGCCTGCGCGTGGTCACCCCGTCCAGCGCGCACGACGCGCACTGGATGCTGCGCCAGGCCATCGCCTCGGACGACCCGGTGGTCTTCCTGGAGCCCAAGCGCCGGTACTGGGACAAGGGCGAGGTCGGCGCCGCCGCCGACCTGGCGCTGCACGACGCCCGGATCGTCCGTCCCGGTACCGATGCCACGCTGATCGCGTACGGGCCGATGGTCAAGGTCTGCCTGGAGGCCGCCGCGGCCGCCGAGGAGGACGGCCGCCGACTGGAGGTCGTCGACCTGCGCTCGCTCTCCCCGGTGGACTTCGCCGCCCTGGAGGAGTCGGTCAGGCGCACCGGGCGCGGCATCGTGGTGCACGAGGCGCCGGTCTTCCTGGGCATGGGCGCCGAGCTGGCCGCCCGGCTCACCGAGCGCTGCTTCTACCACCTGGAGGCGCCGATCCTGCGGGTCGGCGGCTACTACGCGCCGTATCCGCCGTCCCGGGTCGAGGAAGCCTTCCTGCCCGACCTGGACCGCGTGCTCGACGCCGTCGACCGCGCGCTCGCGTACTGAACCGGGGAGCGAAGATGACCACCGAAGTTCGCTCGCTCCGCGAGTTCAGAATGCCCGACGTCGGCGAGGGCCTCACCGAGGCCGAGATCCTCAGCTGGTACGTCAAGCCCGGCGACACCGTGACGGACGGCCAGGTCGTCTGCGAGGTGGAGACCGCCAAGGCCGCCGTGGAGCTGCCGATCCCCTTCAACGGGGTCGTCGAGCAGCTGTTCTTCCCGGAGGGCGCGACGGTCGATGTCGGCACCGTGATCATCTCGGTCGCGGTCGCCGGTGAGGCCGGGGCCGCCGCACCGGCCGTCGCCGCCGCACCCGCGGCCCCCGCGCCGGCACCGGCACCGGCCGAGGCGGAGCCGGAGCGGCGTGAGGTGCTGGTCGGGTACGGCCCGCGGACCGGTGGCAGTCAGCGCCGGGCCCGCCGGACGACCACCACCACCGTGATCGCCCCGGCTCCTGTTCCGGTTCCCGCGGTCGTCGTGCCCGTGTCCGTGCCCGTGCCCGTTCCGGTGGTGCCGGAGCAGCCCTCCGGTGACCGGCCGCTGGCCAAGCCGCCGGTGCGCAAGCTCGCCAAGGACCTCGGCATCGACCTGCGCGCGGTCACCCCGACCGGTCCGGACGGTGTGATCACCCGCGAGGACGTGCACGCCCACGCGTCGGCCGCCGCCGCGGTGGCGGCAGCGGCCGAGGCGCCGGCCCCGGTGGCCGCCGCCGAGCCGGTGTCCGTGTCCGGCTCGGGCGACGTCCGGGTGCCGATCAAGGGCGTCCGCAAGGCGACCGCGCAGGCGATGGTGAGCTCGGCCTTCACCGCCCCGCACGTCACCGAGTTCGTCCAGGTCGACGTCACCCGCACGATGAGGTTCGTCCGGCGGCTCAAGGAGAGCGGCGAACTGGGCCGGGACATCCGGGTCAGCCCGCTGCTGCTGGTCGCCAAGGCGCTGCTGACCGCGATCAAGCGGCACCCCGAGATCAACGCCCAGTGGGACGAGGCCGCCCAGGAGATCGTGATCAAGGGCCAGGTGAACCTCGGCATCGCCGCGGCCACCCCGCGCGGCCTGATCGTCCCCAACATCAAGGACGCCGGTGCCAAGACCCTCTCGGGCCTGGCGGCGGCGCTCGGCGAGCTGATCGACACCGCCCGCCAGGGCAAGACCTCGCCGGCCGACATGCAGGGCGGCACGGTCACCATCACCAACGTCGGCGTCTTCGGCGTCGACACCGGTACCCCGATCCTCAACCCGGGGGAGGCGGCCATCCTCGCCTTCGGGGCGGTCCGGGAACTGCCGTGGGTGCACAAGGGCAAGGTGGTCCCGCGTCAGGTCACCACCCTGGCCCTCTCCTTCGACCACCGCCTGGTGGACGGGGAGCTCGGCTCCAGGGTGCTGGCCGACGTGGCCGCACTGCTGGAGCGCCCCAAGCGCCTGATCACCTGGGGCTAGAAGAAGCGAAGGGGCCCCGCCTCCGCACCTTGGGTTCTAACGGTCCTCGCAACACCCGCGATCTGTGGGAGTTGCGAGGGCCGTGGCTGTTGGACGCGATGATCTTTCGGGTTTGAGGGAG
>NZ_JBIVMI010000055.1:0-16021 GCF_044753005.1 Kitasatospora sp. NPDC088548
CAGTTGCGCTCGCGTCACACACCACGGTCTACCGGATCAGGACCCGCCGCGAAGGTGAATCACACAGATTGATCACGACCGAATACGCGCCCTAGCCGCGCCGCCGAACCGCCTCGCGCCGAACCGCCTCGCGCCGAGCCGCTTCCCGCGGACCCGTTCCCCGCCGACCCGTTCCCCGCCGAGCTGCGCCGACTGATCGACCTCGCCGTGGCCGACCCGCAGGCCGCCGAGGAACTGTTCGCCGGGTTCACCCCGCAGGCGATGTGGGACATGGTGATGGCGGGCAGCCCGGCCCCGGACCTGGCCGTCTACCGGTCACCCGCCTTCGCCGCCGCGTACCGCCGAGCCCTCGACACCGCCTTCGCCCAGGGCCCGGCCGGCTACGCCCGCGACACCGCCCTCGCCATGGGCCGCTGGGGCATCGACTTCTCCGCCGTCACCGTCCCGGTCGACGTCTGGTACGGCGAGCTGGACACCACCCACTCACCCGACCAGGGCGCCACCCTGTCGTCCCGCCTCCCGACGGCCACCCGCCACACCGTCCCCGGGGCCGGCGGCGCCCTGCTCTGGACGCACGCCGAGGAGATCCTCCGGACCCTGCTGGAGCGGATCTGAGGCTTGGGGTACATGGGGTGCCGTTCTGGCAATCTGAGCCGATGGACGGTCTCGCCGGTACCCAGTCACCAGTCCGCCGTCTGACCGACCCCGAGGAAGCCGTCGCGGAGCTGGAGCGCGTGGTGCCGGGTCTGACCGCCCTGCGCCTGCCGGGTCGCAAAGACGTCAACTGGTCCGCACTGGAGACGGAGCTCGGAACGGCCCTGCCGACCGACTACAAGCTCCTTTGCGAGCTCTATCCGCCCTTTGTGCTCAGCGATTTCCTCGGCTTCGGCGGGCCGGCGCCCGGCTTCGAGGGCACCTGGGTGCAGGGGGCGCGGGAAAGCCTGGAGATCATCACGGAGTGATGCGAGGAGGCCGACCTGGCCGTCCCGCTTCACCCGTATCCCGCTCCGGGCGGCTTGCTTCCCTGGGCCGGGTCGAACCAGGGGGACTTCTTCTCGTGGACCACCAGCCCGGCCGGCCCGCAGGAGTGGACGGTCACCGTCGCCTCAAGGAGCTCCGCATGGTGGCACTACACCGGTGGGGCGGTTCAGTTTCTGGCTGATCTGGTGAGCGGTGCCCTGGAGCCCCGGGCACTGCCCCGGATCCGTCCCGAGGTCGCCACCTGGTAAGGCGGGCCGGCCTCGCCCGGCACCCGGCACCCGGCACCCGGCACCCGGCACCCGGGGAAGACCTGACCGGCCCGGGCCGGCCCGTATGGCGGTCACCGGCCGACCTACATGATCCCTACGGTGGCCGCATGCACATCACCCCCTTCCGGATCGACGTCCCGCAGGCCGAGCTCGACGAGCTGCGTCTGCGCCTCGCCCGTACCCGCTGGCCGGACGAACTGCCCGGCGTGGGCTGGGACTACGGCGTCGCGCTGCCGTATCTGAGGGAACTCGCCGGGTACTGGGCGGACGGTTACGACTGGCGGGTGCACGAGGCCAGGCTCAACGCGTTCCCGCAGTTCACCACCGGCATCGACGGCCAGAACGTGCACTTCCTGCACGTCCGTTCGCCGGAGCCGAAGGCGACGCCGCTGATCATCACGCACGGCTGGCCGAGCACCGTGCACGACTTCGCCGGCATCATCGGCCCGCTCACGGACCCCCGGGCGCACGGCGGGGATCCGGCGGACGCCTTCCACGTCGTGGCGCCGTCGCTCCCCGGCTTCGCCTACTCCGGGCCGACCGGGGAGACCGGCTGGGGCACCCGGCGGATCGCCCGCGCCTGGGCGGAGCTGATGAGCCGCCTCGGCTACGACCGCTACGGTGCCCAGGGCGGCGACTTCGGCGCCATCGTCTCGCCCGAACTCGCCCGCCTCGCGCCGGAGAACGTCCTCGGCGTCCACCTCAACGGGCCGCCCAACGCCGCGTCTCCGGTGGACCCGGCCGAACTCGACCTGCTCACCGACGACGAGCGCGAGCAGGCGCGGCGTAACCAGCGGTGGTGGTACGCCCACTCCGGCTACGCCACCCAGATGGGCACCCGCCCGCAGACCGTGGCCTACGCGCTGAACGACTCACCTGTCGGCCAACTGGCCTGGAACCTCGAATGGTTCGTCGACCACGACCCGACCGCGACCCGACAGCCGCTGCCCGCCCGCGACGCCGTGCTGACCAATGTGACCGCCTTCTGGGTCACCGGCACCGCAGGCTCCGCCGCCCGTCTCTACCGGGAGATCGCCGCCGACGGCTGGGGCCGGTCGGCACCGTCCGGCGTGCCGACCGGGGTGGCGACGTTTCTCGGTGACCGGGCCGTCCGGGGCCTGGCGGAGCTGTCGAACACCATCACTCACTGGTCCGCGTACGACACCGGCGGCCACTTCGCCTCCCTCCAGGCTCCGGACCTGCTCGTCGCCGACATCCGGACGTTCTTCCGCACCCTGCGCTGAACAGGGCAGGGCACGGCCCGATTGTCAGAGGGGCCTCATAGCTTCGTGCCATGAGCGTCCCTTCCGTGATCCCGGTCAAGTGCGAGCCCGACTACCGGACCAGTACCATCGGCCACTGCCTGGGCGGGCAGTTCTTCGGTTCGGTCACGGCCGCCTTCCCCGAAGGGTGGTCCGGCAAGGACTGGCCGGAGAACAAGCGCTGGTTCGCCGTGCTGCACCGGTTCGACGAGGCCGGGCAGCACCTGGGCTCCCGGATACGGTGCACGGGCACGACGGCGGACGGCGAGCGGCAGGTGATCGACGTCGCTTGCGAGCTGCTGGACCAGTGGCTGGACGAACTGCCGGATCGCACGTACGGCGACATCGCGATCGCGCCCTTCGCCGTGCACGAGGAGGGGTGCCTCTTCGGCCTGGTCGTGGAACAGCACGGCGCGGGCGACAGCGAGGGCGAAGCCGAGGGCGACTGGGCGGAGCTCTACCCGGACGGCCTCGGCTTCCACGCCCCGTGGGACGGCGAGTACGACACCTGAGCCGCTTGCGGCGCCCGGCTGTTGAGCGTATTCGAGCCCACTGGAACGGTGCTCCCGCTCAGATCGCGTGATGTCGCCGCTTCTGCGGCGACATCAGCCCGGCGACCACGTGCCGGGCAGCCGTACGGCCGTCCGGGCGGGGCACCGGCACCCGCGGGCCTGCCAGGTCCCGGCCAGTGAGGGACTTGGCGCCGACAGCGGTCCAGTCGACGCGGCTCACCACGGCGACGTGGCCTTCCACGTGGGCTTCTTCGTCCTCCCAGTCGTCGGGAGGCGCCATCAGGACGCGAAGGTCCCGGTCGTTCAGCCATTCCAGCCCGAGGACCTGCCGGCCGAAGTCGTGCTCGATCAGCGACAGCACGGTGCCGGTCTCCAGGTGGACGAGAAGGAGCTCCCCCTCGAAGTGGTAGCCACCGTCGTACTCGCCGGACCCCACAGCGAGCAGGGAAAGGGACGGGTGGAAAGCCATCGCGTGCACAGGGAAGTCGGAGCGCAGGAGCCAGCGGCGGCGAGCGCGGTCGGTGACGCTGAAGACGCCGATCGTCTTCGCTTCGTCGTACTCGTGCGCGCCCGCCACCGCAAGCAGGCCACGCCGCTTGTCGGCGACGGCCAGGACGGGGTCGCCGATCTCGGAGAAAGGATGGTCACCGCTGTCGCGGTCTACGGAGAACTGGGCCACACCGAGGATCCTCGCAAGGACCCGCGAGAAGTGGGAAGCGCGTTCTGCCCACCCGGGCCTGACACCCCGGATCGACCTCCGTCACCACCGCGGCTCCGCCGTCCTCAGCCCGCGACCACCGCGGCCCGTACGCAGAGCACGTCCGGCAGGTGGGAGACGAGCAGCGACCAGTTCTCGCCCTCGTCGTGGCTGCCGTAGACATCGCCGGTGCGGTTGCCGAAGTAGATGCCTGCCGGTTCGGCGTCGTCGGTGCGCAGGGCGTCGCGCAGGACGATGCCGTAGTGGTCCTCGCCGGGCAGGCCGTTGGCGAGGGACTGCCAGCTGCCGCCGCCGTCCTCGGTGCGGAAGACGCGGCAGCGGCGGCCGGGCGGGATCCGGTCGTCGGCGCCGCCGAGCGGGAACAGGTACGCGGTGTCGGCGCGGCGCGGGTGGGCGGCGACGGCGAAGCCGAAGTTGGCGGGCAGGCCGTCGGCGATGAACCGCCAGTTCGCACCCGCGTCGTCGCTGCGGTAGACGCCGCCGTGGTTCTGCAGGTAGAGGCGGTCGGGGGTGACGGCGTCCCGGGCGATCTTGTGCACGCACTGGCCGAACTCGGGGTACTGGCTCTCCTCGGGGAAGAACTCGGCGCGCAGGCCGGTGTTGGACGGCTGCCAGCTGTCGCCGCCGTCCTTGCTGCGGTAGACGCCCCCGCTGGAGACGGCGACCAGCAGCCGTTCGGGGTCGCGCGGGTCGGTGAGGACGGTGTGCAGGCCCTGACCGCCGTAGCCGGCGCCCCACTGGGCCCGCTGCGGGTGGGACCAGAGTGATTCGACCAGTTCGAAGCTCTCACCGCCGTCCTCGGAGCGGAACAGCGCGGCGGGTTCGGTGCCCGCGTAGACCACGCCGGGTGCCTCGGCTCCGGCCGGCTGGAGCTGCCAGACCCGGGTGAGCGAGGCGCCGGTGTGCTCGGGGAAGCGGATCGCGGGCTTCGGCGGCTCGAACCAGCTCGTGCCGAGGTCGTCCGAGCGCCAGACCGACGGGCCCCAGTGGCTGCTGTCGGCACCGACCAGCAGTCTGACCCGGCCGTCCCGGCGGTCGACGGAAACGGAGTAGATCGCGTTCATTCGGAAGTGCGGCCCGCTGAACTCCCAGTTCAGCCGGTCGCGGCTGCGGCCGAGAAAGAGGCCTTTCTCGGTTCCGACGGCCAACAGGACCTCGGTCATTCCACACACCACCTGGTCGGCGAAACGGCCCCCACCGGGACACCCCCTTATCGGCCAGTGTCCCGCCGGAGATCCTCGGCCACATCTCGCCATGCCGTCGGGAGGACCGCGCCCTCCCGACCGCCCCACCGACGCGGCCCGGCCGCAGGCCCCGGCCCGACCGGAGTCGTGCCGGGGCGGCCCGCGCCTCAGCCCCGGCAGTCCTCCAGCAGCCGCAGCCACACCTCGCTGATCGTCGGATACGCGGGCACCGCGTGCCAGAGCCGGTCGATCGGCACCTCGCCGACCACCGCGACCGTCGCCGAGTGCAGCAGCTCGGCGACCCCGGGGCCGACGAAGGAGGCACCGACCAGCACCTCCCGGTCGAGGTCGAAGAGGACCCTGGCCTTGCCCCGGTAGTCGTCGCCGTACAGCGAGGCGCCGGCGACCGCGCCGAGGTCGTGGTCGACCGTCTTGACCCGCAGGCCCGCCTGCTCGGCGGCGGCCAGCGTCAGGCCGACGGACGCGACCTCCGGATGGGTGAAGACGACCTGTGGCGCCCCGGCGCTGTCGGCCGAAGCGGCGTGCGCGCCCCAACGCGAGGTGTCCAGTGCACGCCCTTCGACGCGGGCCACGATCGCCGCGCCCGCGATGCGCGCCTGGTACTTGCCCTGATGGGTGAGCAGCGCACGGTGGTTGACGTCCCCGACCGCGTACAGCCAGTCGTCGGCGACGCCGAGCACGGTGCAGCTGTCGTCCACGTCCAGCCAGCTGCCGGGCTTCAGCCCGACCTGCTCCAGCCCGACATCGGCGGTGCGCGGTGCGCGGCCGGTGGCGTACAGGACCTCGTCGGCGGTCAGTCGCTCGCCGTCACCGAGGACCAGCGTGACGGGCCCGGGGCCCTCCGCACGCTCCAGCGAGGCGACCTCCGTCCCGAACCGGACGTCCACTCCGGCCGCCCGCAGACCCTCCGCCACCAGCTCGCCGGCGAAGGGCTCCATCCGGGGCAGCAGGCCGCCGCCGCGCACCAGCAGCACGACCTCGGAGCCGAGCGCCCGCCAGGCGGTGGCCATCTCCACCCCGACCACCCCGCCGCCGACCACCGCCAGCCGGGCCGGCACGGTGGGCGAGGCGGTCGCCTCCCGGTTGGTCCACGGCCGGGCCTCGTGCAGCCCGGGAACGTTCTGCGGCAGCACCGGCCGGCTGCCGGTACAGATCGCGACGGCGTGCCGGGCGGTGAGCAGCCGCTCGCTGCCGTCGTCCGCCTCGACGGTGACGGCCCGCTCGCCGGCCAGCCGGCCGTGGCCGCGTGCCAGCTCGATGCCGTTGTCGCGGAGCCACCGCACCTGGCCGTCGTCCTGCCAGTGTGAGGTGAAGGAGTCGCGCCTGGCCAGCACGGCCGCCGCGTCCAGCGCGCGGGGACCGACGGCCTCCCGCGAACCGGCCACCGCACGGGCCTCGGCCAGCGCGGCCACCGGGCGCAGCAGCGCCTTGCTCGGCATACAGGCCCAGTACGAGCACTCGCCGCCGACCAGCTCGCTCTCCACGATCACCGTGCGGAGCCCGGCGGCGGCGGTCCGACCGGCCACGTTCTCACCGGGGGGGCCCGCGCCCACCACGATGACGTCGTACTCCTCGGGTGTGGTCGTCATGCGCGGTCCTCCGTGGTCTCGATGGCCACCCCGGCCCGCAGGGCGAGGGTGACGGGTGTGCGCTCGCAGATGTCGAGCAGTCGGGCGCGCTGGGCGTCGTCGAGTGCGCCGGTGAACGCGACCCGGCGCGAGACCCGGCCGGTGCGCCCGTCCGTCTCGTATCCGAGCCTGACCCGGACGGCCTCCAACGGCCACTCCTTGCGCTCCGCGTACATCCGCAGGGTGATCGCGGTGCAGGAGCCGAGTGAGGCGAGCAGCAGCGCGAACGGCTCCGGCCCGCTGTCCGAACCGCCTCGGCGCACCGGTTCGTCGGCGGTCAGCAGGTGCGTGCCCGCCTTCACCTCCACGTGGTACGGGGCATCGGCGCTGCCGCCGGTCACCACGGCGGTGGTGACCCGCCGGAACTCCGGCACGGCCTCGGGGACGGTCGTACTGGTCGGGATCTGGTTCATCGCGGGCTCACCCTCACTCCCGGCCGGCTCGACTCTCGGTGACCGGTCGGCGCCGTGCCGGGTGCCGACGCCGTGCCCATCCTGCGATGCCGGGGGCGGTCCGCGCAGGCGAACACGCGGACGAACGCAGGGCCCCGCACACCGACCGGCGCGTCGGCCCGCTCAGCTCACCGCCGGCCCCGCCACCTCCGCGAGCTCCGCCAGCACCGCGGCCGTGTCCGCCGGGCGGGAGAACATCGGCCAGTGCCCGGTCGGCAGTTCACGCAGCTCCCACTCGGGGCCGCCGAGCGCGGTGAAGTACGGGTGGCCGGAGGCGATCATGGAGCGGACCTGCTCCAGCGGGAAGGAGCAGGAGACCAGGGCCTTCGGCAGCCGATCCCCTCCGCCGGTCAGTCGCAGCGGCTCGGTGAACGCGCCGGCGGGTTCGTCGGTGGCCCGTTCGCGAATGCGGGCGAGGGTGGCCTCGTCCAGACCGGTGAGACTCGAACCGGAGGCCGCCAACTCCGCCCAGGACGGCATCGGGTGGCGCCAGCCGTCGACGAGGGACGCCTCGGCGCGGGCCCGGTGGTCGGGCTGCCAGACGTCGCCCAGGGAGGCGCCGTCGAGCAGCGGGCCGCTGTCGAGGTAGACGACGCGCCGGATGCGCTCGGGCAACCGGTCGGCCGCGCCGGTGACCGGGGCACCCCCGCCGCTGTGTCCGACCAGCACCACATCCCACAGATCCTCGCGGGTCAACAGGCCGGTCAGATCGGCGATATGGGTCTCCAGCCCGACCTCGGGCCCGCCCTCGCCGACGCGCTCGGCGACGCCGGTGAGGCTCACCGGGTGGACGGTGTGCCCGGCCGCGCGCAGCGGCTCGGCCACCGCGTCCCATGCCCAGGCGCCGAGCCAGAAGCCGGGGACCAGTACGAATGTGCTCATCGGGGATCGCTCCTTCTCAGGACGGCTCTTCGCGGTCCGCCCCGGGGCCGCTCGCCGCGAACCACTCGCCGCGAACCACTCGCCACGAACCCGCTCGCGCGCACCGTGCCGGGACTGCTCGCCGCGGACCGCTCACCGCAGGACTGCTGTCGTCCATGACTCTAGGATCGAATCCGGACAGGACCCGCCCGGATAAGCCTCGCTCACCTCTGGTCACTTCTGATCGAATCCGGTCAACCGGGACGGCCCCGCCCGACCCCGACGACCCGAACGGAGAACGGTGAGCCGATGGATCATCCGGTCAGCCGCGTCCTCGCCCTGCTGGAGCTGCTTCAGGCCCGACCCGGGCTGACCGGCGCCGAGCTGGCCGAGCGGCTGGCGGTGGACGAACGCACCGTCCGCCGCTACGCAGCCCGGCTGGTGGACCTCGGCATCCCGGTACGGGCCGACCGCGGCCGCTACGGCGGCTACCGGCTGCTGCCCGGCTACCGCCTGCCGCCGCTGATGCTGACCGGGGACGAAGCGGCCTCGGTGGTCCTCGGGCTGCTGGCCGGGCGAAGCTCCGGGCTCTCGGTGGGGGAGCAGGCCGCCGAGACGGCGCTCGCCAAGATCCGGCGGGTGCTGCCGGCGCAGCTGCGCGAGCGGGTCGCGGCGGTGGAGCAGACGCTGGGGCTGACCTCGGCGCCCGCCGCCGGTCCCAGCCCGGCCGCCGCGGCCCTGTTCACGCTGGCCGAGGCGGCCCGGCGGCGGCGCCGGGTCGCGCTGGCGTACCGGGACCGTACGGGCGAGCCGAGCGAGCGCGAGTTCGACCCGTACGGCCTGGTCTTTCACTCGGGGCGCTGGTACACCACCGGCCTCGACCACCGCAGCGGCGAACTGCGCACCTTCCGGCTGGACCGGATCGAGGCCGCCGAGCCGCGTGAGGCCGGCTTCGAGGCGCCGGAGGGCTTCGACCCGGTCCAGCGGGTGGTGGAGTCGCTGGCCTCGGTGCCGTGGACGCACGAGGTGGAGGTGGTCCTCACGACCACCCTCGCCGAGGCCCGGCACCGCATCCCGCCCGCCGCCGGGACGCTCACCCCGACCGGGGGCGGGCGGGTCCTGCTGCGCGCCCGGGCCCAGAACCTCGACGGCGTGGCGGTGATGCTGGCCGGCCTCGGCTGGCCGTTCACCGTCCGCCGTCCGGATGCGCTGCGCGCGGAGGTACGGGCCCTCGCCGCCCGGCTGACGGCCTGGAGCGAGGAGTGCGGACCGAGAAATGAGACCGAGGACCGATGAGTGAACCCTGAGGGCCTGCCCGTCCCGGCCCGGGACCTGCCGGGGCGACGCCCACCGTTGCCGCGTTCCGGCACCTCGCACCGCACCGCGTCACCGCACGAGCCGGTGGGCCCGGGGAACTGCCCGCCCCGGGGCCACCGTCGCGGGACCGTCAGACCGGGTGGCCGTCCTGCTCCGCCGCCACCTTGCGCTTCACCTCGGCCATGTCCAGCTTGCGGGCCTGGCCGATCAGGTCCTCGAAGACAGCCTCCGGCAGTGCGCCCGCCTGCGAGAAGACGAGGACGCCCTCGCGGATGATCGCCAGCGTCGGGATCGACTGGATGCCGAAGGCGGAGGCCAGCTCCTGCTGCGCCTCGGTGTCCACCTTCGCGAAGACCAAGTCGGGGTGGCGGTCCGCCGCCTTCTCGTACACCGGGGCGAACTGCCGGCACGGGCCGCACCAGCCGGCCCAGAAGTCGATGAAGACGAAGTCCTTGCCATCCTGGCCGGGGACGATCTCGTCGAAGTTCTCCTTGGTCAGCTCGACCGTGCTGCTCATGTCGTGATTCCTGCCCTTCCGAGGCGGCGGTTCAGGCCATGTGCCCGCGACAACCGCAGCGGCCCGCCCGCTATTCCAGGGCATCCCGCCGACTCGTCGAGTGTTCGGCGGCCCCGCCCGTCATGGAGGGCGTTCCACATCCGCGCGCATCCACCGCGAAGCACACCACGCCCGGAAACCGCCGCGCCGGGCGTCCGGCCGCGCCGGTGGTTGCGGGTCCCGCCGTCACGGCCGTGGCGGTCACCACCGGTTCCACCCCCGCGGTGTTCGCCGTCGCCCAGCAGTTCAGCGCCACCGATCCGACCACCGCCACCGATCCGACCACCGGTGCCGGGGCGGCCATCGGCGTGGACGGCCGGTCCTGGGGTGGCCAAGTCGGTCTCGAACTCTCCTCTGTCCAGGGCTCGTTGACCTTCGGCCCGATCGCCTTCCCGTGTACCGGCGAACGCCGGACCGTTACCACCCGGAGCGTCCCCGCCACCGGTGGTCGGATCGTCAGGGCCGGTTCGGGTCGGGGTGCACCACCATGAAGAGCGACCAGGCGGGCGCGGCCGGGTCGTCCGGGCGAGCGGCGAACTCCTCGAGCAGGGCGTGGAGCCGGGTCTGGAACTCCTCCATCTCCGCCGGCGGCAGGCGCAGCCCGAGCCGGGTGCTGTCGACCTCGGCCGCGGGGGCCAGGGCCAGCTCCTCCAGGAACGCGTCGAGCATCGACCGGTCCTGCGCGGCCGCATCGAGCTGCCAGGACTTCCGCGTCGCCAGATAGGGAATCTCCCGTGCGCCACGCGCGCCGCGTTGCTCCTCCTGGGCCTCCAGAAAACCGGTGCGCACCAGTGTCCTGGTGTGGTGCAGCACGCTGGCGGGATCGCGGCCGAGGATCGCCGCGATCTCCTTGTTGGTGTGCGCCTCGCCGAGGCAAATCCGCAGGATGCGCAGGCGGAGCGCGGAGGCGAGCGCCTTCGCCTCCGCGTCGCTCGCCGGCCGGCGTTCGGTCATGGTCGGCAGTCTACTGAAGGGCCGGGAGGATGAGTGATTGACAAAACCCAATCGCTCTTCCATGGTGGCCCCCATGACTGCTCCCGAGCCCTCGCCCGACCGACCGGCCGACTGCGGCGGACTGTGGCGGCACGCCGACTTCCGCCGGCTGTGGGCCGGTGAGACGGTCAGTCAGTTCGGGACAACGGTGAGCCAGTTGGCCCTTCCTCTCGTCGCCATCCTGGTGCTGCATGCCAGCACCTGGCAGGTCGGGGTGCTGACGGCGTGCGAGACCGCGGCGTTCGTGGCAGTGGGCTTGCCGGCCGGCGCGTGGGTGGAGCGGATGCGCTTCCGTCGGGTGCTGATCGTCAACGACCTTGTTCGGGCCGCCCTGTTGGTCTGGGTCCCGATGGCTCAGCTCCTCGGTGTGCTGACGATCGAACAGTTGTACGTGGTCGCGCTCGTCACCGGGGTGAGCACGGTCTTCTTCGACGTGGCCTACCAGTCTTACCTGCCCCAGCTGATCGACCGGGAGCTGCTGGTCGAGGGCAACGCGAAGCTCCAGGCCAGCGAGTCGGTCAGCCAGATCGCGGGTCCGAGCCTCGGCGGCGCACTGATCCAGGCGCTCACCGCGCCCTACGCGGTGATCGTCGACGCGGTGAGCTTCCTGTGGTCGGCCGCGTGGGTGACGCGGATCGAGGTCAGGCCGCCGCGCCCCGAGCGCAGCCCCGACCCCAACCTGCTTCGGGAGATCCGCGACGGTCTGCGGTTCGTGCTCGGCAACCGGATACTCCGCGCCATCGCCATGTGCACCAGCTCGGCCAACCTCTTCGGTACGGTGATCTCCACCGTCTTCTACGTGCTGCTCGCCCGCCAACTGCGGCTCTCGCCGGGCGTCATCGGCCTGCTCACCTCGACCGCGGCGGTGGGTGGCCTGATTGGCGCACTGGTGGCCGGACGGTTCGCGGCGAAGGTCGGCCAGGGCCCGGCCATCTGGATCGCGAGCGCGGTCGCCGGACCCTGCGCGCTGGTCACCCCGTTCGTGCAGCGCGACTGGACGGTGGGGCTGCTTGCGGTCGCGCAGATCGCGATGTGGATGGGCATCGTGGTCTACAACATCAACCAGGTCAGCTTCCGGCAGGCGCTGTGCCCGCCCGGGCTGCTCGGCCGGATGAACGCGACGATGCGCTTCCTGGTCTGGGGCGCGATGCCCTTCGGGGCGCTGCTCGGCGGTCTGCTCGGCTCGACGATCGGCGTCCGCGGCACGCTGCTGGCCGGGGCGGTCGGCCGGTCGCTCACCTTCCTGCCCGTTTTCCTGTCGCCGCTGCGCCGGATGCGCGAACTGCCGTCCTACGCCGAGCCGGCGGCGGAGGGGAACCCCGCTGCCGGCCCGTTGGTACCGAGCGAGCCCTGAGAATGAGGCGAGTACATGCTCGGCACAATCAGCAGCCCAGAGCACACATGACCGGTGGTCGTCCTTGCAGGGGCCCCATGCCTGCTCGATCGCCGGGCGGTTCTTGGGTGGAGGGGGACCAGGCCGAATCCGGACGGCGCGCATTCGGCCCATCCTGCCCGGTCGCCGTGCCGGGTGGTGCGGCAGACTCCCGCCGGCAGGAGCCGCTTCTCTGATCGGCTTGTCTGCATGCCCGTTGCCGCCGCAGGCCCGATCGTCCCGACCGCATCCGAGCGCCACCGGCCGAAGAAGGCGGCCTGGGGTCATGGGACTCCCCACCAGGCCCGGATGAGCGCGCAGGTCGTGCTGCACGCCGCGCGCGGACGCTCCGACGCGCGCACCGCCCACGAGACCGGCCCGCACGTGGACACCGTGCGCGGGTGGCGGGGCCGCCCGCGTCCTGGACCTGTACGCCCGCACCTGGCAGGGCGAACCGCTCGGCCACGACGAGTACCTGATCAGCGCCGACGAGAAGACGTCCATCCAGGCCCGCTGCCGGTGCCACCCCACCCTCACCCCCGGAAAGGCCAGAGTGATGCCGGTCAACCCACACCTACGGCCGCGGCGGCGCCCTGACCTGTCTCGCCGCCCAGGACGTTCACCGGGCCAGGGTGTTCGGTCGCGCCGAGCCGCGCACCGGCATCGGCCAGTTCATGAACCTCGTCGCGCAGGTCATGAGCCAGGAACCCTACGCCAGCGCCAAGTACGGAGCTGACCACTTGGCCGCCGTCGTGGGACTTGAACATGCCGGCTCATTGCTCCGGCTCCGCGCGGTGCCCGGCCGCCGCCGAGGCGATCCGGGTCAGGACACGGCCGCAGCGGCGGGCGAACAGGCGCTGGCCGAGCGGCAGCAGGGGGCCGGCGAGGCGGGCGAACCAGCGGTCGGGGCGGCTGAAGGCGGTGACGGTGAACCAGACGGCCTTGTCCGGGCCCATCTCGACCCGGAACGTCTCCTCGCCGCAGGCGAGATGGCCGTGGCGGGTGCCGTAGGTGAAGCCGTAGCGGTCGGGGCCGTCGTCGCTGCGGACCACCCGGCAGGGGGCGCCGGCCCGTAGCGGGCCGAGGCCGATGGCGCACTCGACGGTGACTCCGGCGGCGGCCCGGCCGGCCTCGGCGGTGACCAGGACGCCGGCCGCGCGGTGCATCCGCCAGCCGAGCAGCGCGTCACCGGCGGCGTCCAGCGCGGCGCGGCCGTGGCCGATCAGGACGCGGTGGCGCAGGTGGTTGTAGCCGGCGGGCAGCGGCCGGTCGACGGCACTGCTGGCCCCGACCTGGGGGTAGTTGAGGTCGTTGGTGTTCATCACACGGTTTCCTTGGTGAGCGGGTCGAAGCGGCCGAGCCGACCGGGGTGGCCGGGGTGACCGACGCGGCGCCAGGCGAGCAGGGAGCAGAGCGCGAAGCCGAGCGCGTTGCCGACCCCGTGGGTGGCGGCCATCCAGCCCAGGGTGGGGTGCGGGAGCCCGGACGCCTCGCCGAGTGCCCACCAGAGGGCGAGCAGCATGGTGGCGACGAGCACGGCGGAGGAGACGGCGAGCAGGGCGGCGGTGGTCCGGTCGGCGGCACGGGTGCGCAGGTCGCGCCAGGTGAGCAGGCCGGTCAGCCACATCCCGGCGGTGAGCACCAGGGCGCCGGCGAACTCGGCCCAGTCGTCGACGAAGTAGCCGGCCAGCACCAGCAGGGTGCCGAGCGGGACGCTGAGCGCGGCGCAGCGGGCGGCGGCGCTCGCGGGTGCGGCCCGGCAGACCAGTCCGGCGACGAGGGCGGCGGTGAAGCCGGCGTAGTGGAAGTGCGGCACCGTCAGCGCCAGGATGTCGAGGTCGAAGCCGAGCAGTCGGTACCCCGACCGTTCGGCGACCAGTGCGAGCCCGGCCACCGAGGGGGTGGTGAGCGCGGTGAGCACGGCGGTCTCGCGTGGTGCGAGGGAGCGGGTGCGGGCCAGCCGCAGCGGCGCGTGGGCGGCGAGGGCGAGGGTGCCGAGCGCGTACAGGAGGGCGCTGCCGGTCGCGAGGCCGCCGCGCGGCAGCCAGAGCGAGAGTGCGCCGGGGACGGCGGCCAGCGGCCAGTACCGGCGGACGCGGGCGAGCCCGGGTTCGTCGATCAGGGTGAGGCCGAGCGGGATCACGGCGCCCATGCCGAGCAGGACGAGAAGGTCGACCAGTTCCGCCGTGCCCCGGCCCATCGCTACCACCCCGCTATCTTGAACGCGTTCAAACTCTACTGGCGGTGACTCTACGCTCATCGATTGAACGCGTTCAAGTCGCCCCCGGATTGCGCTGCCCTGGTGTTCACGCTGGGTACGGCGCACTCTGGAGGAGTAACCGTTGGAGGTGATCCGCCATGCAGACTCTCGTCGGTTGGCACATCGAGATGGAGTTTCGCGAGGAGGGGGCGAGGACGTCCGCCGCCGCCCTGCTACGGCTCGGGGACGGCACGGAAGTGCGCGCCCACGGCTACACCAGCCGCCACCCGTCCGACCCGGAACAGCTGAGAGTCGGCGAGGAGATCGCGGCCGCCCGGGCGCTCAACGACCTCGCCTCACAGCTCCTCACCAAGGCGCACGGCGAGATCCAGGAGGTCAGCCCGGTCCCGACCCACCCGCTGACGTGACGACACCGGGCCGCGACGGCGGGCCCGTCGCCCGGGAACCGCGCAAGCCGGGCATCCCGTTGATCTGCCCGCGGTGCGGCCACGAGCAGCAGGTCGTCCCCGGCGGGCCCGGCCGGGTGGTCAGGGTGGTGCACGTCGGCACCGGACGGGAGGCGTGCGAACCCGGCGACCTCGCCACGGCCCCGGAGGACGGGGACTGAGGCGAAAGGCCGGGTCCGCGACGACCGGGTCCGCGACGGGGACACCCCCGCCGCACCCCGGTCCGCCGCACCCCGGACGGGCCTCCCGGTTCGGGCCGCCTCAGTTCGGACAGTACGTCGTCGGCAGCTGCCACTCCGGCCCGATCAGCCGCTGCTCCAGCTCGTTGAGCGTGATCCGGATGCCGACCGTCCCGGCCAGGCCGAGCCGGAAGCGGCTGCGGGCCAGGGCGATCAGCGCCGTCATGCCGTACTTGTTGATCAGCGAGGTGCGGTAGCGCGCGGTGGCGTCCTCGTCGCAGACCGCCGCGCGGGCGGGGAGCTGCCGGCCGGTCGGACGCCCATGGGCATCGCACGGGCCGACGAGCACCTTGGGGTGGCGGCGGATGCGCTCGGCCTCGCCGGAGTGGGCGGGGGTCCAGATGCCGAGCGCCGGGCCGTCGGCGACCACCCAGATCTGCGAGCGGAGCTTGCTGCCGTCCTCGCCGAAGGTGGTGAGCAGGAGGTATCTGCTGTCGGCGAGTTGGTCGGTACGGTCGTGCACGATGTCCTCCCTTGTCCAGGTCGGGCAGGCCGGTGTCCGTGGTGCGGTGTCCACCCGGTGCTCGTGGCGCGGTGCTTGTTGTGCGGTGCTCGTCGTGCGGCGCGGTGCCTACGGTGTGGTGCTTGCGGTACGGCGCGGTGCGGGCCCCGTCGCCCCGCGCCGCAGGGCCGGCGGCAGCGCCCGTCAGTGCCCGTGGCCCTGGCCGTCGGTGATCTCGCGGTACTCCTCGGCGGTGGGCTTGGCGATCCTGGCGCCCTCGCCGTACAGCCCACGGGACAGCCTCGCACGGGTGCGGGTGAGCGCCCCCGCCGGGTGGGCGACTCCATTCTCGTCCACGGCGGCCGGGAGTTCGAGGGGTCGGGGCTGCTCGTGCGAGGTGAGCCGGTGCAGTTCGGCCGCCGTGAGCGGGGCGTGCACCTCGACGAACTCGTCGTGCGGCAGGCGCTTGATGACGCCGGTCTCGCGGCCGTGCAGCACCTTCTCCTTGTCCCGGCGCTGGAGGCCGAGGCACCAGCGCTTGGTGATG
>NZ_JBIVMI010000056.1:0-14729 GCF_044753005.1 Kitasatospora sp. NPDC088548
GGTGCGGTGCCAAGTCGCATGCCCGGTTCGGGAAGCGGCTCCGGGGAAACGGGCCGGTCGAAAGACCGGAACCGCGCCCCGGGCCGACTTCACCAGCGGCCGCCGTCCTGCCCGCCGAGGACGTCCTCGCACCGGCCGCGCCTGTCAGTCTTCTCTCTAGTTGCAACACTGATGCCGCTCTGACCAGGTGTGCTTGAGGTAGCCAACAAACTTAAAGCTGCCCATTGGTATGCCTATTGAGCTGCAGTGGTGTTGCTAGTGAGCATGTTGACCTCTGGCGGATAGTCGCTCTGACCTGGGATGTTTTAGTTACGCGGCGAATGTTGTAACTAGATGGATAACTACCCTGTGAGAGTTATCGGGCGATGCCCTCTGGAGTGATCTTGAGGGGGTGCGATGTGGGCAGGTCGAGGCGGTGTCAGTGTTGGCGGCGGGGGCTGTGGGCAGAGTGTCGTGTTGCGTGAGCTGACGACGACATCCAGGCTGCCGCCCTCGCCTGAAGCCTCGTCAGGATCAGGGCTCGATGTTGATGCCGTAGTCGGTGGCCAGGCCCGCCAGGCCGCTGTCGTAGCCCTGGGCGACGGCGCGTGCTTTCCAGCCCGGTCCGTGGCGGTAGAGCTCAACGGCGACCACGACCGTCTCGCCCGCGTCGTGGGCGGGCGGCTCGAAGCGCAGGAGCACACCTGAGATTTGGGTGATGTCCGCCCTCCAGGTGGTGCGCTGGTCGAGGACGGCGGTGGGTTGCGCTTCGAGGTCGACGCTCACCACCACAGCGACCGTGCGGACATCGTCGGGGATGCGGCCGAGGTCGGCGGTGATGGTGTCGCCGCTGGAACTGACGCCGTCCTGGTGGGGGTGGTTGTAGAAGACGAGGCCGTGGTCGGTCCGGACCTTGCCGTCGCCGGTGAGGGGAAGTGCGGAAACATCGACCGGAGCGCCAACGGTCGTGACGCGTAACGCTGTTGTCTCGGTAGGTAGGGGCGCGTTGCCGCCCTTGGCCAACAGCAGCGGCACGAGGCCCTTCCCGTCAGGGGATGGTGCGGCGAGGTCGGTGGTGACGGGGCCAGCGGGGGAGTGGGCCGGGGGCGTGCCGGTGCGGGTGAGGCCAGCGAGGGCGCGCTGCAGGAGCGGCCAGCCTTCGGCTTCCTCGCCGGGCCAAGGCCACCGTAGCCGCTGGGTGCCGAACTGCTTGGCGGTGGGCGGCTGTCCGAGTGCCTCCTGGAGTTGAACGTAGCGCAGGCTCTCGATGGCCAGCCGCTGCAACTCCCACTGCCGGCGGATCTCCTCCGGGTCCTGGGCCGCCGGCCAGGTGCTATTGGGGACGGGCTCGCCACCGAGCGCTTGGTACACCCGGCGGGCGAAGTCGTGGCCGTCGCTGGCCAGCAGGCGGGCGGGCCGCTTCTGCTCGGACGGCGCGGGCTCGCCGATCGCGGTGTAGAGCGCCCCGAGGTCACCGCCGGTCCACTGGTTGGCGGCGGTCGTCGCGAACCGGGAGAACTGGATGAGCGTGGGCGGGCGCCCCTTGAGGGCGACGTGGCGGTGGTACTGGTGGGCGACCTCCTCCAGTTCGCGGCGCCACCGCTGCTGCAAGTAGGTGTTGAGGTAGCGTTCGGCCCAGGCACGGTGGTGCCGGGTGACGATGTCCCTCACGTGCTCGAAGCCATCGCGGCGCGAGCCACGGCCCATGCTGAACGTGACGCTCACGAGGCCGTCCTCGGAGACGACCGGAACACTCCTGCCCTCCGAGATCGACTCCGGATCTCCCAACTGCTGCTCGGCGGCGCGCAGTTCCTCGAAGAGGGAAGCGTCGACGGGGCAGCCGGCCGTGCGCAGCTCGGTCAGCTCACGGTCGTAGTAGCCGGCGGCGTCGGACAGGGTGGTGCGGGAGTACGGGCCCTCGCACACGAACCACGCGGTCAGTCCGATGCCATGCCAGAACCCGGCCGCTGCACCGAGAACCTGGGTCATCGTGTGGTTCGGGCGGGGGTTGCTGACGATGCTTCCGGGGTGCTGCTTCAGCATCACCGTCTCCCACAGCCGCCCTACCTGCTCCAGGACCATGGGCGGCAGAGCCTGCAGGTACAGCTGAGGGGTCCGGTCCTCTCCGGGCGAGGACAGGTCCATCACTTCCTCATCGAGCAGGCCCCACAACGAGGGCATCCCCTTCGCCTGGCGGGCGTGTGCCTGGTCGAAACCCGCCCACCAGTCGCGCAGCACGGACACCCGCTCCTCGATGGGAGAGACGGCGGTGCTCGTGCCGAGGAACGCCGCGAGCATCGCCTGGACCTCGTCCTCGCCGATGCCCGTCTCAGCCGCCACCTCGGCCGCCTGGGAGGACATGCCCACATACAGGCGCGCCTCGGGCAGGGCGGTGATGACCTCCTCGTCCGGGTGCGGCGGGGCCTGGAGGTAGTCGAGTACAGCCAGCCAGTCACCCGCGAAATGAGCGGAGACCACCGGCTGCAGTGCGCGGGTGAGGACCCGCCGCGCCAGCGGCGTGCCCTTCTTCGCCTTCGCCGCGAACCCTGCCGTCAACTGCTGCAGCCGCTGCATACGGTGACGGGCCGCCAGCTGTTCGAGATCGGCCGCGGCTAGGCCGTGTTTTGGAAGTGGTGCAGGATGGGGTTAACCACGTGCCGATCGGAAGAAGCTCTCGTGGTTGATCCCGTGCTCAAAGCCGCCCTGAACCGCCTTCGTGCTGTGAGGTCGCGGCGGCCGACCAGTTTGAAGCCCGGCGATTTAGCCGACTGGCGGGAGAGAATCGCTGATTGCCTGGACGGTTTGGCGAGCGTGCTTCCTTTCGGGGAGGACCAGGT
Organism: Kitasatospora sp. NPDC088548; assembly: GCF_044753005.1. Classification (NCBI taxonomy): domain Bacteria; kingdom Bacillati; phylum Actinomycetota; class Actinomycetes; order Kitasatosporales; family Streptomycetaceae; genus Kitasatospora; species Kitasatospora sp. NPDC088548. Next base: position 2,817 of record NZ_JBIVMI010000056.1, read on the forward strand.
CAGGGCGAGAGCGGAGGCAGTGGCGGCTCGGGCTCAGGCGGACGAGATCCGAAGACGCGGTGAGATCGTGTTCTAGAGATGGCTGGTGCCGCGAGCCGCCATCCAGACGGTGAGGTCCTTCGCGATCCGGTCGATGCTCGTGCCGGTGGTGACCTCGTGCTCGTCCCGCGCGGTGTCGCGCCGGACGACCTCGTAGCCGCCGCCCTCGAGCACGGCCACGGACGCGAACCAGGCGGGGTCGTCCCGATCGGGCTGGACCACGACAAACGTGTTGTCGGAGTCGTTCAGGCCACCGATCAGCATGGACAGGGCGTCTTCGGACGGGTCATTGATGTGGTTGCCGTTCTCACTGTCCGCGCAGTAGTAACGCGCCGCCATGGAAACGCCTACCTCTCCCTCGTCGCCTGTCAGGGGTGTGACCCGGTCAGCATGGCATCCAGAACCATGGCGCGACTCACAGCCAGATGTTGATGGCGGCGATGTGAACCGTGGCCTCGAAGCGGACGGCGAGCTTGTCGAAGCGCATGGCCACCGCACGATGCTGCTTGAGACGGTTGATCCCGCACTCGACCGCATGCCGAGCCTTGTAGTCCTCCCGGTCGAAGGCCGGCGGCCGCCCACCGTTGCGGCCACGGCGTCTGCGGTTCCTGGCCTGGTCAGCGGGTTCGGCGATGGTGGCGGGGATGCTCCGCCGGCGCAGGTAGGAGCGGTTCGCCCGGGACGAGTACGCCTTGTCGCCCCGCACTCGGTCGGGTCGCGTGCGTGGCCGGCCCGGCCCGGCCCGAGCCGCGGGACACGAATGGCTTCCAGGACCGCGACGAACTGCGGGCTGTCGCCGCGCTGCCCGGCGGTAACCAGCACCGACAACGGGCGCTGGCGCTGTTCGCAGGCCAGGTGGATCTTCGTGGTCCAGCCTCCTCGCGAGCGGCCCAGCCCGTGGTCAATGGGTTCCGATTGCAGACCACCGGGTGGTTCCTTCTGCTGGTCCCCGAGGCGGCGGGCACCGGCCGCGTGCTGGTGGGCTCGGCAGATTGTCGAGTCGACGTTCACCTCCCAGATGATCTGCCCGACCGCGTCGGCACGTGCCTGCAAGGCGGTGAACACCGCAGCCCACACACCACCGCGCTGCCAGCGTCGGAAGAGGCCGTAGACGGTCTGCCACGGTCCGTACTCCGCAGGCAGATCACGCCACGGTGCCCCGGTCCGCACCCGCCACCGGACACCGTCGATCAGCCTCCGCTGGGAAGCCGCCGGACGCCCCGCCCCCGCCACCGGCAACAACGGTTCCAGCACAGCCCACTGCTCATCAGAAAGATCCCCGCGCCCCACAACAAAGATCATCACTGCTACGGAACGCGAGGACCATCAGTTCCAAAACACGGCCTAGCGCTTCCAGCAGGTCCAGACGGGCCTGCTGCTGCCCTCTGCGGTCGAGAGCGTGCCAGCCGCCGCCGAACCGGAAGACCTCCAACGCACCGGAAGCGATGCCCAGCAGCCGGTAGTGGTCCTCGATCGCCGCCCACACCTGCCGCTGCTCCTCACGCGTACCGGCCGGCCCCGCCGCCCGCACCCGAACCGGCTCCATCAGCGTCTCGAACAAGGGCACCAGCAGCGCCCACAGCAGCACCACATCCCCGCCCTCGGCGACGGTGAGGCGGGCCGTGTCACCAGCGGCCACCGTCAGTGCGTGGGCCGGACGGTGGCGCAGCAGATGTGGCAGGTTGACCACCCCTGCCTTCAGCGAGAGCTGCTGCGGCAGGTACCACGCGCCGCGCCGCTGCTGCTCCTGAACTCCGAACACCTCCGCGCACAGGGCGCTCTCCGTGCGGGTGAGAGCCGCGGCCTTGGCGGTTTCCGGGACATGAGCCCCCTTGCCGACAGTGACGGCGGCCACCGGCCGGCCCTCGAGCGAGGCGGCCAGCAACCGGGCCGTGAGCGCGTCGACGTCGGTGAAGCGCTGCTGCCGGCCGGCCGCCGCCTCCACGCGAAGTGCTACCTCAGGGTGGGCATCCGCGGCCGAAAGCCACCACCGCGACGGGTCAGCTGCCACCGGTCACCTTCCGCATGAGCTCGACGAACTTCTCGAACGGCAGTGGCGACGCCGTGCCTTGCGCATAGACGGCGTAGCGCTGCGCCATGAACTCCATCTCCCGCTCGGCCCGCCTAGCCTCCACCCGATCCAGCTCATGCACGACGCGCTGCTCCACCCGTCCTCGCTCGTACAGGACGAACGCGTCCATCCCGCCCGCACCGTCGTCGCCTCCAGCACCTTCCGCAGGGTCGTCCCCTTCCTGCCCGTCACCCTGGAAGGAGGCGGCCTCGATTGGCGGGGCGTCCAGCAGCAGAGCCAGGTCCATGTCGTTGTCCGCGCACAGCGCCTCCAGGTGGTCCTCCAGGCCGAGTTCGGCGTGGCAGACCACATCCAGGTACTGCTGTCCGGCGGGCACGCCCGGGTGGCGCAGCACACGGACACCGCGTCCGATGAACTGGTAGAACTCGCCGAAACTGCCGTAGGGGCGGATCGGCACGACAACGGTGACGGGCGGGAAGTCGTAGCCCTGGCCGAGCATCCGCAACTGCACGATGCCCTGAAGGTCCCCGGAGTCGGACTCGAACCTGCGCACAGTGGAGGAGATCGCCGACGGCGCCATGCTGTGGTGCAAGGTGGCGCAGGCGATGCCGTGTTCCTCGGCGATGCGCGCGATCTGCTTGGCGTGGGCCTGGCCCATGGCGGAGAACAGCACCCGCGGCTTCACGGGGGCCAGGAGCTTGGCCTGCGCGTCCAGGCAGGCGCGGGTGGCGGCCATCACGTGATGGATCGGCGCTTCGGACTGCGCGGTGATACGTGCCATCCGCCGCTCGTCGCCCAACGCGGCCAACAGCGCGTCACGGCCCACGATCTGCTCGCGCCGCCCATCCGGCCATGTGGCCTCGTAGACGGTCGCCGCCACGTCCGGCGCGAAGCGGTGGACCCGCAGATTCTTCGCCGAGCCGTCCGCGACGGAGTCCACCAGACGGTAGCGGTAGACGACATCGGCATCGATCGGCTTGCCGTCCAGGCGCCTGAAGCATGCGGACATCAGCAGCGTACGTGCGCTCTGGAAGTGGGCGAACAGCCGTTGGTAGGAGGCGCTGGCTGCGATGTGCGCCTCGTCGACGACGATGAAGTCCACATCTCCCGGCTGGAGTTTGGTCAGCAGGTCCCCGTCGGTCTCACCGGTGCTCAGGAATGGAAGTTGGTGACCAGGATGTCGGCGGCCAGCAGCCGCTCGCGGCTGACCCGGCTGATCTGACCGTCCGCCCCGTCCAGGACGAGGGTTGTCGGCGGGCGCGCACCGGGCAGTATCGGCCCACCCGCCAGCCCGTACAGGGCATTGCCCGGCGCACCGGGGTCGAGGGCCTTGGCGAACGCGCCGCGGATGACCGAGCCCGGCGTCACCACCAATACGCGCCGCTTGGCGAACGACAACGCGGCCGCGACGCCCAGCGCGGTCTTGCCGGCCCCGACCGCCATCCCCGCGGCCGCGTGCCGGCCACCGCACGCGTAGTAGTTCGCCAAAGCTGCCAACGCCTCGTCCTGGCACGCCCGCAGCGGCCCGCGGTCCACCCGCGCCCGCACGTCGTCGAAGTACGATCCGCCCCCGGCCCCGAACACAGATGCCCGGCGGGGCGGATCAGCCGCCCGCATCGGATCACCCACCATGTCCGGAACCTCGACATGAGGTGAAGCGGTCAGCAACGGAGCCAGCGCCGGATCCTGACGCAGCATCGCCTGCAACTGCGCGACGCAGCGCGCGGTGTCCGTGCGCACTGCGTCATAGGAGAACCGCAGTACCGTCAACCCGGTGGCGGCCAGGTCGTTCTGCCGCATCCGGTCGTAGGTGAACGCACCCCGGTCGCTGTGGAACGCGAATCCGTCCAGCTCGACAGCCACCCGCAGCACGTCACCCGCGATCAGGTAATCCAGCCGGTAGGTGCGCTCCTCGACGGTCACCGGGTACTGGCTGTGCACCCGCGCGACGATGCCCCGCCCCGCCGCCGGGGTGAGCACCCACCGCAAGAACGCCTCCTCCAGGAACGAGGCGGCGGGGATCAACCGCTCCAACCCAGCGCTCATGCCGGGCCGTCCTCGAGGTCCGCCTCGGAGGCAAGCAAAGCGACCTTCCCCGACAACTGCTCCACCAGGTCCTCGCCCTGCCCGAAGCGGGCCAGGCGGCGTGCCAGGCCGAGAGCCTCCACCAGGGCACCCTCGCGCTCGAGCAACTCGATCAACTGCGGCACAGAGGACACCCGCACGAACGAGGGCTCATCGTCAGTGAAGTCGAACGACACAGCTTGTGGGGCGGCCTCCATCAACTCAAGGTCGAGCAAAGCGAACACCTCGAGCAACTCCAGCGCATCAGGGTCAGAACGGCGGTCAGCCCACAGCTGGCTGACTGCGTGTTGCAGGACGAAGTGGTAGTCCATCGCCGAACCCGGGGTCTCCAACACCTCCCAGACCCGCACGGCCAACTCCGGACCCCGCGCTTCGCGCGGTACGTGCCGACTGGCAGGTGTGGCAGAGGTACTGCCCTCAGGAGTTGGCCACATCGCAGAGCCGTACGACTCGTCGGGACGGTCATTCGCTCCTGGAAGTGACTCGCGGACTACACCGGGGCTGCCCGTGAAGCTCAGGCCAGGGATTGCCGCCATCCGTTCGAACCACGGTTCCATGTACCCACCGGTCTTGAGTCCTGTATCGCCACCTGCCGCGAGCAGGCCACCCACCCCTGCGCCCGCCCAGTTTTGCAGGACCCGGACCTCACGCCTGCGGCACCCAACGCCACGCCCACCAGCGGCAGCACGGTCGTCACCAGTTCGGACGTCAAGAAGGCTCCCTGCTCGTGTTGGCGGCCGCCAAGTACGTTGAGAGGCAGCGCTGCTGGCTAACGGCCGCCAGCGATGGCCAGGTCGCGAACCCGCCCTGCTGACCTGGTGGCTCCGCCGGTCCGGGCCCTGGGCGTGGGCGACGTGGTGAACACGGGCTGTCGCGTCGGCGGGCGAGTTGTACCAGTTGCCCAAGAGCCTCGGTGACCGATGACGGGAGGGACTCCGGACTGTGCTCAATCCTCGTCGGGGAGACTATCGTCGTGGGGTGCTGACGTGTGGTGGACGTTGAGGCCAGCTCGGCAGCGGGCGGGACCGACGATGTCGCACAGGCGTATGAAGAGGTCGGGACGGATGATGAGGTCCGCTCCTGTGACCGCGGGCAGCAGTGGCTCGTAGTTTCCGTCGTGGACGAGGTGTCCCCGCCACTGGCGGCAGATGAGCGCCTCGCCGGTCGCATCGCTCAGGCTGAACCCGCATACGCCGTCCGTAGGCGCGAGATCGAGTGCAGCGATGACCGGCGCAACAGGCGCGAGGACGTACGGGGGCACCCCTGGGCCGTGCCGGGGGCGGGGCGAGGGAAGCAGCGTGGTGCTGCCGGCGTCGGTGAGTCCGACCAGGGGCCGGTCGCGGGTCTTGAGGTGCTTGGCTGCCGCTTCCGGGCTTGCCAGGCCGAGTGCCAGTCGGCGCCAGGGGGTCGTCCACAGATGCCAGGGCAGCTCGGCGAAGGGCAGGGTGTCGGGCGGCGGACCGTCGACCGAAGCTTCCAGCCCGACGACGAGGCGCATTTGGCGGGCGGGCTGGTCCGGGTGGCGGCGGGCAGGAGTGCGCTGCCGTTCGGCGAGGCCGATCTGCACCCAGCCCGTGCGAGGGCCGTCGGTGACCCGGGGGAAGGCCGAGGCGCTGTGCGGCAGCGACCGCAAGCCGTCGACCGAGGCGAGACCGGGAGGGGGCCAGGGCTGGGGGTCCTGTCGGCCGTCGTCGAACCAGGGCGCGGGATCGAGTGTCCACTGCAGCGCTTCAGGGCGAGTCAGGGGCCGGGGAGTGCGGGCGAGTTCGGCCCGTAGGGCTGTCTGGGGGTCGTCGCGCAGTCGTGCGGCCGCACCGCGCTCGAAGGCCTGGGCATTGCCGCGCTGCCCTGCCTGGGCGAGCGCGGCGCGCAGGCCCGCCGCGGCCTGCTGCAGAGCGTCTTCTGCGGCGGCCTGGTCGGCGAGGTAGGCGTCGGGCATCTGGGAGCGACGTTCGGCCAGCAGGTCCAGCTGGGCGGTCATCAAAGGCTCGACATCCTCGGCGAAGGCGCCGGTGACGAGGTCGATGACGGCCTCACGAAGGCCGGCCGGGGACCCGGCTGCGTCGAGGCGCACTCCCAGGTAGTAGTCGACCAGGTGGGTCGCGTACGGCCGCGGGTCGTCCATGGTCAGTCCCCGGTGTTCAAGCTTGCGGACAGAATGCGGGCGAGTGTCGGATGCGCCGAGGTCGCCGGAGGGGCGGGCGGTTGGTGCCCGGCCCGGGCGAGGATTGCGGCGGCTTCCGCCCGCACGGACAGCATGTTGCTGCCGCACAGGTCCACGAGCCGCTCGCAAAGGGCGCTCTCCAGTGGCCCGTCCGGCATGTGGTTGCGCAGGACGGCCAGGAGCCAGGTCAGGGGGCCGGCTCCGATGCCGGGGGAGAGGACGTGTGCCAGCGCTGCTTGCGCGTGCCCGGGCCGGGCCGGGAGGAGGACCGCCGCGGCGACCAGGGCGCGGCGCTTGACGGCGCGCTCGGGGAAGGCGACGGTTGCCAGGGTAAGCTGGCACAGCGCTGCGTCGACGTCGTCCTGCCGAGCCGGCTCTGCGGCCGGAACGTAGACGCCCTCCCCGAGTCGGGCGTCGCCGGGCAAACGATGGGCGATTACCTCGTACGCCGCGTCCCAGCACGCGAACGCGTCGGCTGCTGGGGGTGAAGTGGGTGGCTGGACGGCGAATGCCGAGACAAGGGCCTGGCTGACACCGATGGTGCGACTGTAGGAGGCACCGGCGACAGCGTCGGCCACCCGGTCCGCGAGATCCTGGGCCGCGCCGACAGCGTCGTCAAAGTGGGCCTGTTGCCACAGGTCCACCCGGTCACTGCCGGCGAAGGACCTCCACCCGCCGCCGCCCCGCATCTTGGTGAAAGCGAGCATGCCCGCCGTCGCGGCGAGCGGACCGAACACCTCGGGGGCGATATCTCGGCGCGCGTGGAGCCCGGCGGCGAGGTCTGCGAGCAGCTCAACGGGCCCGGCCACGCTCATCTCGTCGGCGATCCGGTGCAGCAACTGGGCGGCCGCGGAAGCTCCGTGGCCGTCGACGGCCTCCAGCAGCCTCCAACCCACTGCATTGGCCAGAGCGTCCCTGGACCACCGTGGACCGGGCGGATCGTCATATGCCTTGCTACTGCGGTCACGGACCGCGGCCAGCATGCCGGCAGCTCCTTCCAGCAGCGCAGGCCGCTGCTGGGCATGCAGGAAGGCGCCCGTGGCGGTGCGCTCTTTGGGGCCCCGCCAGTCACGGGAGGTTCTCAGGGGAGCGGCCCGGGGTGTCCAGAGCGGGCCGCCCTCGCCGCCGCACCGTTGTGCCGCCGCACGCAGCGCAACGGTGTGTGCGTCCCCGGCGTTGTCCGACGTGGAGATCATGACCTGGTCGTCGTAGGTTGAGGTGATCGCATTGGCCAGCACCGGCAGGAGACGCCGCACCTGCGCCGCGTCGCTGCCCGGCAGGTCGGCGAGCCGGCCGAGCAGCGTGGTGTCGGCCTTCTGGGAGCGGCCGTCGGGCCCTGCAGCGATTCGCAGCACCGCCAGGACGACAGGGTCGGCGGCGTCGGCCTGTGCGGACAGCAGCCGCTGGTGGGCTGCGTCCACCCGGGCATCGGGCAGTCCGGGCTCGGTCAGGAGCAAGTCGGTACCCAGCTGCGCGGCGGCCCGCGGGTCCAGGAGCGCCAGAAAGCGCCACCACTCGTGGACAGTCCCCGAGGTGCCCCGTCCGTTGGTGTGGTCCACGACAAGATGCACGAGGGGTTGCGTTCGGGCCAGCCGTACACGTGCCTGGACAGGATCGGCCTGCATGAGCTGGGGCAGCGGATCCAGCAGTTCGTCGACGGTGACGTCCTTGTGGCCCCCGTATGCGCCCATGTACCGGGCGGCACGCTCCCAGCAGCGCTGCGCTTCCTGCGGATCGCCGCAGGCGAGACTTACCCGGGCCATCTCGAGCTCGAAGTCGGCGTCCTCGGCGTACAGTGTGCGGCGCCCGGCCTGGGCCGGGCGCAGCGTCTCCATGAGCTCGCGCACGACGCCGGCTCCGGCCTGGCCAGCGCTCTCGGCTAGCAGGGATACCAGTTCCGTGGTGATCAGCGGGCCGGATCCGGCCATGCCCATGAGCGACGTGGTGGTCCCGCGACTGATGGCCTGCAGGGCAGCGATACCCAGCGCCAGGTCGTCGTCGAGCAGCAGGGTGACGGCCTCGTGCAGTACCCGCCGCACGAGGTGGTGGATGTCCATGAGGTCGCAGGCCCTCGGCTGTCCCGTGAACGGGTTCGCGTGCCCGGCCAGTTCCTCGAGCGACACCCGGGCGGCCGTGGACGCGCCCTCGGCAGGGATCGTCCCAGCATCGACGTCCCGGCGCAGGCCGACAGTGGCAACAGCGAACCGCAGCCAGGCGCGGTAGAAACCGACGCCGTCGAACAGGGGAAGCAGCCGGGAGGGAGCATGCCGGTCGACTGTGTGCGCCACGACGAGCAACGACAGCCACCTGCCTACCGGTCCGGACAACCCGCTGGCCCGATCGACCAGCACCTCCTGCGTCGCCCGTGCGAGTGTCTCGGCGACGCCCTCGGAGAACAGGTCCCCGGCAATGTCCTCGGCTGCGACGCCGAGGTGGAGCAGCCGCCGCGGATCGCACGGCCCGCTAGCCCAGGCCGCACTGGCCAGCATCCGGGCAGAGGGCAGACCGCGGCCCCCGTTGCCGCGGGTCTCCGCAAGATGGAGCAGCAGAGCAGTACGCCGGTCGTGACGCTCGATGAGCTGCGCACTCTCCATCAAGGATTCGGGGCCAAGGCACTCCAGTAGCACACCGACAGCACGCTTGGGGGAGCCCAGGTTCTCCTGGTCGAGGAATCGGGCGACACGCTGCCCGAGAGCGAGTGACCCTTGTCCGGATCCGGGCTCGTCGGTGCCCCGGCCAGGAATTCGGATCCGCCCGCGCAACTCAGCGAGGAACACCGACTCGTCGCTCTCGGAGCCGTAGTGTGTGCGCTCGCGGTCACGTACCTCGTCCCACGCTGCCAGGTAGGCCTCCCACGGGGCGGCACAGCCGGCCCTGTCCACGGCCGCGCACAACTGCAGCCCCCACCGCGCGGACATCGTGGGCACGCCCTCGTACATCAGGCTTGCCGCGAGCCGGTCGGCCCCCGACAACGCCACCAGCACATCCGCGTACGGCACCAGCGAGCCCGGGAGACCCTCGTCCTGGTAGGTCGCCTGCGCCCGGCTGAGCTCCACACAACGCACCAGCATGGGCCAGTCCTTACGGGCCGCCGCCCGTCGCGCCGCCACGGTGAGAGTGTGGATGATGGCATGCGGGGGCTGCAGGCCCGCAATCGCTCGGGACAGGAAATCGGGACCGACCAGTACGGCGAGGTCGTCGTCTCGGCCCAGAGCGGACAAGAGCTCGGGCAGATGCCTGAACGCCCGCGGATCCGTGAAGAACCCGCGCCGCAACAGCCACTCGGCAGCCTGGGCCCGGACCTGATCGACCCAACGATGGTCGCCGTCGCTCCGGCGGACGAAACGACTGAAGCTCTCATGATGGATCCTCAGCCCACCAATGCCCGGCTGCTGCGCGACGATCGGTGCCACGCTGCTCAGTGCGGCACCGAGCATCATCCCGGGCAGCGGGAAGATCTCTCCGAGCTCCTCGGCGCTCACGGCGAAGTCGCAGACCGCGAGCATGCTGACGGCAGCGCGCTGCTGGTCGGTCAGTCCCTTCAGCAGGTAGTCGTAGTAGTCGTCGAGGTCGTGTGCCGACGGAGGGACCTCGCGCAGTCGATCGAGTGGGCCGCCGGCCACGGCCCGCGTCTGCGGTGACCCCAGTCCAGGTGCCGGCCCGAGAGCCTGACGGCACAGATACGTGGCGTAGAGGGCGTTGCCCCGCGAGCGCTCCTCGATCAACGTGACGGCGGCTTCCTCCTGGTTGTCGGCAGGCTCAAGGCCGACATCCGACGACGTCAGGACCGCCAGCAGACCCAGACGATCCGCCAGGTCACGCAGCTCGGGACCCTTGAGAGGAGGAACGGTGAAGTGGTCGGCGCCAGCACCCGCCGACGCGAGGTGGGGACCCGGCTGACTTGCGAGCACGAGGACGGCACCGGGCGGCATCCTCAGAGCACTGAGTTCCTCGACCAGGCCCGCGGCCGGGTCGGACTGCTCCCGGAACACGCCGCCGGTGCTGTGCCCAAGCACCCGGCTGACGTGGTCGATGCCGTCCACGATCAACGCGATCGGCACATCCGGGGCCAAACGCCGCGCCGCAGTGACAGCGTCCACGAGCGACTCGGGAGTCGCCGCGAAGCGCGGCCTCACCTCGGCCACCGCTTTCGGGACTGCCTCTTCGAGCTGCCGGAGCAGACTGCCGATCACGACCTCGGTGAGCACCCGCTGCTCACGATCCATGTCCGAGGCGCCCAGCCAGCAGTGATGGCGTGCAGCAAGCCACGTGTCCTGCAGGTCATCGGCCAGCTGCTCGCACAGCCACGACTTGCCGATTCCGGGCGCCCCCGTGACCACCACGACGCCGCCCTGCCGCGCCGTGTCCTCCAGAGCCCTCTTCATGTTCGCGAGCACGGCGGGGCGCCGCACTTCGGCAGCACGGTCCACGGGGTGCCCCTCACGGACAGCCCCGAAGTCGACCTCCAACGCCAGACGGGGAAGCAGGTCCTCGGCCGTCACGGTCCCGTTGCGGCTGCGTGCTGCTTTGGCCGCCTCGATGAGGGCGAGTGCGACCTCCTCGGGCGAACGGTGCCGGTTCGGAGGACGTCCGGCACCGAGCTCCGTGGTGACCCGGTGCAGCAGGGCCGCCTCGGCCGGCCCGGGATTGTGGATGTTGAGGGAGAATACCGGAACACCGGTGTCGACGACCAAGGATGCGCAGGCACGGCCGAGCAGATCGTCACCGATGCCCGCAAGCATCGTTCTCCACGGCTCATGAGACCGCAGGGCCGCGGCATCGAAGCGGAACCGCCTGCTGCTCAGACCGTGGAGGGCTGGCCCCGGGTCGTTGCCCGCACCGACAGGCCGCAACACGTTGGTCAGATCGGCGTCGTCCGGATCCGTGTCGCGCACCACGAGACGGTGCGACGTGCCGGATGGCGCATTGAGGTCGCGGCCGATGGAGGTGAACAGGAGATCCAGACGAAGACTCCGGGTGTCCTTCGTGAAACTGTCGGTCGACAATGCGCGATCGTGGCTGGTGTGCTTGATCTGCAGTCGCTCGAGACTGCCGTCGCTCCACTCGCACGTGATGTCGTCGAACCGGTCCCCGGCGAACGCCTTGGTGTCGACGACGACGGACCTTGCGTGTCCCACCGCAAGGTCAACGAGGCGAAGCCCGGTCAGCAGGTCCTGGTAGGCGTAGCCGAGGTGTGTCGGGCGAAGCCCCACTGCGCCACCTCCAGCGTGTCCTGCCCGCACGGAACCCGCCCCAGGGTATGCGCCGTGGTCACCCTGGTGAGCGGATATGTATGGCGGCACCGTAGAGCACACCTCCGACATCCCCACAGGTTAGTCGGAGGCAGCGGACCCAGCGGTGGCCCGCGGTGATCCGGGCGAGGGCACCAGGACTCGTTCCTGGCGGGCGCTGCCTGCAAAGGTATTACCGGCCGTCGCCCCCCACACGTGGCACACTCGCCCGCGCGGGGGGCGCGCAAGACCGCAGGGAGGCTACTTGTGAACCGCTGCGGGTTCTGCAGAGACTCTAGATTGTTGCTGTGACCTGCAGGTTTGGCTGCTGTTGGCTGTAGTAGGCGGCTTCGTACTCGGCA
>NZ_JBIVMI010000057.1:0-12885 GCF_044753005.1 Kitasatospora sp. NPDC088548
CCGCTTGCACGTCCGCCGTACGGAACCGCAGCTCCTTCACCCAGACGCCCAGGTCGTCGGTGCGGGTGCTGGTGGCGCTGGTGCGGGTCTCGGTGATGGGAGTTCCTAGGCAGGTGCCCTGCCAGGAGCGGGAGACGACGCCCACGATCTCGGCGGTTCCGCCTGCTTTGCGCAGGACGGGGGCGCCGGCGTCGCCCGCGCACACCGGCTTGCCGCTGGCGAGGGTGCTCTCGAGGGTGGTGGCGGTGACAGCGGTGGCGGTGTGGGTGCCCTTGCCGAGGAGGCGGCCCTCCCAGGTGCTCGTTGATCGGCCGTAGCCGGCAGCCTCGAGGTTCTCGCCGGAGCCTGGGGCGGTGGTGGCGAGCTTGGCGGTGGTGATGCCGGTGACGGGCCCGGCAAGGCGGGCCAGGACGAGGTCGCGGTCGGTGCGAGGCACCACCTCGACGATGTCGATGCTCGTGCCGCTGGTGGTGTTGTTGAGGTCGGTGCGGCCGACGGTGACCTTAGCCGAGTCCTTGGGGGCTCCGGCGGTGACTGTGCTCAGGTTGTCGGGGGTGTCGGTGAAGCAGGAGGCGGCCGTGAGTACCCACCGGGCGTCGACGAGGGAGCCTGAGCAGAAGCGCTTGCCGTTGCCTATGTCGATCTTCGCGGCGTAGGCGAAGGCTGCGTCGTTCGGCTGGACGGCGGGTGCCGGGCCGGTCGAGCCGGTGATCCGCAGCTCGAGCAGGACGGCGGGGCTGTTGGGGTCCACCCCCTCACCGAATGCCTTGTTCGTGTTGGCGGGGACGTCGAGGGTCTCGGTGGGCCTCTGATTGACGGACAGGCTCGCGCGCACCGAGCGGCCGACGGTCTTCACAATGTAGGCCTGGGGGAGGCTGAGCGCGACGTAGCCGGAGTCGTAGGGCGCGTCGAAGCAGACCATGTCCAGATCGGTCGGGTCCGGGGTGGTGGCTCCGACGCGGATCTCCCAGTTGCCGTCGGCGCAGTCCACGAGGTTTACGCGGCCGTCGCCGCGGGTGATGGTGATGCCGCGTTCGGCGAGGATCCCGGCGGCGCCGGGGTAGGCCAGGTTCTCCACCGCGACGGGCGGGGCGGGCGGGGTGTCGGCGGTGGCGCGGGGGGCCGCGGACCAGCCGGTGGCCACGAGCCCGAGGGCCGTGGCGAGCACCACGGTCCTGCCGTGCGGGCGAGCACGGAATCTCATGTCTTTCCTTCCCTTATGTCCGGATCCGACTCTTGCTTTACCGTCAAGAGCTGCGCAAAACGGACACTGGATCATGTCTTCGAGCACCTTAGTCGATATTGCGCAATGAATACTCTTGTATGATCATCGGCGGCGATCGGTCCGGCATTTTTCCAGGTCAGACACCTCATTGGCACTGCCATGCCATTTTCAGTGCGCATATCCGTCCCCGATGAGCGGTTTCCCCGGTGCGGGGGACCGCTATTTCCGCATTCCGTTCAAAGAATCCTGAAAGGAGTTCGCCGTGAGTTCAGGCGCAAGTAGGCCGCGGTCGTCGAGAGGAGGTGCGCGCTTCCGCTGGCTCGCCCGCGGGGTACTGCCGGTCACACTGCTGGCCTCTCTGCTGTCCACCGCGCAGGTCGCCTCCGGCGAACAGCCCGCGCCGCCGCCGCTGTCGGATCGCGGGCGCGTGCTGAAGGCCTGGCGCGAGGGCGGCCCGTCGGTGCGCGCCGCCGCAGAGATCGCCCTGGCCGGTACCACGGACCAGGTCCGTCTCTTCCTCGGCGCCCCGGACAACCCGGCGGGCGGTGAACTCGCCACCGCCGAGGCCGCCGACAACCGCCTCGCCGCCGTCGAGATGGTCACCATGGCCGGCCCGCGCGTGCGCGTGGCCGCCCAGGGAGCCCTGAGCAGCGGGGACGCCGCAGTCGCCGCGTTCCTCCAGAACGGCTACAAGGCCGCCCTGGAATCGGACCAGCGCCTCCTGACGACCCAGATCGGCGAAGCCGGCGGGCCCCGCACCAAGGAGGCGGCCTTCGCGGCGGTCGCCCAGCCTGCGGCACAGTTGCGGGCCTTCCTCGAGGACGGCCAGTACGCCGCCCGTGAGAGCGATGACCGCCTCAGGCTCGTCCAGGTCACCGAGGCGGGCGGCCCGGCCGTCAAGGCAGCCGGCACCCTCGCCTACGACGGCACCCTCGAGGAGATCCGCGAATTCCTCGACGTCGGTCAGCACGTCGCCCGAGCCCGTGACCAGGAATTTGCCTCCATCGCCGAGCTCGCCAAGCAGGCCGGCGAAGCAGGCGACCAGGCCGACCGGGAGAAGGCCGCGGCTGTCGAGGCGTCCGAGCGCGCCCGGGTCTCCGCCCAACTGGCGAAGGAGGCCGCTGAGAAGGCCGCAGCCGAGACCAAGGCCGCCAAGGACGACACCGCCCGGGCCGAGGCCGCCGCCAACCGCGCCGCCGAGGCCGGACGCCTGGCCGGCGAAGCCGCCACCGCCGCGACCGCTGCCGCCGCACGCGCCAACAACGCCGCCAAGCTCGCCGCCTCGGCCGCCTCCCAGGCCGCCGGCGCGGCGATCAAGGCAGGGCAGGCCGCCACCCGTGCCCTGAACGCGGCAGCCGCCGGCAAGAGGGACGAGGACGCCGCCGCCGGCGCCGCCAAGGCCGCCGAGCTGTCCGGCTTCGCCGCCAGCGCCGCCGCCCGCGCCGCCAACTCGGCCCAGCAGGCAGCCATCGCCGCCGAGGCGACCAAGTCCGCCGAGGCGAACATCACCGCCGCGAGCAACGCCTCCGACGAGGCCGGCGGCTACGCCAACCAGTCGGGAGCCGCCGCAGGCAAGGCCCGCCAGGCCGCCTCCTCCGCCCGCAAGGGCGCCACCGAAGCGGCCCGCCAGGCCGGCGCGGCCGCATCCCTGGCCCACCAGGCCGCGGCCCTGGCCACCGAGGCGGGCAACGCCGCCACCTCCGCGTCCCAGCGAGCGGCCCGCGCGGCGGAATCCGCCCGCGACGCCACCGCGCACGCCGGCAACGCCCACAACGCCGCCGAGCAGTCCGCCGCTCACGCCGCCGGCGCTCAGCAAGCCGCCAACGACGCCAACGACGCGGTCGCCAAGGCGGAGCAGATCCACGCGCTCGCCCAGGCCACCGAAGCCGAGCAGCGCACCGCCCGCACCGCCTCCGCCACCCTGCGCGCCGAACAGGCCAACAACACCTACCAGCGCAACCTGCGCGCGGCGGACGCGGCCAAGGCAACCGCCCAGCGTCTGAACGCCGAGTCCGAGCAACTGGCCCAGCAGGCCGCCCAGCCCGGCACCCCGTCGGCCACCGTGGTGGCCAACGGCCGCAAGATCGCACTGGCCGCGCTGAAGACCAAGGGGCCCTGGAGCAAGGCCGCCGCCGAGTACGCACTGGCGGGCAACGACGAAGCTGTCATCGACTACGCCCTCACCGGCTGGAAGCAGACCCGCGAACAGGACGCCCACGTCCTGACCGAGCAGATCGCCGCCAACAGCCCCTACGAGAGCGTGCGCACAGCCGCCACCGCCGCCCTGGCCGGCGACCCCGCACAGCTCGAGGCCTTCACCGTCACCGGCCAGCACCAAGCCGCGCTGAGCCAGTACCGCGTCAAGGTCGTCCAGATCGCCGAAGCCGGGGGCCCCCGGGTCAAGGAAGCCGGCTACGCCGCCTACGACACCAACACCCTCGAGTCGCTGACCACCTTCCTCTCCGTCACGCAGTACAGCGCGAAGGAGAGCGACGACCGGCTGCGGATGGCACAGCTCCAGCAGGCCGAGGGGCCGGAGGTGAAGGCCGCGGCAACCGTCGCCTACGACAGCCCGCTGCCGGCGCTGGTCGAGTTCCTCGACAGCGGCCAGTACTACGCCGCGCGCCTGGACGAACTGGCCGCATCTCACGTCGCCTCCGTCGAGAATCTGATCGAGGGCGCGCGTCAGGCCGCCGCCTGGGCCCGGCAGAGCGCCTCACTGGCATCCCAGGCCGCGGCCGCCGCGGCCGGCTCCGCCTCGCAGGCCGAAGCGGCGGCGGCCGGCGCCAACCAAGCCGCCGGCGAGGCCGCAGCCGCAGCCCAGAAGGCACAGGCCGCCGCCAGCCGGGCCCAGGGGTCTGCCGACAAGGCCGCCGCCGCCGCGAAGACCGCTCGAGCGGCCCAGGACAGGGCCGCGAAGAGCGCCGGCGCTGCCCAGTTGTCCTCCCAGCTGGCCCAGGGCAGTGCGGCTGCCGCCCGTGCGTCCGCCAACACCGCCCTCGGCGCCGTGGCGGCGGCCCGCACCTCGGCCGAGAACGCCGGCAAGAGCCGCGATGAGGCCCAGGCCATCGCCACCACGTACCTCACGGCGGCCGTCACCGAGGCCAGGCAGAAGGCCGCCCAGCAGGTCGAGTCCGAAGACGCCTTGTGGAAGGCGTTCGCCGCCCAGCAGCAGGCCAAGGCGGACGGCGGTGCCAGCTGGTACGACTACCTCTCCACCGGTGGCCACCTCGCCCTCGACTTCGCCGGCCTCGTCCCCATCGTCGGAGACCTTGCCGCCGACGGTTCCAACTGCGTCTGGTACCAGGGCGAGGTCCTCGCGGGCTACAAGGGCACCACCGGCGAGGACATGCTCCTGTCCTGCATCAGCATCATCCCCGTCGTCGGCTACGGCAGCGCCGTGATCAAGTTCTTCAAGTGGGGCGAAAAGGGCTCAGAGGCCGCAGGGGACGTTCTCTCCTGGATCAAGAGCAAGAACCCCTTCGCCAAGCCCAAGCCCCCGGTCAAGCCGAAGCTGCCAGCGTGCCTCGACAGCTTCCCCACCGGCACCAGAGTGTTGATGGGCGACGGCACCGCCAAGCCCATCCAGGACATCCGCCAAGGCGACAAGGTCGCCGCCGCCGACCCCCTCACCGGGGAGAGCGGGCCGCGCGAAGTCACCAACACCATCTACACCCCCGACGACCGCGACTTCACTGAACTCACCGTCACTGCCCTCGACGGCAAGACCTCGACGATCACCTCCACCGACCACCACCCCTTCTGGACCGTCAACACCGGGCAGTGGACCGATGCCCGCGACCTCGCCGCCGGCGACACCCTGCGCACCGACACCGGTGCCACCGCCCAGATCGCCTCCGTCCGCCACTGGACCGGCCTCGAGCCCGCCCACAACCTCACCGTCGACGACCTCCACACGTACTACGTGCTGGCCGACGACACCCCCCTCCTTACCCACAACTGCATTAAGCTCCTCAGGGGCGTCTGGGACAATCTTCCGCGCTGGACCCAGACTAATAGAACCACATGGGGACAGGTTCTTCTGCCAAATCCAAAGAAGAATGGCGAACTAGAGCCTTTCGGATCCAGCTTTCCCAGCGGCTCAAGCCGCGACACTGATTCGATCAATAGATATTTGATGGATGAAGTCCAGGGTATCGAAAAGCCCACGGGTGGGGCGCAGCATCCGGCAGCCACTCACGTCGAGACCAAGCTCGCTTGGAACATGGCAGAGAAGGGTGTTGACAATGCCACGGTGGTGATCAACCATCCGACCGGCCCCTGCCCGGGCGTTATGAGCTGTCCGGTAGTAGTTCCTGAGATCCTGTACGATGATCAGTCACTCACGGTTCGGTGGCTCACTGAGGCGGGGACGTGGGGGGAAGCAACATTCAAGGGCAAGAGGCCGAGGAAGAAGAAGTGATCCTAGAGATCCAGTGCGGAGATGACAGGTTCCGCCCACAGAAGGACGAGTATGGAGAACGGCTCATCTCTTCACTGATCGATCGCTTGACGCCGCCCAGTCCTCGCCATCCCGGAGATGAACTGTGGTTCTCCATGAGGGATGAGGATAGCGGACAGGCGGTCAGCTTCCTTCGGGTTGCGGTCAACAACGCGACCGGATATGGGGCCCTCATCTGGTCACCCAACGGAACCGCATGGAAAACTGGGGGAATCTACGATTCCGTCTGGATTTCCAATGCAGACAAGGCCCCCGATGGGGATCCGGAACTGGTTTCAGATCCCGGATATCCTCTCTATCATGACCCCGCTAGCGCGATCCCAAAGAGCCTTGCTCGCGAGGCGATAAGTGAATACTTCGACAGTGGGACTGGTGAGCGACCGGAATGCATCTCCTGGACGAGAGGGGAAATGAACGGCCAAAGGGCTGACCGGCCTCCAATTGTGCAAGATGTCACCGACCTCGAGCCGGACTGGGATTCTTTCGGCAAGTAGCATGAAAGCCGATGCGCACACATTTGGCGTGTTGACCTGACGATATCTGGCAACAATGGGGTGGGCAGCCTCTGCGGCTGCCCACCCCATTTTCCGCAATCCACCGTGACGGAACCTGGCCGCTGCGACAAGTCGCCCTGCCGTGTGGCGGGTCGGTGATCGGCTGGGCAGTTGTGTTGTTGGGCTGGGGGTTGATGGGTTGGTTGAGAAGGATTCGGGCTGTGGTGGGGTCGGGTTCCGGGGTGTGGGCGGGTTCTGGGGTTGTTGCCGGCTGGGTGTCAGAGTGGGTTTGACCTGTGGGTTTTGGTGGTTGGTTGAGAACTCGTGGATGGCGTGAGAAGTGGTGGGGTTTCCCGCTGTTTGGTTGAGAGCCCTTTATGTACCTGGGTGGACCCGGGCCGGCCGCGGCAGGCGGGCGGGCTTGGGGGTTCATCCGGTGTGGTGGCGGGTCCAGGTGGCGAGGAGGTCACCGGCCAGGGGTGTGAGGCGGGGTAGGCCGAGCGCGCTGGCGGTGTGGTCGAGGAAGGTGTGGACGGCGGGGTGCGGGCGGCCGTGGCGGGGTGGGGGGAACGGTGCGGTGGTGGCCAAAACAAGGGCGAGGGTGACGGTTTCGGGGTAGGTGACGGCGTCACGGGCCAGGAGTGTCCAGGAGCCGGTCACGGGCTGGACGCCGGGGTTGGTGGTGTGGAGGAGTCGCCGGCGGTGGCGCCAGCGGGCGGTGAGGGTGGTGTGGGTGGAGTGGTCGTGCCAGCGGGTGGTGATCGCGGCGGCCCAGGTCCACGCGTCCGTGGCGTCTGGGTGGCGTCGTAGGCGCTGGTGGCTCGTGTGGGCGCGGGGGAGTTCGGGGAGCGCGGCGGTACTGAGGTTGTGGTGGGGGCCGGCGGCCCAGCGGTGGTGCCGGGGGCAGAGCCGGGCGTGGTCGGGCAGGTAGGCCAGGGCGTGGCCGGTGGCGCCGTGGGTGCGGCGCAGGGTGCAGGTGGGGCAGGCCCGCACGGGCGCCTCGTGGGTTTCGAGCCTGCGCCAGGCGGCGTGGCCGCCGATGTGGCCGGCTCGTGCGGGGACCTGGGGGAGGGTGTGCAGGCGCGGCAGGGCGCGGGTGAGGTGGTGGTGAGGGACGCGGGTGAACGCGGCGAGGTGGTGCTGCGCCGTGTGGTCGAGATGGATCTCGGATCCTCCGGGTGACCGGCCGGGGCGGCCGGCGGTGGTGATGTTCAGGCCGTCCAGGAGGTAGGGCGTGGGCAGGTGGTGGGCCTGGGCGAGGCGGGTGAGCCAGGAGGCGGTGCTCTCCGCCGGCAGGGGCCGCACGTCCTGGGTGGTGGGCACGGGGGCGGCCAGCGTGGGGCTCGCCGCCCAGCCCGGGTGGGCGCTCACCTCGGCCCGGGGCCCCGGCGACCGGCCGGGCGGGTGGGGCGGTGGTGTTGTTCGGCGAGGTGGTCGAGGGTGATCGCGTCGAGGGAGGTCTTGGTGATCTTCTCGGTGCCGTCGACGATGGCGGTGATCGCGGCTTCGCGGATGAGGCGGGAGAGGCTGCCGATCCGGCCGGCGGTGCGCTGGTGGAGGTAGGGGGCGAGTCGGCGCAGGGAGCCGGGGCGGTGGTGTGTGAGGTCGAGGGCGTTCTCGAACGCGGCGACGGTGGAGCGGAACGGTGTCTGGTGGCCGTAGCGGGCGGGCAGGGGGTCGCAGTCGATTAGCGAGGCGCGCCCGGCGAGTTGGGCGCCGCGCACACCACTGAACAGGGGCGTGGTGGTGACGTCGACGCCGGCGTACACGAACGTGGCGGGCAGCCGTTCGGAGAGGTCTTTGAGGAAGTCCGCGGCCTCGGCGCCGCCTGTGGTGCGGGGGTTGAGGCGGTGGATCTCGTCCACGAGAACCAGGCTCACCCCCCAGACTGGTGTACATGCTGCACACGGTCGCGGTGAGCAGGGCCTGGGTCATGCGCGGGCCGACCGGCAGGCCGACGAAGCGGGCGAACTCGGCGGCCAGGCTCTTGGCGCTCGCTCCGGGCGGCACCAGGATGTACGCGACCGGCGCCCGCCCGGGGACGGGACTGTGGGACAGGGACCGCTGGTGCAACTCGTAGGTGCGCCCGACTTCCTGCAGGGCGGTGCTCTTGCCGGTGGTGGGCGGTCCGGTGACGATCAGCCCGGGCCGGGCGGTGCCGTCCTGGTGGCGCCCGAGCAGGGTGAGGGTTCGCACGCTGGTGGTGATCTGGTCCAGGGCCGGGGTGCGGACGACGACGAACCGGGAGTGGTAGGCCAGGCGCTGGGCGGCGCTGCGCCGGGGCTTGTCCGGGGAAGGCGGTGCGGGCCGTTTGCGGTCGATGAAGCGCCGCCATTCCTCCCAGGTGGTAGGCGTTGCGCTCCCGGCCTGGACTGCGGACTGACGGGCGGTCGGGGTCACCACTGCTGCGCCTCCTCGGCCGCGTCGTACAGTCCGAAGCCGGCGTCCCCCGTATCCGCGTCGTCCAAGTCGTCCTCGTCGTCCCAGGCGTGGCCGGCGTCGAGGCCGTCCTCGCCGCCCAGGGCCGGACTTCCCAGGGGTGGCACCGGCGTGGGCCACGGCTCGGCTGCGCCGAACACGGCCGCGGGCATCTCGGTCTCCCCGGCCGCCGTCCCGGCCCGGGCGGCGCCGGCCCGCCGCGGCCTCGGAACAGCCGGTCCGTGGCCGTCCGTCTGCTGCCCGGGGCCGGAGCTCTCCGGGGCGGCGGCCTGCTTCTGGCGCCTCGTCTTCCCGCGCCCTCGGCCCTGTCCGCCAGGATCCTCCACAGCACCACCGGGCCCGCTGGTGTCGTCGTGGGGGAGGGCGGCGGGTGCGTGGCGGGTGATCAGGGCGTGTTCGCGGGGGCGGGCGGTGCCGTTTCGGGCGCGGCGCAGGAGGTCGTCGAGGGACTGGGCGAGGTCGGCTTCGTGCCGGTCGCGGTCCCCGCGGCGGGCGACGGTGTCCTTGAGGTGCTGCCACAGCTGGTCGCCGAAGGGCTGGTGGACGTGGTCGGCGTGGATCCATGGGATGGGCGTGAAGACGCCGTCGCCGAGGCGGACCCAGATCCGGCGGGCGTCGTGGGGGTTGTGGTGGACCTCCCACCTGCCGGCTTGCGCGCTGGTGCCGGAGGGCTGGCCGCGGTAGTCGCCGAGTGCGGGGTGGTCGTAGGTGCGGTGGTTCAGGCGGATGCCGCGCTCGGTGATGGGCTTCCAGACCACGGGCAGCAGTTCGATGTAGTCGTCGCCGCTCAGGGGGAGCGGCACGTGGCCGGTGGTGCCGAGCATGGCGCCCCACATCTCGTTCGGGGTCAGGGCGCAGGCGGGCATCGAGGGGTGGCGCAGTCCCTCGGTGGGGCGGTTCTGCCACTCGACGGTGATCCACTGGTCGAGCATGTCCTGCAGCTGGGCGACGCTCCACACGGCCTCGCGCTGGCTGTCGGATCCGCGGCGCAGGACGTTGGAGCCGGTGTGGCCGGCGACGTGCTGGCCAAACAGGGTGTTGATGGACCCGAAGGCGCGCTCGACGTGCCCCTTGGCGGTAGGGCGCCGCGGCGGGGTGGGCTGCACGCTGATGCCCAGGCTCTCGCAGGCGGCCAGAAACGCCGCGGAGAGGAAGATCCGGCCGCGGTCGACGACCACGGTCTCCGGCACCACGACCGGTCGGCCCGCGGCGGCCTGCAGGCGCGGATCCGCGTCCAGGAGGTCCTCGTACGGCACGGGCGCGCGGGACATGGCCAGGGCGCTGGGCCAGGCGGGGCGCAGCGGGTGCGGGACGGCCATCTCGGCGAGCAGCAGCGCCGCGTCGACGGCCTTGGTGCTCGCCGGGCGCAGGACGGCGGCCAGGATGGAGCGGGTGGCGACGTCCAGCGCGATGGTCAGCTCCGGGCGGCCGGTGGTGCCGTCGGCGAAGACGGCCATGACGTCCAGGCGGGTGGAGTCGAGCATGACCTGCTCGCCCGGGCGCAGCGCCACCGTAGGCGTGAACGGCCGCCCCGGTGAGGCGGTGGCGGTGCGTGCGGGCCGGCCGGGCGGTTCGGCGGGGTCGGACAGTGCCTTCGCCAGCCGGTAGAACGTCGCCTGGGCCGGCAGCTTCATCACCCCGGTCCCGTACCGCTCGTCCAGCACCTGCCTGGTGAGCTGCATCAGCCCCTTCACCGTGCCTGTGGAGCGGCCGCGCTGGCGCCGCAGCGCCTCCAGCACCGCGGCGACGACCTTCTCGTCGGCGCGCCCGGTGCGGCTGACCGGCTTGGTCGTGCGGTGGTCGACCAGCCCCCACAGCCCCTGGCGCCGGTAGTTCAACCGCATCCGCTGCACGGTGCTGACAGCGACGCGTTCCCACCCCAGAGCGGTGAGCTCCGCGGCCTTGGCCAGCTCCCGCTCAGCCAGCGTGCGCGAGAGCGGGTCGTACTGCGGCCGCGGCACCCCCGCTGCGCCCTCCCCGCCGGCGAGCCCGTACTCCACTTCCTGGATGTGCCGCTGCCAGGCCAGCGCCTTCTCCTGCTCGCGCACCGGCACCGTCTGGAACAGCCCCCACTGCGGCACCCCCGCCTGCGGCCGCGCACCGGTCACCGCGAAGTCCGGTGCCGCCACCAGGTGCCCGGCCAGCACGGTTGCGACCTCCCCGCGCTCGCCGGCCAGCCGCACCACCTGCCCCTCCACCCCGACCACCTGCCACCCGCGCCCGTCGAAGACGATGTGCGCGCCCACCGCCAGCACCCGCCGGCCCGACCCGCCGCTCACGCCGCCACCCCCCGGCCCACCACGGTCCCGGCGTCCAGCGGCCGCTTCTCCAACCCCGCGGTCAGAGCGCCGGACCACAGCAGATGGAAGACCATCGGCCCCGCCCGCAACGGCACCCCCACCGCCGCGACCCCCTCCGCCAGCGGCCGCGGACACGCGAACGCCGCCAGCACCGCCTCACGCAGCACCCCGTCAGCACCGAACCGCGGATGCCGGTAGCCGGCCAGCCACCGCACATTCGCCGCCACCACCGGAGACGGCGGCTCCAGCCGCCGGTACACCCAACCCACCCCCTCACACACCTGCGCCAGCACCCGCGCCGCCCGCTGCGCCGCCGGCCCGCCCGGGCCCGCAACGGCAGGACAGTCGGCCAGCAGCGCCCCGCCGTCCGCGTAACGGGCGAACAACTGCGGCACCCAGGAACGCACCACTCCGTCCTCCTCGCGCCACAGCAGCCGCACCGGCCGCCCCGCCAGGCCGGTCACCGAATGCTTACGGTCCAGCAGCATCAACTGCATCCGCATTGCCATCGACCCGTGCGCCACCAGCCGCCCCGTCGTCGAGGACCACCACCAGCCCGGACCCCAGCTGCGCCCCGGCACCACCGGGAACGCGGCGACCGGCCTCAACTCCTCGAAGCGCACCTGCCCGGCCGCCCGCCCCAAGCGCTGCTGGACCACCTCGCCGACCACCGTGACGAAGCACGCCTCCACCCTCGCCGCATCCATCAAACCCACCCCTCACTGCAGAGACCCGCCGTCGGGCAGTCAAGTCCGTTGAGAATCCGGCAGATAAAAGAACGGACACCGTTCACTCCAACGAGTGCCGCATCTCTCGCCTGCCGTGCCTGTGCTGGACGTGCCGGGGCTCGATCGCGGGGAGCCGACGAAAGGCGAACCCGCCGTGGGCCGCCTCGACTCTTCTCCGCATCGCCGGCCCGGTGCGGCCAGACTCGATCGACCGTCACTCAAACGAGTGGAATATCTCCACAGTTAATGGAAATTATCCATCGAATATGGATATGATGCCCTCATGGTACTCAGTACGTTGGAAACGCTGCGGCTTACCATCGCCGCGATCCGCCAGCGCACCGGCGAAAGTCAGCGCGAGCTCGCCGCCGCCCTGGACCTGACCCAGGACAAAGTGTCCCGCCGTCAGTCCGGTGCGCAGCCCTGGACGCTGGACGAGGTCGACGCGCTGGCCGGCCACTGGGGGATGCGGCCGCTGGACCTACTCGCTGGGCCCACCCACGCCGCCCAGTCGCTGACGTGGCCGCCCGGCACCGCCGCCCCCCAGCCGGAGCCTCTGCCGGTGCCGGCCACCTTCGCCCCCGTCCCGGTTCCCGTACCCGCTCCGGTCGTCCCGGCCGCCGGTCCCGCCCCGACGACGACCACCTCGGCGGCGAGCACACCGGTCGCCCCAGAGGCCTCGGCCGCCGCCGCTGCTGCCTCGGCGGCCGAGCAGCAGTCCGTCGTCTCGGCCGCTCCGGTCGCTCCCGCCGCCGAGACCGGGATCGAGCAGTCTCCGGCCGCCGCTGCGCCGGCGCAGGCCCTGGCCGAGGCCTCCGGCGGGGGTGAGCAGCTGCGTGCCGACGCCGCGCTGGTCGGCACCCCCACCGCGGACTACGACCGGGGCCCGGACGGTCAGCCGGCTGTCCACCCCGCCGCGCCGTGCGTGCAGTGCGCACGCCCGGTGACCCACCGCATCGGCGGGCGCCCGCTCCACCTCGGCGGCTGGTGCACCCCCGACCCCGGGGTCGCCGAACTCGTCCGGTCCGCTCCGGCGGAGGCGCTCTCTGCCCTCGTTCAGGCCGCCGTGGCCGGGCAGCAGGCGCCCGCCGCCGCCCCGTCGACGACGCCCTCGACGACCGCCCCGGCGATGCCCTCGGCGGCTGACCTGTGACAGCCAAGCTGGACCGTTTGCCACCGAAGTTGGACTGATCGCTGTTTGTGTCATCGAAGTTGGATCACTGCATGGTTTGTGACA
>NZ_JBIVMI010000058.1:0-11782 GCF_044753005.1 Kitasatospora sp. NPDC088548
CCGCTTGCACGTCCGCCGTACGGAACCGCAGCTCCTTCACCCAGACGCCCAGGTCGTCGGTGCGGGTGCTGGTGGCGCTGGTGCGGGTCTCGGTGGCGGGGGTGCCGAAGCAGCCGCCCTGCCAGGAGCGGGAGGCGGCACCGACGACCTGGACAGTGCCGTTGCTCTTGCGCAGCAGCGGGGCCCCGGTGTCGCCCTGGCAGATGGCGGAGGATCCGGCGGCGGGTGTGCTGTCGATGCCGGTGGCGGTGACAGTACCCGCGGTGTGGGTGACGGTGTGAGAGGCGGACGGCCGCCACTGGGTGGCGGTGCGGCCGAAGCCGGGCACGCTCAAGCTCTCGCCCGTGACGGGGGCGGTGGTGGCGAACACGGCCGGGGTGATGCCGTCGACCGGGGCGGCCAGGCGGGCCATGACGAGGTCGCGGTCGGTGCGGGGGACGAGTTCGGCGATGTCGGCGCTCTTGCCGCCGATCGTCACGGTGCTCTTGGTCGCGGGCGCGCCAGCGGTGAGGGTGGCGGGGTTGTCGGTGAAGCAGCTGGCCGAAGTGAGGGCCCAGTAGCGGTCGACCAGGGTGGCGGTGCAGGCCCGCGCGCCGGTGCGGCCGGGCTGCCCGATGTTGAGGGCGCCGGCCGCGGGATACTCGCTGGTGGCGGCCGGTGCGGCCGGTCCGTCGGTGGCGGACAGCTCGAGCAGGGTGGTCCCTTCGGCGGAGGCACCCTCGCCTACCGGCGTGTAGTAGTTCTTACGGACGTCAAAGCTGCTGACCGAGCCGTCCGTGTTCAGCGTGGCCTTGACCGCGTGGTCGTCGCCCTTGATGCTGTAGACCTTCGGAAGCTCCAGCGCCAGGTAACCGACGGGCCCCGTGACGCGGAAACAGACCTTGGCGGGACCGGTGTTCAGGGTCCGGCTGAACACCTCCAGCAGGTTCTCCGTCGAGGTGCAGTCGGCCAGCTGGATGTTCCCGTCCCCCGACTTCAGGGTGATGTGCTGCTCCGCGAGGATCTGCGCGGCCCCCGGATAGGAGAAGCCCTCCACCGCCAGAGGCGCCGTGGCCTCAGCAGCCGAGGCCGGAATCGAACCGGCCATCACGGGTATTGCCAGCACGGCGGCGAGCGGCCATACCGTTCTACGAACCATACGCACAAGAACTCCCAGAAAATGACGTGGCAGGGAGGCGCTGATACCCCCCCCATCGCACGTGAATTGCCGAGCGGACGCTACCGGCTTACGATCTTGAGCGTCAAAAGCCGTCCAGCGCACGGCATCAAAACCCCCGGCAGTGGGCATGCCGCCTTCGAGCGGCAGGGGCGGTCCCTGAAGTCAAATGAGATGATTCGGGCATTCCTCCCGAAAGGGAAAAGTGCTGGTATTGCATGAGTACTGCTCACATGCCCGTGGTCTGCCCTCGACGACCACGTTCACCAGGCCCTTCAGCGAGCGGACGTAGCGGTGGAACGCGGGCACCACCAGCGTGCAGGACACCGTCACCCGGATCATCGCCGCCGTCCGGCGGTGATCCGCGAGGTCCCCTGCACCGTCGAGGCGGCCGCCGTGCAGTGCACCGCGCACGACTTCACCTGTCCGGGCCTTGGCGTAACCCGCTCAACGAGCAGGCCGCATCAAAGTTTCCGGTATTGGGCCTGGCGGTGGACCTGACGGTATTTCGGAATCCCTTGCCAGGAGTGCGATTCGCCGTTTCGACGGTCCGGTCGTCCTGTGTCACCGTTACAACGGAATCCATAACTTCCCCAGTTTTCCCTGCACTTGTCCACCGAAAAGCGGGATGCGATCGTGGCGCCGGATCCGATTCGTCTCCTGCCCAGGAGTGGCATGCGGTGCAGTCCGCGAAA
The DNA here is from genome assembly GCF_044753005.1 of Kitasatospora sp. NPDC088548. Taxonomy (NCBI): domain Bacteria; kingdom Bacillati; phylum Actinomycetota; class Actinomycetes; order Kitasatosporales; family Streptomycetaceae; genus Kitasatospora; species Kitasatospora sp. NPDC088548. Next base: position 1,852 of record NZ_JBIVMI010000058.1, read on the forward strand.
TTCCCTGGCATGCCTCTTCCTGCCCTGCTGAGATGAGAGCATGAACCTCTTGCCTACTGGCGGGACCGAGGTCGTTGTACCGGTCCGCGTGCGTGATCTGACGCCCGCAGATCTGCCGATGTGCGCGTGGTCCGGCTCGGCTACTCATCTGGGCTGTGTGGCCACAGAGTTGGAGCGCACGGCGGCCGGCGAGGTGGACTACCTGGCCGTCTGTACGGCGGCCGGTCTTCCCGTGGCGATCGGCGGCGTCGACTACCGGGCAAGGCCCGGAGCCGGCACACTGTGGCAGCTCGCGGTGCTTCCGGCGTTGCAGTCGTGCGGTCTCGGCACGCTGCTCGTCCGGGCCGCGGAGGACCGCATCCGGGCACGCGGGATCCTGCGGGCCGAACTCGGTGTCGAGGAGAGCAACCCGCGGGCCCGCGCACTGTACGAGCGGCTCGGATACGTGGCCTACGACCGGCAGCCCGACGCATGGGACGAGGAAGCGCCGGACGGTTCGATCCACCGGTACGAGACCATGTGCGCGCTGATGCGCAAGGACCTGTCGTAAGCGGGACGTCGGCGTGGCCTCGCAGGCGTGGGGGCGCGCTCCGACACCCGGGTGTGGGCCTGGCCACATCACCGCTCATCTGGATGAGCCGGGGCTGGCGGCGTTCGGTGTCGATGCCTCTGCTGTGATGATCAAGTCGGCTCAACAGGCCTATCCGGGCCTGTGGTTCGACGTGGGATCGATGGCCGCGCTGAACATCGCTGACGGCGTGCTGGGCGGCGCACTCTCACGTTGGTCCGTCATCCACACTCCGCACACGGTGGAGCGCTGCATCAACAAGATCCGGGCATGGCGGGGCCTGGCCACGAGCTACGACAAGACGCCCGCGAGCTACACGGCGGGGCTCCAGCTACGCGGATCCATCGTCTGGATGCGCAGCCTCGACCCGGGCCGCGGTCGCGGCGCCCGGTCGGCGGACCGGGCGCCGCTGCCGCTCACCTCGGGCCGGTGAGGTGACCGTCCGGCCAAGATGCCGGGCGAGGAACCGGGCCGCGCTGTCGGCCTCGAACCTGGGGAAGTCGAAGTGCTGGCCCGTGTTGGCGTGCGACGTCCTCTCCTTCGAGGCGAAGGCGTCGAACAGCGCGAGGCCGGCCTCGCGCGGGATGCGCTCGTTGTCCCACCGCATGGCGAACTCGATCGGGACGGTGATCTGCTTCGCCGTCTCGACCAGGGCATCGGGCCACATCATGCCGAAGACCGTGGCCGTGATCCTGGGCTCGACCGCCACCAGCGGCAGCCCGATCGTGGTGCCCAGGCCGATCCCGACGTAGCCGACCGGCCCATCGGCGCCGATATCACGACTCCAGACAGGCCCTGGGGCGGCGCGCGCGACGGCCGCCGCGATTACTTCTGGTGGAGCGTCACAGTGCTTTGACAGTAGGGGAATTGCGGTATATGGACCTGGTCGGGGCGGGTGTACGGTCGTGCCAGTCGGTTGGGATGGAGGGCCGGAGGGGCTGGGAGGGGAGCAGGGCATGGAGCCATTGGAGCCGGACGACCCGCGGCAGGTCGGTGAGTACCGGGTGCTGCGGCGGCTCGGCGCGGGCGGCATGGGCCGGGTGTACCTGGGCCGTACGGCGGGGGGCCGTACGGTCGCCGTCAAGGTGGTCCGCAGCGAGCTGGCCGAGGACACCGAGTTCCGTGCCCGATTCCGGCAGGAGGTCCGGGCGGCCCGGCTGGTCGGTGGCCGCTGGACCGCGCCGGTGCTGGATGCGGATACCGAGAGCCGCCACCCGTGGGTCGCCACCGGGTACGTCGCGGGTCCGGCCCTCGGCGCGGCCGTGCGGGAGTTCGGACCGCTGCCGGCCGACTCGGTGCGCGCGCTGGGGGTCGGGCTGGCCGGGGCGCTGGCGGCGGTGCACGCGCTCGGCCTGGTGCACCGGGACGTCAAGCCGTCCAACGTGCTGCTCACCCTGGACGGCCCGCGGCTGATCGACTTCGGCATCGCGCGGGCTCTGGAGGCCGCCACCGCGCTCACCCGGTCCGGCTTCGTGATCGGCTCGCCGGGGTACATGTCGCCGGAACAGGCCCAGGGGGCCGTTGTCGGACCGCCGTCCGACGTCTTCTCGCTGGGCGCCGTGCTGGTGTACGCGGCGACCGGCGTGGCGCCGTTCGGAGAGGGCCTCAGTGTCGCGTCGATGCTCTACAAGGTGGCGCACGAGGACCCGGAGTTGGGGGGCCTCGATCCGGGGTTGCGCGCCATCGTGATGGCCTGCCTGGCCAAGGACCCGGCGCGGCGGTTGGCGCCGGTGGAGCTCGCCGAGCGGCTCGACGGGTCCGGGGTCGGCACGGCGCGGCTGAGCGAAGGGGCCTGGCTGCCAGGGACGCTGTCGGCGGCGGTTGGCCGGCGGGCGGTGGAGCTGCTGGACCTCGACCACGTGCCCGCGCCTCCGGGTGCCGGCCAGGCGCGGCGCGCGACGATCGTGGAAGGGGGCGCGAGCGGGGGACCGGGCGGGCACGTGCCCCCTGGTCCGCCGGCCGGAGCGTTCGGCGCTCCGGCGGCCCCGGCCCCGCAGGTCCCGCCTTCGGCCCCGCCGGGTGCTCAGACGGGCATGCCTTCGTATGGAGCACCGCCGTTCTTCCCGCAGCCGCAGCCGCAGCCGCAGCCGCAGCCGCCGGTGCGACGCCGCTTGCCCGCTGTGCTCGGGGCATCGGTGCTGGTCGCCGTGGTCGCGGTCGGCGTCACCTGGTGGCTGTCGAGAAGTGACGAATCGTCAACACGCGGCCAGTCGTCGGCCGCCGGGCAGCAGTCGCAGGCGGGCGGCGGGTCCGTCTCGACCGGGCAGCCGCAGAACCCGGCCCGGTCGGGCGCGCCCGCTCAGCAGAGCGCCGCCCCGTCGACCACCGCGCCGTCCCCCACGGGTGCGATTCCGCAGGCATATCTCGGCTCATGGAGCGGCGTCCTGACCGAGCCGGGCCTGTACGGTTCGGTCACCTATCGGATCACCCTGCGGCAGGGAGAGGTGGACCAGGTCGTCGCCAACGCCACCAGTATTTGGCCCGATGGCAGAACCTGCAGCGGCACCGACTATCTGGAGTCAGCGAGCGCCAATCAGGTCGTGCTCAAGGTCTCGGCGCTGACCGGGGGCCTCGGGTGCACTCCGGATTCGACGCCACGGGTGTATGCGATCAAGCCCAATGGGACACTGCACCTGGAGGTCCACGGCGGGTCCGGCGATCTCACCCGCACCTCGTGACCGGGGACGCGGCCCCCGGGGTGCGGCGTCGAAGACCGACATCCACGTCAGTGGTCCACCGGAACTGACAGTTCCTCCGTCAGACGGCCCGTCGCGTTGGGTGCCGGCGCTGCCGCACGTCTTGGGGTGAGGCGCATATGGGGGGCATGAGGGTGCTGGCGCGTGCCGGCGCTCACACCGGGGTGCGCGCCACCACGCTCTGTGCTGGGCGACCGGGCGCGCCGGTCAGCCCCGCCGGGACCTGCGGTGCACCCGCAGGAAGCACACCGCCAGGCCCGCGAAGGCGACCGCGCCGGCGATGCCGGCCACGTGCGGCCCGCCGGTGCACGCGTCGTGCGCCGCGCGCAGCAGGTCGGTCGCGGCCCGGTCGGGAAGCCGGTGCGCCGCGTCGACCGCTCCGGCCAGCGTCCCCCGGGCCGGGCCGGGCCGGGCCGGGCCGGGCCCGCCGCGTCCGCGGGCAGCCCGGCCGAGCCAGGCCCGCCGCCCGGCGCCGTCCCCGGCCGGTGGCGGCGCCGTAGCGGCCGTCGTCGTGCTCGTCGTGCTCATGGGGGCAACCTCCTCGGAAGGGATCGTCACGGTAGGGTCGGAGCCGCTCGACGGATCCTGACCCGCGCCGGCGGAATCACCCGATCCGCTGGTTCCGGCTGATCTGCTGAACCCCGCGTCGGCATGTCAAGGACGGCCGGCCCGCTACGACCACCTGATGACGGGGCCCGACCGGGCGCCGAGACGGTGAGGAGTTGGACATGAAGTTCCTGCTGATCATGCACATCAACCCGGCCATCATGGAGGAACTGACCGAGGCGGAGCGTCAGGAGATCATGGCCGGCCACGGCGAGTTCATGAAGACGACCAGCGAGTCCGGCGAGCTGGTCAGCACCGAGGCGCTGGCCGACCCGTCCCAGAGCTCGGTGGTCCGCGTCCGCGACGGGGTGCCGGTCGTCACCGACGGCCCCTACCTGGAGGCCAAGGAGTTCCTGGGCGGCTACTACCTGGTCGACGTCGCGAGCCGGGACCGCGCGCTGGAACTGGCCGCGCTGATCCCGGACGCCCGGGTCAACGGCCTGGGCATCGAGGTCCGCCAGGTGATCTTCTCCGGCGGCCCGTCCGCGTGAGTGCCGACCGCGCCACCGTCGAGGGCCTGCTGCGCGCGCTCGCGCCGCAGGCCCTCGGCGCGCTGGTGCGCCGGTACGGGCAGTTCGACCTGAGCGAGGACGCCGTGCAGGAGGCGATGCTCGCCGCGGCGACCCGCTGGCCGGCCGAGGGCATCCCGGACAACCCGCGCGGCTGGCTGACCACGGTCGCCGGCCGCCGCCTGGTCGACCAGATCCGCAGCGAACGGGCCCGGCGCCGACGCGAGGACGAGGTGGCCGCCCGCGAACCGGATCCGACCTCGCCCGGCCCCGGCGAGCCGACCCCGGCCGACCGGGACGACACGCTCACCCTGCTGTTCCTCTGCTGCCACCCGGCGCTGAGCCCGGCCTCGCAGGTCGCGCTGACGTTGCGCGCGGTCGGCGGCCTGACCACCGCGGAGATCGCCCGCGCCTACTTCGTGCCGGAGCCGACCATGGCGGCCCGGATCAGCCGGGCCAAGCAGCGGATCAAGGCCGCCGGCAGCGAGTTCACCATGCCGGTCGGGCAGGACCGGGCGGAGCGGCTGCGCGCCGTGCTGCACGTGCTGTACGTGATATTCAACGAGGGCTACACCGCCAGCTCCGGCGACCGGCTGCGCCGCGACGACCTGGCCGCCGAGGCGATCCGGCTGACCCGCCTGCTGCACCGGCTGCTCCCCGACGACGGCGCGGTGACCGGTCTGCTGGCCCTGATGCTGCTCACCGACGCCCGCCGGGACGCCCGCACCGGCCCGGACGGCGAGCTGGTCCCGCTCGACGAGCAGGACCGCTCACGCTGGGACCGCGGTCGCATCACCGAGGGCGTCGCGCTGGTCACCGACGCGATGAGCCGCCCGACACTCGGCCCCTACCAGTTGCAGGCCGCCATCGCCGCGCTGCACGACGAGGCGCCCAGCACCGACGAGACCGACTGGCGCCAGATCAACACGCTGTACAAGATCCTGGAGCGGATCTCGCCGAACCCGATGGCCAGCCTGAACCGGGCGGTGGCGGTCGCCATGATCGACGGACCGCGGGCCGGCCTGGCCCTGCTGGACGAACTGGCCGCGGACGACCGGATCACCGACCACCACCGGCTGCACGCCGTCCGCGCACACCTGCTGGAGCGGGCCGGCGACCACCCGGCGGCCCGGGAGTACTACCAGCGCGCCGCCCGCGGTACCACCAGCCTGACGGAGCGCCGCTACCTGGAGGCCCGCGCCGCCCGGTCGGCGGCCGGTCCGGCCCCCGGCTGACCAGGCCCGGGGCAGGCCCGGTCGGGACGGCACTGCGCACGCCCTCGGACCGCGGCGCCGGTGTCGGTCAGGGGCCTGAGAGGTCGCTCCGTCGGGAGAGCAGCCCGGAGCGCCACCTGGCGAGCCGGCCGGTGAGCCGTACCGCGCCGAGGGCGATCACGTAGCCGAAGGCGAACTGGACGGTCAGCAGTTGCAGGTACGGGGTCGGGATGCCGCTGCCGATGAGGAGGGACGTGAGGAACGGTGGCGCGGCCAGAAGGACCGAGGCCAGTGCCGCGCGGCCCGTGGTGCGGGCCGTACAGGCGACGGCGGCGCCGGTGACGACCGGGGTGACGAGTGGGAATGTGGCGAAGCCGCCCGTGAGGGTGATGGCGATGTCCCCGGTGATGATGGCGACGGTGAGCGCCCAGGGCACCGCGGAGCGCGGGTGCGTGCGGCCCCCCGGCGGTGCGATCAGGAGCAGGAGGGCGTTGAGGACGGGCAGCCAGAGGTCGGGCAGGTCCAGGCTGAAGGAGAGCGCGATGTCGGCCGGCATGCCGAGCAGGCCGGGGAGGGCGAGGACGCGGACCAGTGGCACCACCACCATGGTGACCAGGGCGAGGATCCTCGCCGCGGACCAGCGGTTGGCCAGGCCGCGCCCGCCGTCAGTACCGGCGGAACGAGCGTCGCGGCCGCCGCGACGAGGGGGCCGTCAAACTCGGCGGGGTAGATGGAGATGGCTGCGGAATCGGGGTCGGTCGCGAGCCGGAAGGCGCCCCAGAGCCGGCCCGCCGCGTACGTCCCGGCCAGCACCGCGGCGAGCGGGGCCGCGCCGGCGAAGGCGCGGCCCAGGGGGTGGTGGGAGGTCAGGCCGAGCCGGTTTCGCCCTTGCCCACGTACGGGGGAGGCCCATGCGATCGGGAACCTGGGCAACCAGAGCCTCGGCACCGGGCAGTACCGGCCCGCCGCCTACTACCGTGAGGCGATCGCGATTCTGCGGGAGCAGCCCCCGCAGAGCCGGGACGAGTGGGCGATGGGCGTCTGCGAGGCCAACCTCCGCGTGGTGGGCCTGCTCGCCGGTCACCCGGAGGCGGCGGACGTTCACCTCAACCGGGCGCTCGCCCGCCACCGTTCCACCGGGGACCAGGTGTTGGAAAGCATCACGCTGGCCAACCTGGGGGACCACCACCGCCGGCTCGGCCGGTCGGACCGGGCCGCGGAGTACCTCCGGGAGGCGCTGGGCCTGATCGACCGGACCACCGGGAACCCGCGTCTGCGGGCGAAGGCGCTGGCGGTCCTGGCCGAGCTGGCTGTGCCGGCCGGGCCTGCTGAACTCCTGGGGCCCGGCGAGCTTCCGGGGCCCGTCGGGTTGCCCGTGCCCGCCTCCGTCTCCCTGCGGCGCGGTTCGGCCGCAGGGTGAGCGCGCCGCCGCCGTGACGGCCCCAGGTGTCAGCCGTCCAGGGACTCGCGGACGGCCGTGATCAGGCGGTTGGCGCGGGCGTCGCCGTGGCCGATCATACGGTTGGCGACGTACGCGAAACCGACCCCGAACTCGTCGTCACCGAAGGCGAACTGGCCGCCCGCGCCGTCGTTGCCGAAACTGCGGGCGCCGAACAGCGGGCGGAACGCCGGGGAGTCGAGCAGGACGCCCGAGCCCCAGCGGGCGCCGAGGTCGAAGCCCAGGAAGCCCTGCCCGGAGGAGAGTTCGCGGACGGCGTCGGTCACCGTGTCCGGCGAGAGCAGCCGCTCGCCGCCGCCGATGCCGGTCACGGCGGCCGCGTACAGGCCGGCCAGACCGGTCGCGGAGGCGACGGCGCCCGCGCCCGGCAGCTCGACGGCGTGCAGGGCCGGGTCGTTCCAGCCGTGCGGCTCGTCCAGCCCGGGGAAGACCAGCGCGCCGTTCATCGTCACGATGCGGGTGAGCAGATGCTCGGGGCCGGGCATCGGGCGCCGCCCCTCGGCCTCCACCAGCCGTGCCACGCGGCCGAGTTCGCTGTCGGGCAGGCCGATCCAGGCGGACAGGCCGAGCGGGTCGCCGACGGCCTCGCGGAAGTACGCGCCAGGGGTGAGCCCGGTGATCCGGCGGACGACCTCGCCGATCAGGAAGCCGAGGACATGGCCGTGGTACTCGTGCGCGGTGCCGGGCTCCCAGATCGGCCGCTGCTCCTCGATGGCGCGCACGACCGGCGTCCAGGCCGCGATCTCGTCGAACGAGAGGACGGCGTCCAGGGCCGGGATGCCCGCCCGGTGGCCGAGCACCATGCGACAGGTGACGGCCTCCTTGCCGTGCCGCGCGAACTCGGGCCAGTAGCGGCTCACCGGCGCGTCCAGGTCGAGGCGGCCCTGCTGCGCGAGGAGGTGGGCACAGACGGCGACCAGGCCCTTGGCGCAGGAGAAGACCGGGACGACGGTGTCCTGCGCCCAGGGGCGGCCGGTGCGTTCGTCCGCGATGCCGCCCCACAGCTCCACGACCTTGCGCCCGTCGGCGAACACCGTCACGGCGGAGCCGAGTTCGGGGAAGTCGTCGAAGTTCCGGGCGAAGGTGTCGGCGACCGCCCCGAAGCCCGCGTCGGCCCAACCGTGGTACTGCTGCATGGCTCTCGTCCCGTTCTTCCGCGTGCGGCCGTGGCGCGCCCCGGCGGCGGCCGCGATCACTGACCGGGTCACGTTACGGTGGCGCGCCGTCCGGCACGAACGATTTACCGGGTCCCGTTCTGCCGAGCTTCGTTCTTCCGGGCTTCCGTTCGTCTGTGGGCGATACGGGACGGGCGACGGACCGCCTCCCCCGAGGTGAACCGAGGATGAATCAGTTGTCGGTTACCGCACAAGTGTCCGATCGCCCTGGCATGATCGTTTCACGGGGTGGGCCGTCGGAAGGGGGATCCATGTTCTTGCCCATGCCCAGGTGCCGGCCGGTCCCGACCGCCGTCGTCGGACTCGGCGTCACCGGCTGACGAACAGCCACCCATTCCTGTCCAACTCTGCGTTCAGAAAGTGACCCATGCTACGCAGGACCTCTCTCCGTACCTGGCGGGGCGTGCTGGCCGCGGCCGTCGCCGCCGGCGCCCTGACCACCTTCTCCGCCGTCCAGGCGGGCGCCGTCACCGGCGCCCCCGCCGCCAACGGCACGTACGCCTACACCGCTCGCCTCGACATCGGCGACAACACCCGGGCCTGCACCGGTGCGCTGGTCGACCGACTCTGGGTGATCACCGCGGCGAGCTGCTTCGCCGACGACCCCGCGCAGCCCGCCGCCCTCGCCGCCGGTGCCCCGAAGTGGAAGACCACCGCCACCATCGGCCGCACCGACCTCACCAACACCGGGGCCGGGGCGGTCTCGGAGATCGTCGAGCTGGTACCGCGTCAGGACCGCGACCTCGTCCTGGCCCGCCTGGCCACGCCCGTCGACGGCATAGCCCCGCTGCCGCTGGCCACCACCGCCCCGGCCACCGGCGAGACCCTGCGCGTACCCGGCTACGGCCGCACCACGACCGAATGGGCACCGCTCAAGCTGCACTCCGGCCAGTTCACCCTCGACGCCGTCAAGACCACCTCGGTCGACACCACCGGCGTGAACGGCGCCGCCGTCTGCAAGGGCGACACCGGCGCTCCCACCGTCCGTGAGACCAACGGCAAGGCCGAACTCGTCGCCGTCGCCTCCCGCTCCTGGCAGGGTGGCTGCCTCGGCAGCACCGAGACCCGCACCGGAGTCTCCAGCGCCCGGACCGATGACCTCACCGGCTGGGTCAAGGACACCGTCCGGAGTGCGGGGGTGCGCGGTGATGCCAACGGGGACGGCCGCGCCGATGCGCTGATGGCCTACTACCGTGGTGACGGGGGGATCGGTTTCTATACGTCGTTGACGGCGCCCAGTGGTGCTCTGGGTGATTTCACCAGTGGTTATACCGTTTCTGCCGCGGCCGGTTGGGACCGTAGTGCGATGAAGCTGGTGGCCGGTGACTTCAACGGTGACCGTCGTACGGATCTCGCGATGCTCTACCGTCGTTGGGACAGCTCGATCGGTTTCTACACGGCTCTCGCCGATACGGCCGGTCATATCGGTGAGTTCAACGCCTCGCCGAACAGTGTTGCCGCCGACAACTGGGACTGGAACGCCGTCCAGTTGTTCGCCGGTGATGCCAACGGGGACGGCCGTGACGACGTGCTGATGGCCTACTACCGTGGTGACGGGGGGATCGGTTTCTATACGTCGTTGACGGCGCCCAGTGGTGCTCTGGGTGATTTCACCAGTGGTTATACCGTTTCTGCCGCGGCCGGTTGGGACCGTAGTGCGATGAAGCTGGTGGCCGGTGACTTCAACGGTGACCGTCGTACGGA
>NZ_JBIVMI010000059.1:0-9665 GCF_044753005.1 Kitasatospora sp. NPDC088548
TGTTTGGCGGCTCTGGGGGGGTATTGTCTCCCTGGGGGCGCGGGGCCCCCCCCCCCCCGCCCCCCGGGGGGGGCGCCCCCCCCGCCCCCCCCCGGCCCCCCCGCCCCCCCCCCCCCGTCCGGGAGGACTCGATCGCCGCCGATTCCCTCGGGGCCCGCCGCACCTCCGCCATGGCCCTCGCCGCCGCCCAGCAGGACGGCGTCCACTCCGTGCTGGTGCCGGATGACGAGATCGTCCGCGCCCGCCGGGCGCTGTGGGACCATCGCAAGGTGGCCGTCGAGCACGGAGCTGCCACCGCCTTCGCCGCGCTGACCTCACCGGACCAGCATGTCCCCGACCGCGATCTGCCGCCCCGCCCCGCCACGGCGAGCCGCAGCTACCGGCCCGGAGGCGGCGAGAAGGTCTGTGTGGTCCTGTGCGGGTCCAACACCGATCCGGCCGACCTGGTGCACCGGGCCACTGGGGACTGACCAGCGCCCCGAAGGGGCAGTTGAGTTGATCCGCCCGACTGCCCCTTCGGGTGGGGCGATGGTTACTCCCTATCGTCGTGCAAGGCCGCCGGACAGGGCGAAGGGCCGCGGTGCGCTGGATCTAGGGGACACAGGCGATCAGGCCAGCCTCGATGAGGCTGGCTGCAATCGTGCTGTCCGCTCTCTCGGCTGGGTCGGACTTCGCCGCATGAACGGTGGTCGGGGAGTCTGCGTGGAGGTCCGCCAGGAGGGCCACAGCCTGCGTGCTGGCGCCGAAGACACCACCGGCTGCGGCGAAGACGATCTCTCCGCTTGACGCCGATCCGAGCAGTTCCACGCCACCTGGGATCAACGAGCGGACCCGGCCGACCTTGGTCGATGGAACGGGTTCGGCTGACGGTCCGGTTCGAGCACGAAGCAGCTTCCGGTACGCCTCGTCGCTCGGGGGGAACTCGGCCGCGCCCAGATGGATCGGGACCTGGTCACGGGAAATCCAGTTGTGGCGGCGGAGCAGCGCGATGGAAAGCAAACCGCTGTCCTCGCCGAGCGGAACTGCCTGATGCGGATGTCCTTCCGGAAAGAGGAGACAGTCTCCTTCGTGAAGGACCTCGTCCAAGACCACTTGGCTGGGCGGGCCTCCCTCGGGGGTGTCCCAGTCTCCGAGCTGGAATCGCTTGCTGCCCCAGAGCATGAAGGCGATGACGTCCTGACGGTCCGAGTGCCAGCCCGTGATGCTGGTGCTCCCGGCGGAGACGAACAGCTTCGTGAAGACGTCGGCACCGGACACGGCGATGATGTCGTCCACCAGCTCGGCCAGTGACGGGATGCAGCGATCGAACTGGCGGATCCCGAGCGTGATGCCTTCGGTGAGAGCCCGCCTTACTCGGTGGATGTCCATCTGGAAGGTGTCGGAGTCGGGTTCCAGCCGGTTCCCGAACCGTTCTCCCGGGAGCTTGCCTTTGGCATCACGGAACTCCATGTCCGCGTTCGCCCCGGTTGTCGCGTTGGCGACCAGTCGGGGCTCCGCAGTGAGCCACCACTCGTACTGCGCACGCCCGCACGGCAGCGCAGCGGTGTCTCCCTTGGCAGTGCCGAGGGCCGGCTCGGTACAAGGCGCTGCCAACGCGGCCACCACGCGGTCGCCGAGCCGCGCCCGGAGCCGTGTGGCGGCATGCTGGACGGCGGCCTCGTTGGCTGTCCGTACTCGGGCGACGAGCTGAGGCGGGAGGTCGCCTTGCTGGACAGCAAGGCGGTCTACCTCGTCGAGTCGACGAACGGCGCGCGACGTCATCAGGATTGCTCCAGCGTCTTGAGCAGGGGGGCGAGACCGGCCGCGAGGTCCGTTTGCAATCCGGGCCAGGGCGATACACCGAGGCGGTGGACATGGACTCGGGAAACCAACTCCCGCACGATCCGGCGCGTGGCTGCCGGATCGGCTCCGGCATCACGCATGTGCTCCGCAAGCCAGGCCATGGACTCCTGTTCCGTGCCTGCCGCCTGCAGGAAGCCGGCGGGTACCACTGGGGCAGGTGTGAGTACTACCAGTCCAATGGGAAACGTCGCACCGAGATGAGTGGCCGAGCCGGCAGGGAGGGGAACGGTTGTGCGTTGGTCTCCCTGCCGGACGGCTTGGGCCAGCGGGACGCCAAACGCCACACCGGTCATCGTGTCGAGCAGCACGACTTCATCTGTGGCTGTCGCGGCGAGCCCTGTGTCTCGAGCCCAGCGGGCGGCGGTGGTCTTGCCGGCCTTCTGGTTTCCACACACGATCACGCTACGGCCGGACGGCATCACCAGAAGGGCCGCGTGGAGTGCGGAGAACCGTCTGTGGTAGGGAGGAGTGAGCAGCGGCGGCAGAGCAGGCAACATGCCGGTGTAAGGGCGCCATTGAGGGTCGCGGGGCATCCGATACTCGACGCCGGCCCGGTTGCCGCTGACCGAGCGGTGGAGCAGGTCGATTCGGACCCCTGGACGCAGCCGTAGAAGCACATCCGCGGTGCCCCGGAGTCGCGGGCGCGCGACATCGAGGTTCACCTGGAGGGTGTCTCGGTGGGCCTTGTCGTCTGCCAGGTATCGCACAGTCACGCCCCCCACTTCGACGTCGAGGAACGGGAACAGCCCCTCGTCGTCGAGATTGGACGTCGGGTGTGTCTGGATCTGCGACACAGCCACGTCGAATGCCGCTTGGAGAGGGATCGTCCACAGCTGGTCGTTCTGCCAGAGACGAGCACCGAGGGTCCCGTCGATGACGTACAGCATGCTTGTCCGGTTGTCGACCACCTCCCATGCCCCGTCCGACCGTTCCGCAGCGGCCCAGAGGGGTGAGGTCCTGTCAGCCATTGACGTTCCCCTCCTCAAGCCCGTCAGCGCTGTGCGTGGACATCCGCGAACGGAGAGCCCCGACACCGACCAGATACGCACCGTCGACCGATGCATCGAGGTCGGTGAGCGGTACGAGCAGGTCGTCGACGAGCGCCGGGCTCTGGAACACGCCGACGGACCGATCGGTCGCCAGCGCCACAGCTATGCGCTGGGCGTCCCGGCCACACTGGATCAGGGACTCCTCCCATGCGGCAGGGCCCTCCCCGTGCTGCTCCGGCACGAGCCAGACAACCAGGGAGATGCCCGCGGTCCAGGGCTGGCCGATGGCGGCACGCTGAATGTCCTCAGAGCTGGGAGCTTCCCCTATGCGGAGCAGCGTCCTGGCCCCGTCTTTCCGGTAGGCGCCGGCGTCGAGATTCCCGCAGGGCAGCAGGAGACTCAGCCGAACGCCGCAGCGCGAGTCGCGCAGAATCGGCAGCAGGGTGTCCAGGATCCTGGCCGGCACTGCCTGGTGAGTGAAGGAGCGGCTGGTACGACGCGCGGCCAGAGCTGCGGGTAACGCTGACCAGGGCAGTGGTCCACCGGACGTGCTGGTGCTCGCCTTGTGTGACGTCGTCCGGGCCTCGCAGGCTGCGTCTGCGTGAACGAGCAGGGAGGGAAACCAGCTGGCGTTGATCCACGGCTGCGCTGCTGTCCACAGGGCCTCGGCCTGAGTTGCGGGGACGAGTGCACGCGCTGCAACCAGCACGGAGAGTTCGTCCTGTGATGCGCCGCTCTGGTCGCGGATGTGCGCGAGGGACGAGGGCCGGTCACCTCTCGCGCTCGGGTTTGCGTAGGCGAGCGCGGTTACCGCGGCCGGTGAAAGGGCGACGAGTGTCACGGGCTCCGAGTGGACCTGGGCGTACAGGCCGGTTGCCGCAGGGACAAGAGACAGGAACGGGTTGGTGCGGTACTCGGAGTCCGCGGGTGCGATGGAACCGGTTGTCGGCACCGGCCGGGCAGACACCTCGGCCGGTGCCGGCGTGGCAAGCAGCAGTCCGAGAATCGGATCAGTGCCGGTGAACGCTGGAATCGGCAACCAGGCCGTGCTCCACCCTGTTGCCTGAACTGCCATGTTCAGGGTCTCCACCACGTGTCCTGCGTCGATGAGGACTGGGCGGAGCGCCCGCACGTCGCGGTAGCGCCACATGGCGCGCTGGACATGGCTGGAGACGACGAAGGCGATGCCGAAGGGTGGCACCTCCGCCTCCATCGGGATGTCGGAGCCTGCAGGGACGAGCGTGTGCCGATCGCCGTCGTACCACCATGCGCCTTGCAGTTCGGCGGGCCATCCAGTACCGATGAGCACACCAAGATCTGTGGGATGCCGGGCCCCGCCGGACGGGCTGGTCTTGAGCACGATCGGTCCGTGCCGGCCCTCGCGGCGACCGGTGATCCGTCCGGCGGTCCCCAGCCAGGCCGCAAGAAGATCGACACCTGCATTCGCGGCCAACTGGCCAACCGGTAGCTCAGCCTTCGGCAACGTGGTCTGTGGTCCGGAGCGCGGTGTTGTAGCTGGAGGCGGTCCTGCGTGAGCCGCGTAGCCGTCCATGAGCGCGCGGTCGACCTCGTGGCTGGCCTCCACGCTGTAGTCGAGGAACGGGTAACCGAGATTGAGGCGGCGGTAGAAGGCGAGGAAGTCCTGGGCCGGTGCGGCCCCAGTCTCGTCCAGCGTCATTCCGAGGTGCTGGACCGCCGTGGTGAACTCGTCGCTCGCCTCGCGGCCGGGGCCTCGGGCGATCCACGAGAGCAGCGTGCACTCCCGGTCCTTGCCGGAGAGCATGTAGGCCTGGCGGGTGCCCGCGTCAACGGAGATCCACCGCGAATCGGCCTGGATCTGGGGGGCCATGGCTCGTGCCGGGAAGACTCGTACTCTGTCCATTGATCACGTACCTCGAGGGTCGCAGAAACAGGACCGGGCGGGAGGGCCCGCGGCGGGGATGCCTGTCGCGGGCCGCCGCATACTCAGGAGCTGTTCTGGACGAGGGCGCGACGGAAGAGCGGAACCGCCGTGTAGATGCCGGCGGCCGTTCCCGGCATCGAGAACCACACGGCCTCGTTGGCCGCCGAGCTCGTGGGGGCGGCGAACCGCTCCAGGTCTGAGCGGGTCAGCAGCCACCGCCGGTCACTGTCAGGGTCGGAGATCAGGATCGACTGATCGCCCGAACCAGCGCCCGGCACCACCGGCACCTGGTCGCACAGGGTCTGGGACGGCAACACGAACACGATGTCGGCCCCGTCGCCGGATTGGGCGTTGCTCAACTCGAAGTCCGCCAACGAGGACGGGTCGAGGATGTACGTGGTGTGCTTCTCGGGGTCCTGCACTGCGATTTGCACGGGCACCTCCCGTGGATCGGCCGTGGGCCTGGTGGGTCCAGGCGCACTGGGGTGTGGTTCTTGTGACGCGCCAACAGAGGGATGAACGACATCTCTGGTGCTCGATGAAGGCATGACGGGAAGCGTGCGGAGAGTCTTCAGGTCGGCCGTCGAGTGGGACCGCTCCGGTGGTTGGCCGGCCAGGCCGTTTGCATGGAGCAGGCCGTGGCGCTCCCTGGAGTGCCTACGTAGAGGTGGTCGATCGTCACTCTGAGGTTCAGACTCTAGTACGACCCGGGAGGCTCCGCGCAACCTTTTGGGCTCCGGCGTTCGCGTTGTCCGAAACTGCGTTGCTTCGCCGCGAAGTTGGTTCGACCCATCTACCGACTGCCCGCCAGGAAAAAGCAGAACGGTGGCGCCTGATCATCGCCGGGATGAGCAGGCGCCACCGCCATGAACTGTCCTGGCTACAGGAAGATTTCGTACGTAATGTCTTCCGAGTCAGCCGTCTCGAAGGTCACGTCGAGGACATGCCCTGCCGACTGGACGTCAGGGAGCACCTGGCGCAGTAGCGCCAACGCCGGTTCCGCCCCACGGGCGACTACCTTCGCCACGTCCGCCCGCATCGACAGCTGGGCGGCACTCTTCGCCTTCCGGACAGCCGCGATCGCCTCGGCCGCCACGCCGAGCAGTTGGGGATCGCCGACCGGCGCACGCTCCCGCAGCTCAACCGCGGTGGGCCACTGCGCGCGGTGGATCGAGCCGGTTTGCCACCAGCTCCATGCCTCTTCGGTTGCGAACGGCAGGAACGGTGCCAGGAGGCGCAAAAGTACTGAGAGCGCATGGGCGAGGGTGGCTTGGGCCGACGCTGCGGGCCCCTCTCCACTCTCACCATAGGCACGATTCTTGACCAGCTCGACGTAGTCGTCGCAGAACGCCCAGAAGCACCGCTCGACGGTCTCCAGAGCGCGGGCGTAGTCGTAGCCTTCAAGTTGCTCGGTGGCCTCGCCAACCACCTCGGCGAGGTGCGCGAGGAGCGCCTGGTCGAGGGGCCGGGTCACCAAGGCGTCCGGCTGGTCGGCGCCGAGGCCGAGGACGAACTTCGACGCGTTGAGGATCTTGATGGCGAGGCGGCGGCCGATCTTCATTTGGGCGATCTCGAAGGCCGTGTCGGTGCCGGGCCTGGCGCTGGCGGCCCAGTAACGCACAGCGTCCGAGCCGTGCTGGTCCAGGAGGTCGAGCGGGGTAACGACGTTCCCCTTCGATTTGGACATCTTCTTGCGGTCCGGATCGAGGATCCAGCCGCTGATCGCCGCGTGCCGCCAGGGCAGCTCGTCGTGCTCCAGATCCGCGCGGACTACCGTGGAGAACAGCCAGGTTCGGATGATCTCGTGTGCCTGCGGGCGCAGGTCCATCGGGAAGACCCGGTCGAACAGGTCGTCGTCGTAAGACCATCCGCCGGCGATCTGCGGTGTGAGGGAGGACGTCGCCCAGGTGTCCATCACATCGGGGTCTCCAGTGAAGCCGCCCGGAGCGTCACGCTGGTCTTCGGCGAAGCCGGGCGGTACCTGGCTGGTCGGGTCAACAGGCAGCGAGCCTTCCGCCGGAAGGAGCAGCTCATCGGTGGGGTTTCCAGCCGAATCAAGCCGGTACCAGACCGGCACCGGGACGCCGAAGAACCGCTGACGGCTGATCAGCCAGTCGCCGTTGAGGCCTTCCACCCACGCCTGATACCGGTGCTGCATGTGGTCTGGGTGCCAGCTCAGTTCCCTGCCGCGGCCCAGCAGCGTTTCGCGAAGAGCCTCGTCCCGGCCGCCATTGCGGAGGTACCACTGGCGGCTGGTGACGATCTCGAGAGGCTTGTCGCCCTTCTCGTAGAACTTCACCATATGGTTGAAATGGCGCGGTTCTCCGGCCATCGCACCGCTGGCACGGAGCATCTCCACCAGTCGCTCACGGGCGGTGTGCGGCGTCGCTCCGGCGAGCTGCGCGTAGGCCGCCTTGGCCCCTGGCGTGTCGAGACCGGCCGGCGGGTCCGGGAGGAAGCGACCATCGCGTCCGAGAACCGGGCGGGTGCTGAGGTTGAGCTCACGCCACCACACCACGTCAGTGGTGTCACCGAAGGTACAGACCATGACAAGGCCGGTGCCCTTCTCCGGGTCGGCCAGGCGGTGGGCGAGCACCGGAACCTCGACCCCGAAGGCCGGTGTGCGCACCGTAGTGCCAAACAGTTTCTGGAAGCGTTCATCGTCGGGATGCGCCACCAGCGCCACGCAGGCCGGCAGCAGTTCGGGTCGGGTGGTCGCGATCTCTACAGCCTGCCCACCGGGCGCATCGAAAAGCAGATGGTAGTAAGCGCTCGGACGCTCACGGTCTTCGAGTTCGGCTTGGGCGACCGCGGTTCTGAAGGTGATGTCCCAGAGCGTTGGAGCCTCGGCCTGATACGCCTCACCGCGGGCCAGATTGCGCAGGAAGGCCAGCTGCGAGACTGCCCTGGAACGACTGTTGATGGTCTGATACGTGTGCCGCCAGTCAACGGAGAGGCCGAGCCTGCGCCACAGACTCTCGAAGACCTTCTCGTCCTCAACCGTAAGCCGCTCACACAGCTCGATGAAGTTCTGGCGGGAGACGGGGATCTGCTGCTTGCCAGGGGTCTCGGGCGGGCTGAAGCCGGGGTCGTAAGGGAGGGACGGCTCACACCGAACGCCGAAGTAGTTCTGGACGCGACGCTCGGTCGGCAGGCCGTTGTCGTCCCAGCCCATCGGGTAGAAGACGTTCTTGCCCCGCATGCGCTGGAAGCGGGCAATCGTGTCGGTCTGCGTGTAGGAGAAGACGTGTCCCACATGCAGGCTGCCGCTCACCGTGGGTGGCGGGGTGTCGATCGAGTAAACCTGCTCGCGCGTGGCGGTGCGGTCGAATCTGTATACGCCCTGCTCGTCCCAGGTCCAGGCCCACTTTGTCTCGAGGCCGTCGAGCGTGGGCTTGTCCGGCGTTCCTGGGCGAGGGGATGCGGTTGTCATGGCAGTAGATGGTATCGGCCTCCGGGACATCTCAAATCCCGTGCAAGCAAGTCCAGTTCTCGGGGTGGGAGACTACATTCCGTGAGGCATCGTCATCAAATATGACACTCAGTCAGGAAGTGGTGCGCTCTCAGATGCTCGCGGTGGATGAGAAGGTGCCATCCTCTCCTGCCGCTCCGAACAGTGGCAGACAGGGGGCTAGACCGACAGTGTCGATCTCAAGCGTACGGTGGGCTTCCCATTGCTCTCGGGTCAGTCGCAAGCGCCGCATGATGGTGGCCTGGCCTCTGACGATTCGCCGTTCTGTGCCGTCGTGTCGGTAACCTAACTTCCTCGACACCGCGAGAGACGCCGTGTTGTCAAGAAACGCACCAGTGGTGGCCTCAGCAGCACCCAAGCCGGCAAACGCCAGGAAGAGGACGGCGGCCCGCATCTCAGTGCCAAGCCCGCGCCCCTGGTGGGGAAGTCCGAGCCATGATGCGGTGTTGACCTCACGCACCAGATCGAACGACCTCGCCGCGAGTGCCTGAGCTCCCACCACTCGGCCGTTCTTGAAGACCGCCAGGTTGAGCGACCAGTTGTCCGGGGTCCAGCTGCCGACTCTGAGGCAGTGTTGCTGTATCACCGCGCGCGCTCGGCCGACCGGGGGAAGGTCCGTCCACGCGCTGCTGAACGGCATCATCTCAGGGCCATGCACACCCGCTGCGGCGAGGTCGGCCAGTTCTGCCAGCTCATCCGAGTGCGGCAAACGGAGCTCTAGCCTTGGTGTACTCAGCCGCAGACCGAACAGTGGCCAGTGATCGATCAACACGATCAAGTGTGTGCACCATACCGACGCGTTCGCACGTCGTGGCACGCCGTCCGAGGTACCGTCGCCGACACTGCCCCTATGCGGTAAGGGCGACCGTCGTGCCGCTCGACACCGAGGAAACGGGACTGCCGCTCGGTAGCCTTTTGGCGCTACTGGGTGGCGCAGTGAAGAAGTAACGGGCGGAAGCGCTTCGACGTAGTCCGCGGGGGTGCCGGGCCAGGCCGAGGGGTCGAACAGCCATGTGGAGGTGGTGGTGCCGTCCGGCGGGGCGCCCGCCGGCCTCGGCGGCCTCGCGCGGCAGGCTCTTCGAGAGCTTGCCGCCGTCGCTGCCGAGAATCTGGGGGGTGAAGATCCGGACGGGCAGCGGCCCGGGCGGCCGGCCGATCGCTCGCTGGTCGGTGCGATAGGCAGGAATCCGAGGCCGGCCAGCTGCGCCGCCTTGTCCGGGTTGTCGCTCAGCGGGTCGATGCCGGTGGCGCCGAGTGCGGTGAGTATCTGGGCGGCGGCGGTGTAGTCGCTCCCGTCCTCGGGCGGGCCGCGTGCGGCGTTGAGGGGCTGCCCCCTTCCGTCTTGTCCCCGACCTGTGGAAATAGTCTGAGATGGTGAGTTACGTACCCCGAGTCCGTCGGGGGCTGTTCGTGCTTTCGGCCTGTTCGTTCTGCGTTCAGACCACAGCGGTACAGACGA
>NZ_JBIVMI010000060.1:0-8001 GCF_044753005.1 Kitasatospora sp. NPDC088548
GCGCGGCGTTCGTGGCCCTCCTCGCCCTCGCGATCGCCACCGTGATCCTCGGCGTCCTCGCGACCCTGAGGATGCCGCACCCCGGCGAACGGGCAACCACCCCGCCACCGCCCCCGATCACCCACCACGGCCGCTGGGAACTGCGCCAACTCCCCGACGGCACCACCGAATACACCTGGATCGCCCGCCAGGCCGGCCACTACGGCCCCGAAAGTACGCCCACCCCCCAGGGGCGTCACCGCATACCCGCCTGACGGCCGAATCCCGCGGTCCCCTCGCCGATCCGGCGAGGGGACCGGGGCGAGCCGCACTACGCTGAGCCGGTGAGCGACATTCCGACCCCCAAGGCCAAGGGCCCGACCTGGCCCGGAGGGCGCCGCGGCTCCCGGGGGCCGACCCGTCGGGAGGGTCACTCGCCGTTCTCGCCCGCCGAGCGTCTCGTCGCGCGGTTCCGCTCGCTGCCGTCGGGGAGCGACGACAAGGTCCGGATCGTCGCCGCGCTCGAAGACGCGGTGGCCGACCCCGCCGTCGCGGCCTTCCTCGCCTCCGTCGTCGCGGACCCGGCCGAGGACGAACTCGCCCGCGTCGAGTGCGCGACCGTCCTCCGCCTCTCGCCGCCGGCCGACCCCGCCGCGAAACGGGAGGTGGCCGACGCCCTGCTCGCCGCCTTCGCCGATCGCGACGAGGACCTGGTGCGGCAGTACGTGGCCATGGCGTTCGGCCCCTACGCCGACGACCCGGCCGTCCACCGGGCGCTGGCCGCCGCCCTCGGCGAGCACGAGGGCGACCCGCTCGTCCCCGACAACGCCCTGTTCGCCGTCCGGCAGGCCGGCCCGTCCGCCCAACGGGCCGACCTGGTCCGCACCTTGCTGCACCACCCCGAGCTGGGCGGCGAGGCGGGCCGCATCCTCGACGACTGGGGCGTTCCCCGCACCTGAGCACCTGAGGGCGCGACCCTGCGCGAGGTGCCCGGCGTGGCCGGCGGCCTGTGGGTCATGGGCGAGGTCAAGGGCCCCGGCCGTGAACTGCGGTTCGACACGGCGGAGTTGGGCGCGTCGGGCATCGACCCGGCCCGCTTCGCCACTACCGTCTGACGCACACCGGAAAGGCGGGACCCGTTCCCAGCGCAACTGGGAGCGGGGCCCGCCCCCGACCAGGGTGGAGCGCTCATGGATCACTGGAACAGGCCCGGCCTGCACTGGCACTGCTACGCCTGGTCGGGCAACAAGCGTCCCGACGATGTCGAGCGACGGCCTCCCGAGACGCAGAACGGCGTACGGCCCGCGTGGTCGAGCCCGGTTCCACCACTGGAGGTCATGCACTGGCTCGCCAAGCCGGCGGCGCAGATCAAGCTCACCACGAACGACCCGGCCGGGACACTGGAGTGGCTGGGCAAGCAACTCGCCGACTCCCCGGCGCTGGAGACCGACCTCGATCCGGCGATCCGGCTGGAGCACGCCCGGACTTTCCTCGGCACCTTCCCGCACGACGTGATGTGGACGTACTGGACTCCCGGCCGGCAGCTCCGATCGGTCTCGGCCGTGTCGTGCCCCCGAACCTTCAACCCGACCGGCGAGACACCCCCGCCGTGTCCGTTGCAACGCCGCTGACCGCAGACTGTCCGGCGGATCATGTGACCGCCTCGCCCCGGGATCTTCGTTCTGGTCGCGGGGCGAGGCGATCTGACGAACGACGAGTGGACGCGGCTCCTGCCGCATCTTCCGAAGTCCGGCGGCCGGTACGGGTGTTGGCGCGATCACCTGGCGGTGGTCACGTCACCGCCCGTGCCGGCCGTTGCTCGCCGGCAGGAACGGCCGCACACGAGGGCACTCGCCGGAAGGTGCCGGGATCGGGCGCCGGCGTCCCGCAGGGTGGCTAGATGAAGTTCTTGTCGATCAAGAGCCGCAGGACCTCGGTGTCGTAGTCGGGGAAGTCCATCGGGACGATGCCGAAGTGGATTCGCTCGGTCTTCCGCTGGTCCAGGTAGTAGCGGACCACCGGGAAGATGTTGCCCGCGTTGGTGCTGGGCCAGACGCCGTTGGCGTAGCTGGTGTGGTTCACGTACATCTCGGCGGCGTTCTGGTGGAAGTAGGCCTCGTCGAACCACTCGATGATCTTGTTCTTCTTGTATTCGATGCCCTGGCCGTTCCCGTCCCAGATGTCCTGCGTCCGGAAGAAGCTGTTCGAGCCACTGGACCACTGGAGTACGGTCCACGGGTTGTCGAAGTCGGCGACCAGCACGATCTTGCCGCGAGCCTGCCCCAGGGTGGGCCAGTAGGGGTTGGTCCAGAACCGCGGACGGAAGTTCATCGACGGGTCGTCCAGGTAGAAGTTGAACCGGCGTCGGAACTCCGCCGCGCCGAGCGCCTGGCCGCCCGAGTTCTCGTTCTTGACCCGCATGATGACGACCTCCTTCGGATTGTTCCGAAGGTGGTTGTCGCAGGCGTTGAGCACGTCCTGGTAGCGGATGTCCTGGTAGAAACTGGCGTGGTAGACACCCATTTCGTTCGCGGTGCCCTGCAGGCCGTTCAGGCGGATGTCGACAAAGCGGATGCCCTTCTCGAACTGGTCCCAGATGCTCCAGTTCTGGCATTTGGCCCACATGGTGCCGTTGTTGGCGTTGTTGGCACAGGTGTCGTGGGTGCCGGGGATCGTCATCCTGGTCAGCGGGAGGCTGTCGGGCAGGTTGCTCATCCAGTTCCGGCTGGACCAGCTTGCGGCGGCGGCCACGCTCGGAAGACCGAACGCGGCGGCGGCTGCCACACCGCCTGCTCCGGCTCCCCACCTCAGGACGTCACGACGGGTAGGGCTCATAAGTACGCTCCAGGTTCGAAGGGGTGACGTTGGGGGAGGGCGCCCCGCGACACATCCTCTTCGCCTCCTGAGGCCCGGGATATCGTGGACAGCCACGAGTTTGACGCTTTGCCAGTCCTGATTGCCCTGGTCCGGGTGGGTGTGGCCGATGAACATCAGGTGGCGCGTGACGAGACCGACTGCACCCGGTTCGTGCCGGTACCGGAGAGGATTCGGGTTCCCCGCCGGGGACTTGGCCGGCCCCGAAAGAAGCCGGACAGCGTCATAGCCGGCAAGGCCTATGGCAACGGGCCGTGCCGCCTTCGTTGTGGCAGAACGTGCAGGCCGGTCCGCAGTCGTCAATGACCTTGATGCGGACCGTGTTGTCTCGCACGATGCGGACTCGTGGTGGTGCGGCCACGCGCACGGGGACCTGCCCTTTCACCCGAACGTGAGCCGGGGGATCGACTCGATGTCGATGCCGTACCGGCGGTAGACCAACGTGGTGTTCTCACTGGTGAGTTCATCCACCGGAAGCCCGAGGGTGCGCACCGCTTCGTGGACGTGGTCGCCGCTGGTTCCCTCGACTTCCAGGTACGGCGGGATGAGCGGCCACTCGTCGATCTCGACGGCGGCGCCGTTCAACGACCAGGACGAACGGCGGTTCTCCTGGTACGCCTTCGGCTGGTAACCGAGCTTGCCGAGAATGGCGTTCGTGGCGTCGAAGTCACCCACCCGGGTCTCGGTCTCCCTCACGCCGTCGATGGCGTCGGTCAGGATCTCTTTGACGCATAGCGTCGCGGCGGTTCCGTTGTCCCGCAGTCGTACCCACGTCCCGGTCCTACCGGGAATGTCGTAGACATAGCGGCGCTGGAGCCGGTCCCCGTGGTGCTCGGCACCCGCTTCCACCAGCATGGCGCGAATCTGCACGGGGTCGACGTTGAGGATCTTCGCCTCGAACTCGGTCTGAGTACTCATATGAACTGCCCTCTAAGGGACGGTAGTTGTTCAGACAGAGTGCCATCTTCTGCGTCATCGGCACCGCCGCGGCTGACCGGCGCCGGCCGCTGGGGCTTTTTCGGATCGGCGGGGTGGAGGGCCGATCGTCGTCGCGATCGGCCCTCCATTCGCCCGCCATAGAGGTCAGGAACTGACCTAGATCCCTTCTAGCGTTCTTCTTGACGACGAACAGGAACAACGGAAGGCAGCCATCATGACCGTCAACGAACTGGCCACTCCCGAGCAGGCCGACGCCCCGGTCGTGACCGGCGAGCGTGCCGATCTGCTGGAGGCGCTGGCCAAGCAGCGGCACTTCCTGCGCTTCACCACCCGCGACCTCACCGACGAGCAGGCCAGGCTGCGGACCACCGCCGGCGAACTGTGCCTGGGCGGCCTCATCAAGCATGTCGCCGACGTCGAGCGGAACTGGGCGGGCTTCATCCTGGAGGGCCCCTCGGCGATGCCGGACTTCACCGCCATGACCGAGGCCGACTGGGCCCGGCGGGCGGACGAGTTCCGGCTTCTGCCCGAGGAGACGCTGGCCGGTGTGCTGGCCGACTACGCCGAGGTGGCCCGCCGTACCGACGAACTGGTCGCCGCGCTGCCCGACCTGGACGCCGGCCACCCGCTGCCCAAGGCCCCGTGGTTCGAGTCCGGCGCGCGGTGGTCGGCCCGCCGGGTGCTGCTGCACGTCATCGCCGAGACCGCCCAGCACTCCGGCCACGCCGACATCGTCCGGGAGTCCCTGGACGGGGCCAAGAGCATGGGCTGACCGGCGCCGTCGTCCGGGTCCTGCCGCCGCACCGGTGACAGGGCCCGGGCAACGACCGAACGGCGAACGGGACGCTACCGGCCGGGATCCGGGCGGGTCGAGGGAACTGTGCGGATATCCGGGTGCGGACGGTTTCTACCCGTCCTGGCCCTGGTCGGTCGGCTGGACGCCCTGGTCGTGCCGGTGGACCCGGTGCTCCAGGCCGCTGCGGATCGTCCTGCTCAGAGTCCCCGCGGCGGCCGCGAGGAAGACGAAGTTGTACGCGATCTGCAGGACCACCACCAGCCGGGGCGACTGCCCGACCGCGGTGATGTCGCCGTACCCGACCGTGGCCATGGTGACCACCGTGAAGTACAGCGCGTCCAGCCGGGTGTACAGGCCCGCGAACTCGCCAGGGTGGCCGGCCAGCACGTAGTACGCACCGGCGAAGCAGGTGAGCGACAGGCAGATCAGGAAGACCAGCCACACCCCGGGCCGCTTGCCGGTGCCGCGCAGGACGTCCGTGATCCGGGCCAGCAGCAGCCCGCTCAGGCCGGTGAGGATGACCGCGAAGGCCAGCCAGCTGACCACCGGCCGGTGGTCGCCGAAGAAGCGCAGCGGAAGATTGAAGTACGCGACCATCTGCACCGCGAACGATCCGAACAGCCAGAACCAGGCCCGCACGTCGATGCGGTCGCGCGGCTCTGGTGACGGGTTCTCGGACATCCTGCTCAGCCTGCGCCGCGCAGCTGTCGGGCCGCCCGCCGGACTGCTCCGTCCGGGCGTGCCGTAACGTCCAGCGGCACAGCGCAGAAGGCGGGAAACGGGAGCAGGGGAGACGATGCCGGACCAGCGGCCGGAGATGGTGCACCTGCCCGGCGGGGCCTTCACCATGGGCTCGGACCACCACTACCCCGACGAGGCGCCCGCCCACCGGGTGGTGGTCCGCGGCTTCCGGATCGACCGGTACGCCGTCACCAACGACGACTTCGCCGCCTTCGTCGCCGCCACCGGCCATGTCACGGCCGCCGAGATCGCGCCGACCGCCGCGGAGTACCCGGACGCGCTGCCCGACCTCCTGGTGGCCGGCTCCTCGGTGTTCCGCAGCCCGGACCGCCCGGTGGACCTGGGCAACGCGTACAACTGGTGGTTCTTCGTCCCCGGTGCGGACTGGCGCCACCCGTACGGGCCGGACAGCTCGATCGACGGGCTCGGCGACCACCCGGCCGTCCACATCGGTCTCGCCGACGCACGGGCGTACGCGGCCTGGGCGGGCAAGGAGCTGCCGACCGAGGCCGAGTGGGAGTACGCGGCGCGCGGCGGCTCGGAGGGTACCGAGTTCGCCTGGGGCCGGGAGCGGGGCGACGAACTCGTTCCGGGCGGGCGGCTGATGGCCAACACCTGGCACGGCGACTTCCCGCTCACCAACCGCTCACCGGACGGCTACCGGGCCACCGCACCCGTCGGCAGCTACCCGGCCAACGGCTTCGGGCTGTACGACATGATCGGCAACGTCTGGGAGTGGACCGCCGACCACTACACCGGGCGCCACCGCGGCACCACACCGAGCTGCTGCGGCGGAAACGGCCGCGCGGGGGACGCCCGCGTCACGGACGCCCGCGCCGCGAGCGTCGACCCCGCCGCGGCCGCGCCCGGCATCCCGCGCCGGGTGATCAAGGGCGGCTCGTTCCTCTGCGCGCCCACCTACTGCCGCCGCTACCGCCCGCCGGCCCGGATGCCGCAGTCCGAGGACACCACCACCTGCCACCTGGGCTTCCGCTGCGTCATCAGGGACTGAGGGCGCCCCGCGCGCCTCACCCCGTACCGCTCCCCACGCCGGCACCGCTCGTGGCTGATCGTCCCTCAGGAAGGGACCCCGCCTCCTCCTTCAGGCCGGTCGGGGTACGTGCTCGCCGCCGCCCCCGTCCGGCTCGTCCAGGAATTCCAGCACCGCCAGCGCCGCCAGCAGCACCAGCGCCAGGCAGAGCGTCACCAGTACGGTCGGATAGCTCCAGAGCAGGAATGCCAGCCCCGCGCCCGCGGCGGCCACCCAGCCGAGCCACCCCTTCCAGCGGTGCACGAACCGGCCGACCGGCCCGAGCCGCACCCCGCCCCGCTCGGCGGTGTGCCGCACCCCGCCGATCCCGGACCGCCACAGGCCCCGGACCGTTCCGGCGTGCGCGCCGGCGCCGCTGATCCAGGCGCCGAGGGCGATCAGCAGACCCAGCGTGATCACCACCCGGACGGCCGAGCGCAGATAGCGAATCAGGGTGTCGTACACCGCCTGGGCCGCCGCCTGGTCCACCCCGGCCGGGAGCCGGTCCAGATAGAGGACCCGGAAGACGCTCAGTCCGAGGCCCAGCAGCAGCGCCCCGCCGGCCATGCCCAGGGCGACGGTGACGACCGCCCGCCGCCGCCGTTCGGCGAGCAGCACCCCGCCGACCGCACAGGCCACGGTCAGCACGGGCAGCCAGAAGCCGGCCAGGTCCAGCAGCCGGAAGCCGGTGCGGACCTTGGGGATGGCGTCGGACTGGAAGAGCGTGAACTGGGTGTGGATCTCGGGGATCTTCGAGGCGATCGACAGCCCGTTGTCCACCAGCCGGGTCTTGACCTGGGCGATCAGCGGGGCGAGGTCGAGCACCACGGTGTCGTTCTTGATCTGGACGGCGCCGCCGCCCTCCCCGGTCAGCATCTTGTCGACGGCGGCGTGCGCGGTCCGGTTGACCTCCGTCCAGATCCCGGCGAAGGCGTCGCTGTCCACCACCCGCTCGACCTGGGTGTGGACGAAGCCGGTGAGCCCGCTGGTGAGCGCCTGGCCGATGGTGCCGAGCAGGGCGCCCAGCTGGGGCCGGTCGGCGGGGGCGACGCTGTCCAGCAGCGAGTCGACCGGGATGTACTTCACGATCTCGTCGGTCACCCGGTTGGTGACGGCGGCCCGGACGGCCGGGTCCCGGGCGAGCGGAGCCATCGTGGCCACGTACCGGTCGGTGTCGGTGACCTGGGACTTCGTCCAGACCGCGACCTCGCTGACCGGGGTCAGCACGCAGGCCAGCAGGACCAGCAGGACGGCGAAGAAGGACCGGGTCCGGTGTCGGGGAGGCTGCCGGGCGTGCGCCTCGACGGCGCTGAGGCGGGCGCGCAGCTCGGCCAGTTCGTCGGCGGAGGCGGCAGGGCCGGTGGCGCCGGTGGGCCGGGCGGGTTCGCCGGGCTCGGTGGGCTCGCTGGCTGACATGCCTCAACTCCGTTCCTCCGGTCGGTGCATACCAGGAGATAACGGATCAAAGAGGACGGCCAGTCGGGAAGCGCCCGGGAGCGGCGGCCGCGCAGGCACGACGAAGGCCCCCGGTTCCGTCGAGGACGGGAGCTTGGGTTCAAGGGGTCGTCGCAACACCACTTGGTTTTAGGTGGTGAGTAGATCACGTAGACGCTCGGCTGGGGTATTCCAGCCGAGCGTCTTG
>NZ_JBIVMI010000061.1:0-7207 GCF_044753005.1 Kitasatospora sp. NPDC088548
GCTCCCTCAAACCCGAAAGATCATCGCGTCCAACAGCCACGGCCCTCGCAACTCCCACAGATCGCGGGTGTTGCGAGGACCGTTAGAACCCAAGCTCCCGGGGGCCTTTCCGTTCAACGGGCCGACTGGGTCAGCCGGATGCCGGATCAGCCGCTGAACTCGTCCTGGCTCTTGTGCGCCTGCTCCAGCAGCGTCCGCACGCCGGCCAGCTCGGACTCCAGCTTGGCGACCTTGCTCGCGTTGCCGGCCGCGCGGGCCTTGTCCAGATCGGCCTGGATCTTGTCGGCCTTCGCCTGGAAGAGGCCGACCATGCCGGCGGCGCGGGCCTTGGCCTCCGGGTTGGAGCGCTTCCACTCGGCGTCCTCGGCCTCGCGGATCGCCCGCTCGACCGCGTTCAGCCGGCCGTCCAGCTTCGGACGGGCGTCGCGCGGCACGTGCCCGATCGCCTCCCAGCGCTCGTTGACGTCGCGCAGCGCGGCCTTCGCGGCCTTCAGGTCGGTGATCGGCAGGATCGCCTCGGCCTCGGCCGCCAGCGCCTCCTTGAGCTTCTGGTTGCCGACCTGCTCGGCGTCCCGCTCGCTGAACACCGCGGAACGGGCCTGGAAGAAGACGTCCTGGGCGCCGCGGAACCGCGCCCACAGCTCGTCCTCGATGTCCCGCTGGGCGCGCCCGGCGGCCTTCCAGCGCGCCATCAGGTCGCGGTACTGGGCCGCCGTCTCGCCCCACTCGGTCGACGAGGAGAGCGCCTCGGCCTCCGTGACCAGACGCTCCTTGACGGCCCTGGCCTGGTCGCGCTCGGCGTCCAGGGTCGCGAAGTGCGCCTTGCGGTGCTTGGAGAAGACCGAGCGGGCGTGCGAGAAGCGGTGCCACAGCTCGTCGTCACTCTTGCGGTCCAGCCGGGGCAGGCCCTTCCAGGTGTCCACCAGCGCGCGGAGCCGGTCCCCGGCCTCCCGCCACTGGGTGGACTCGGCGAGCTGCTCGGCCTCCGAGACCAGGGCCTCCTTGGCGGCGCGGGTCTCGTCCTGCGCCTTGGCGCGGGCGGCCTTGCGCTCCTCACGACGGCTCTCGATCTCACCGGCGAGCGTGTCCAGCCGCTTGGCCAGGGACTCCAGGTCACCGACCGCGTGCGCCTCGACGACCTGCGACCGCAGGTGCTCCAGCGCGGCCTGGGCGTCCTTCGCGGCCAGGTCGGTGGTGCGCACCCGCTTCTCCAGCAGGCCGATCTCCACCTCGATGCCCTGGTACTTGCGCTCGAAGTAGGCGAGAGCCTCCTCGGGCGAGCCGGCCTGCCAGGAACCCACGACACGTTCGCCGTCGGCTGTCCTGACGTAGACCGTGCCCTGCTCGTCGACACGGCCCCACGGGTCGCTGCTCATAGCGCGTCCTCCACATGACGTCGCGCCCGCGCCGGGGCGGTACGCGTCCGTCGTCCACAGTTGATGTGCGGCGGACCGATGAGTCCGCCGTCCCGTCCGCCGTGCTCTGCTGCCGAGGGTGACGGCCGGCGGGTCTGGGCACCCTACACAACGCCAACATAGGCGACCAGGCCCGGTGCTGTCCGCATCCGGGCCGGGCGATTTCGGGCCCGGGCCGCGCCGACGCCCCTCGCGGGCGGTGGCGACGCGGCCCCGGCGTGGATCAACCCTTCGCGACGGTGACCGAGTTGAAGGTGACGTCGGCCATCGGGTGGCCGTCCGTACCGCCTTCCAGGGTGCCCGCGGCGGCGATCTTCTCGACCACGTCCAGACCGCCGGTGATCTTGCCGAAGGGGGTGTAGCTCGGCGGCAGCTGGGTGTCCTTGTAGACCAGGAAGAACTGGCTGCCGTTGGTGCCGGGGCCGGAGTTGGCCATCGCCACCGTGCCCGCCGGGTAGGTCGCGCCGGTCAGGTTCTCGTCGGCGAACTTGTAGCCGGGGCCGCCCGTGCCGCCGGGGACGGTCGCGCTGGCGGTCGGGTCGCCGCACTGCAGTACGAAGATGCCGC
This sequence comes from Kitasatospora sp. NPDC088548, assembly GCF_044753005.1. Lineage (NCBI taxonomy): Bacteria > Bacillati > Actinomycetota > Actinomycetes > Kitasatosporales > Streptomycetaceae > Kitasatospora > Kitasatospora sp. NPDC088548. The sequence goes on from NZ_JBIVMI010000061.1 coordinate 1,983, forward strand.
CCGTGGTCAGCCGGTGGCACTTGGTGTGGTCGAAGTACTGCTCGCCGGTCAGGAAGGCGAAGGAGTTCACCGTGTGCGGCGCCTTGGCCGCGTCCAGCGCGATCGTCACCTTGCCGCAGTTGCTGTCCAGCGTCGCGGTGTACGAGGCGGCCGTGTCGACCGTCATGGCCGGCTCGGCCTGCCACTGCTTGCCGTTCGGCGCGCCCGGCGCCGGGTCGGCGCAGCCCTCGACCGGCTTGCGGGTCGGCGTGGTGGGCTCGTCGGTCGCGGTGGGCGCGGCCTGCGCGGTCGGAGCGGAGTCCTTCTTGTCGTCCGAGTCGAAGGCGCCGGTGCCGACCAGCGCGCCACCGCCCGCCAGCACGACCACGGCCAGCGACGCGCCGAGGATCGTGTTGCGGCGCTTGCGCGCGGCGTGGGCCTCGGCCCGTCGCTGCGCCTGGCGCTCGTACTTCTCGCGGGCGAGCTGCCGCCGCCGCTGTTCGCTGGTGACCACCGGCCGTGTCTCCTACATATGCGCTGGGGGGTCCCCCGCCCGATGGCGGGCGGGGAGGGAGTGGGTACGAATGCTGAAGCGGATCATCGCATCCATCGGCGGCCAAGTGTAGGTACCACGGCTGTAAGAACGCGGTGAACCCGTCATGATGAAGTGAACCTGTCACCCCCTGTCTGGTTCGCAACCGGACCCGGACCGCCGGTAGGCTGCGTTACATCGTGTAGCTGCCACTGTCGACCGAATCATGAAGGACTCGCGTGTTCATCGCCGGATTCCCCGCTGGAGCCTGGGGCACCAACTGCTACCTGGTCGCACCGGCGCCCGGCGAGGAGTGCGTCATCGTCGACCCCGGCCACCAGGCCGCCGCCGGCGTCGACGAGCTGATCCGCGAGCACGGGCTGAAGCCCGTCGCGGTCGTCCTCACCCACGGGCACATCGACCACGTCGCCTCCGTGGTCCCGGTCTGCGGCGCCCGCGGCGTCCCGGCCTGGATCCACCCCGAGGACCGCTACATGATGGCCGACCCGGAGAAGGCGCTCGGCCGCTCGCTCGGCACCCAGCTGATGGGCGAGCTCACCGTCGGCGAACCCGACGACGTACGCGAGCTCACCGACGGCAGCGTGCTGGAGCTCGCCGGTCTGAAGCTCACCGTCGACCACGCGCCCGGCCATACCAAGGGGTCGGTGACGTTCCGGACGCCCGGCGCCGAGGACCTGCCTCCGGTGCTCTTCTCGGGCGACCTGCTCTTCGCCGGCTCCATCGGGCGCACGGACCTCCCGGGCGGAGACAGCGAGGCGATCATGCGGTCGCTGGCCCGGGTGTGCCTGCCCCTCGACGATGCCACCGTGGTCCTGTCCGGCCACGGCTCCCAGACCACCATCGGCCGCGAGCGCGCCACCAACCCCTACCTCAGGCAGGCGGCGGGAGCGCTCGGCGCTCCGGCCTTCCCGCGACGAGGAATGTGACGGAAGAGAAGTTGAGCACCTTCACCGCCCCCAAGGGCACCTACGACCTGCTGCCCCCCAGCTCCGCGACCTTCCTGGCGATCCGCGAGAGCCTCTCCGCGCCGCTGCGCCGGGCCGGGTACGGCTACATCGAGACCCCGGTCTTCGAGGACGTCAAGCTGTTCTCCCGCGGTGTCGGCGAGTCCACGGACATCGTCACCAAGGAGATGTTCTCGCTCACCAAGCGCGGCAAGGAAGACCTCGCGCTGCGCCCCGAGGGCACCGCCTCGGTGGTCCGCGCGGCGCTCCAGGCCAACCTGCACAAGCTGGGCAACCTCCCGGTCAAGCTCTGGTACTCCGGCTCCTTCTACCGCTACGAGCGTCCGCAGGCCGGCCGCTACCGCCAGTTCGCCCAGGTCGGCGCCGAGGCGATCGGCGCCGAGGACCCGGCGCTGGACGCCGAGCTGATCATCCTGGCCGACGACGCCTTCCGCTCGCTGGGCCTGAGCGACTACTCGCTGCTGATCAACAGCCTCGGGGACAAGCAGTGCCGGCCGGTCTACCGCGCCGCCCTGGTCGAGTTCCTGGACGGCCTGGACCTCGACGAGGAGACCCGCCGCCGCGCCGGGATCAACCCGCTGCGCGTCCTCGACGACAAGCGCGAGTCCGTCCAGGCCCAGCTGACCGACGCCCCCAAGCTGCGCGACTACCTCTGCGAGGAGTGCAAGGCGTACGACGAGAAGGTGCGCGAGCTGCTCACCGCGGCCGGCGTGGCCTTCGTCGACGACCCCAAGCTGGTCCGCGGGCTGGACTACTACACCCGCACCACCTTCGAGTTCGTGCACAACGGTCTCGGCTCGCAGTCCGCGATCGGCGGCGGCGGCCGCTACGACGGCCTCTCCGAGATGCTCGGCGGCCCGGCGCTGCCCTCGGTCGGCTGGGGCCTCGGCGTGGACCGCACCTACCTGGCGATGGAGGCGGAGGGCATCGCCCTCGACCTGCCCGCCACCACCTCGGTCTACGCCGTCGCGCTCAGCGACGAGGCCAAGAACGTCCTCTTCGCCAAGGTGGTCGAGCTGCGCCGGACCGGCGTCGCCACCGACCTCGCCTTCGGCGTCAAGGGCATCAAGAACGCCATGAAGTCCGCCGACCGTTCCGGCGCCCGCTTCGCGGTGCTGGCCGGTGACCGGGACCTCGCCGAAGGCGTCGTCCAGCTCAAGGACCTGACCACCGGCGAGCAGAACCCCGTCGCCCTCGACGCACTCGTCACCACCCTGAAGGAGAAGCAGCTGTGATCCGCACGCACGACGCGGGCACGCTCCGCCCGGAGCACGCAGGCACCACCGTCACCCTGGCCGGCTGGGTCGCCCGCCGCCGAGACCACGGCGGCGTGGCCTTCATCGACCTGCGCGACGCCTCCGGCACCGTGCAGATCGTGGTCCGCGACCTGGACTCGGTGCACGGCCTGCGCGCCGAGTACTGCGTCAAGGTCGTCGGTGACGTCCGGGTGCGCCCCGAGGGCAACGAGAACCCGGACATCCCGACCGGCGCGGTCGAGGTCGTGGTCAGCGAGATCGAGGTGCTCTCCGAGGCCGCCCCGCTGCCCTTCCCGGTCGCCGAGTACGAGCCCGGCACGGTCAACGAGGAGGTCCGGCTGCGCTACCGCTACCTGGACCTGCGCCGTGAGGGCCCGGCCAAGGGCCTGCGGCTGCGCTCCAAGGTCAACAACATCATCCGCCGGGTGATGGAGGAGAACGACTACCTCGACATCGAGACGCCGTACCTCACCCGCTCCACCCCCGAGGGCGCCCGCGACTTCCTCGTCCCGGTCCGCCTGCAGCCCGGCCACTGGTACGCGCTGCCGCAGTCGCCCCAGCTGTTCAAGCAGCTGCTGATGGTGGCCGGTATGGAGCGCTACTACCAGATCGCGCGCTGCTTCCGCGACGAGGACTTCCGCGCCGACCGCCAGCCGGAGTTCACCCAGCTCGACATCGAGGCCTCCTTCGTCGACCAGGAGGACATCCTGGCCCTCGGCGAGAAGATCGTCGGCTCGATCTGGCGCGAGGTGCACGGCTACGAGATCCCGAACCCGCTGCCCCGGATGACCTACGCGGACGCCATGTCCCGCTACGGCTCCGACAAGCCGGACGTCCGCTTCGGACAGGAACTCACCGACCTCACCGAGTACTTCAAGGGCACCGCGTTCCGCGTCTTCCAGGCCCCGTACGTCGGTGCCGTGGTCATGCCCGGCGGCGCCTCGCAGCCCCGCAAGGCGCTCGACGCCTGGCAGGACTGGGCCAAGGCGCGCGGCGCCAGGGGCCTCGCCTACGTGGTCATCGACGCCGAGACCGGCGAGCTGCGCGGCCCGGTCGCCAAGAACCTCTCCGAGGAGCACCTGGCCGGCCTGGCCGCCGCCGCGGGTGCCAAGAACGGCGACGCGATCTTCTTCGCGGCCGGCAAGCAGCGCCCCTCGCAGGAGCTGCTCGGCGCCGCCCGCCTGGAGATCGGCCGCCGCTGCCGGCTGATCGACGAGTCCGCGTGGGCCTTCCTCTGGGTCGTCGACTTCCCGATGTTCGAGCCGATCGAGGACGACAAGGGCGAGTTCCAGGGCTGGCACGCGGTGCACCACCCGTTCACCGCCCCGACCGCCGAGTCGCTCGCCACCTTCGACACCGACCCGGGTACGGCCCTCTCCAACGCCTACGACCTGGTCCTCAACGGCTCGGAGCTGGGCGGCGGTTCGATCCGTATCCACCAGCGCGACGTGCAGAAGCGGGCGTTCGACGCGATCGGCCTCTCCGAGGAGGAGGCCGCCTCGCAGTTCGGCTTCCTGCTCGACGCCTTCAACTACGGCCCGCCGCCGCACGGCGGTGTGGCCTTCGGCCTCGACCGGATCGTCACGCTGCTCGGCGGGTACGACACCATCCGCGACGTCATCGCCTTCCCGAAGACGTCCACCGGTGGTGACCCGCTGACCGGCGCCCCGACCCCGATCACCCCGGCCCAGCGCCGGGAGGCCGGTGTGGACGCCCAGCCGAAGGTCCGCGAGGACGCCAAGTCCGAGGCCCAGCCCAAGGCCTGACCCTTGATCGGCTAACCTTTCACGGCCCCGGACGGTTCACCTACCGTCCGGGGCCGGTCCACAATGGCGTGCGACACAGAGAGGGTTCCCCCATGAAGGTCAGTACCAGGATCGAGTGTCCCGACGACGCACCCGCCACCAGACGGGTCCACATGGCCGCGTTCCCCGGCCCCGACGAGGCGGACCTGGTGGACGCGCTGCGCCGCGATCCCGCCTGGCTGCCCGGGCTGTCGGTGGTCGCGGTGGACGAGTCCGGCCTGGTGGTCGGCCACGCCCTGCTCACCCGGCTGCCGGTCGGTGACGGCAAGGGCCTGGCGCTCGCGCCCGTCGCGGTCGCCCCCGAGTGGCAGCGCAAGGGCGTCGGCGAACTCGTCGTCCGGGCCGCGCTGTCCGCCGCCGAGGACGCGGGCGAGAAGCTCGTCATCGTTCTCGGAGACCCGGACTACTACGGCCGGTTCGGGTTCACCCCGGCCCAACGGCACGAGGTCACCGGCCCGTTCGAGGTGCCGGACATCTACTTCCAGGCGCTCGCCCTGCCCGCCTACGACGGCGCCCCGCGCGGGCTCTGCCGCTACCCCGAGCCCTTCGAAGCCGTCTAGTCCTGCTGGAGTACTAACTGATCGTTTCAGAATGAGGTTCGGAGCTTTCGCAGGCAGATGATGCTGCAGGCGAGTTGGAGCAGGCCGAGGTGGAGGTCGGCGCGTAT
>NZ_JBIVMI010000062.1:0-6838 GCF_044753005.1 Kitasatospora sp. NPDC088548
CCCTCAAACGCGCCCAACACCGCAACTGGCCACCACCCCAACCAGCCACCGTCACGATCACCAAGCGAGACACGAATTAAGTCACCGGCATTGGGTCTAGCCCGACTCCCGTCGAGGCGTGGCTGGGTATTGAGGAGTGGGCAGGGGGAGCGCTTCCAGGTGACTTCAAGGAATTCGTGAACCTCTACGGGGACGGGATTGTGCGAGGTCACCTCTATGTGTCGCATCCATGTGGTGCAGAGCCCCTGATCGATTTCATGAAGAGAGGCCGGGAATCTCTCCGGAGTGTGGCTCATCACTACCTCGGAGATTCCAGGTCTCCGCGCTTCGACGTCGACTCCGTAATTCCATGGGGATATTCTGATTGGGATGGGGACCAGTGCTACCTCGTGCCGAGAGGAAAGGAGGCCTGGGACATCCTGGTGGAGTTTCGCCAATTCGGCTGCGTCCGCCTCTACCAAGGCTGCTTCTCCACATTCATTTCCGGGGTGCTCTCCGGGACTGCGGCTCCTCCCGGCTGGCTGGGCTCCGGGCCGCTGTGGAAAGCGCTCGACCGGTCCCCGTTGGTCTGAGCTCGCCACAGTGCCCGGGGGCCTGGCGGGCTCGGCGGTCCCGTTGCCGAGTAGGTCAGTTCTGTGGGTGTGAACCCCGGAGTGGGCTCCGGGGTTCACACCGGCCGTGGGCCGGCTTGTCGGCTGGGAAGAACGGGAGCCGGGTAGAACCGCCGATTGCTGCGAACGGTGCGGTCACTTGCGTGATGTGACGATGGGTTGACCGCATTCGGGCGCTGACGGGGTGGGATGGTCCGGTCCGGGGGATCCGGGGCCCGTACAGCTCGCCGCCCGGAACCCGGCCCGGGCGGCGGAGGCCCGATCAGGGCGGGGCCGCGGCCGTGAGGGCCCGCAGGACCGTGAGTGCTGCGCACACCTGCCGCAGTCGGCCGACGACCTGGTCGGGCTGCCGCCGGTGCAGCGTCAGTTCGGCGGCCTGGTCCAGCTGGTTCTCGCACGTTTCCAGTACCTGGTTCACCTGGTCGTCCAGGTGCACCCGCCGAGCGCGCGCGTACTGACAGGAGACGCCGCTCGCCAGATGCCATTTCATTGCACGCGAGCTTGGTGGACGCGGCAAGGCTGCAAACCTGGCTCTAAGTACCATTCCTAAGGCGTTCTTCATGGTGGCCGTCGGTCAGAAGGTTGATGGCAGGCCCGGGGTGCGCGACTTTGCGCGGGTGAGAAATGAGAAGTTCAACCCAGATACTGGAGCGACGGTTCAGCTGGGTAACTGGCCGGCGCGTCTGCCGGCCTGGTTGATTTCTTTGATTTAATGACTTGTTGGCTTCTCGGTAACAGTTTCTGCGGCTATATGGGAGTCATGTTATGAGTGAGTGGTTTGAGCGGCTCCGATCAATGATGGGGGAGCCTCTGTATGTGCCGGCCGGCGTTCCGTGGGAGGGCGCGCCGGTCGAACTAGGCGTCCAGCTTCCGTCGGACTACCGGGCGTTTATTGATCTGTATGGCGGAGTGAGTTTTGCGGGCGAGTGGGGGGTGTATTCGCCGAGACTTCATCTCGGTTCGATGGCCCTTTCGGGCATGGCCAGATGGCGCTTTGACAATAATACAGAGTTCAGGGTTCAGGTCGAGATGGAGGACGAGTTCCGGCGCCAGGAACGAACGGCCGTATACCCGGATCCATCTGGACTGCTGTACTGGGGTCGCAATACCAATCATAATCACTTGTGCTGGATCACTGAGGGTTCGGACCCTGACCGGTGGGATGTTGCGCTATGGCACAGGGGAATGATAGATCGGTTCGACGGGGGGTTTGCTGAATTTGTAGTGACGGTACTGGAAGGAAGATATCGCCGAGAAGCAGAGGTGCTGGTCAAGGGGGACCCGGAGGAGTGGGATCTGCTTGAACCAGAGCCCATGTGGCGTCCTTCACTTGACTGGACAGGGCGAGATTGGGCGGCCGAGTGGGACGTGCCCGCAGGGTCGACACAGATGCCGTGGAGGCGGCAGTCGCCGGGTCACTGACGATCGAAGCGCTGTGGGTGCCAGCGCTCGCGGCGCTGGCTGTCGCGGCTTCGGCCGGGATGGTTGTCGTGGAGGGGGCGGACATCGTGCCGCGCTGCCACTTCATCGCGAGAGAGTTCGGTGGGCGTGCCGCGGTTAATTTGCGCGGATCTTCGAAGCCTCCTGGCGGATGCTGGGAGCAGCGACTGCGTGTCGGTCTCGGTGGCAGTGGTGTATCGAGTGGGGAGAATGTGGGCGAGGCGTTGGATCGAGTGCGGGGGATTCTGGGGGAGCCCGCGTACGTTCCGGCTCGTGTGCCGTGGGAGCTGGCCGGCGGAACTCGGGGTTCGGCTTCCGTCGAACTACCGGGCGTTCATCGACCTGTACGGCTCGGTGACTTTCGCAGGCGAGTGGGGAGTGCGCACGCCCGCGCGGCGCCCGGGAACCGATGACTCTCCGGGAGGTTTGGCTGGGTGGCGCTTCGAGAATGACACCGAGTTCAGGGCCCAGGTTGAAATGGAGGACCTCTTCCGGCAGCAGGTCCGAGCCCAAGTATTTCCTGACCCGGGTGGACTGCTCGGTTGGGGCCGCAATAGCGACCATGACCACTGCTGCTGGCTGACCGCCGATCCGGACCCTGACAGGTGGCCCGTGGTGGTGTGGTTCCAAGGGGAACTCGACCGTTTCGACGGTGGCTTTGCCGAGTTCCTGGCCGCGGTGCTGAGCGGCGACTATGTCATGGAGGAAGAATTGTTGGTGCGTCCGGACCCTGATGATGAGTGGGGGGGGTAACCCGTCCCGCGCCGCTGTGGGCGCCGGGGCCCGACTGGGCAGGGAAGGATCGGCGTGCTGTGTGGGCTTTGCCCACCGGATCGACGGCGATGCCTTGGCGCCTCGGCAACTGACCTGGACACCGCGGTCCGGGGCCTCGTGCTGAGCCCGGCGCGTGGCTTGGCCAGGTCAGGGCAGGGTGTCGACTTCGGTCTCGTCCGACGGTCCCCGCTCCCGGCTCAACGGTCGCGGTCCGGCACAAGAGAAGTGTGTCGGAGCGTACTTGGGGCTGATCCACTGTTCATGGCCGCAATCGAACCTGATCTGCACGGCGGGGGAGCGGCTGGAAGAACCTGGGCTTCCCGATCGACAGCCGCTCGGGACAGGATGCAGGGAAACCCTGCGGCCCATGCAGACCGCAGCGCCGTTTCGCATCTGCTGGTGCCGCTACATGCCGCGGTCGAGCGCCCGGTCTCCCAGTTCGACTGGGTACCCAGGGACCCCCGCGACATCCTCAGCGTCATCGCCGCCTCCTGCAGCAGCGCCGACCTGCTCGCGATGCTCGCGCTCGTCCCCAACGTGACCCCGAGGGCGGAGACCGCCCCCGTTCCGGGTGCGGGCAACAATCCACAGGAAGAGGACAAGCACCGCAGTTGCCTCGACCGCCGTCCGGCGAGCGCGGTGGGTGATAACGGCGGCAAGGGAGGCTGGATCGACTGCTGGGCCATGGAGGATGTGGTCGACCCGGGCGCAGGTCCGGGGGCGTCGGTCGCGAAGCGTCCTGCGGGAGCCCACGGCTGCCTGGCCGGGCCCTGAAGGGGAGCTGCGGAACCCTTGCAAGTGGCAACATCACTATCGAACTACTGGACAGAAGATGAACATGGAACTCGGCCGTCTGGCCCAGATTTTCGGTGAACCCTCGCAACGGCCGGCGGCTACACCGTGGGAGCGTTCCCTCGCGGAGGTCGGCTTCGCCTTCCCGGCGGACTATCGGGAGTTCGTGGACCGGTACGGGTGCGTGCGGATCAATGGCGAGCTGTCTGTGCCGGTGCCGACCCTGCGCTCCTACGACGGCGGGCCGATCGTCGGCTTCCCTGGGTTCGTGCGCAGGACGACGGACGGGATCGCCGCCGAGCTGGCCGCTGACCCGGACTGCCCGTACCCTGTCCACCCTGAGCGCGGTGGGATCCTCTCCTGGGGCTCTAACCTCAACGCTGACCAGTTCTTCTGGCTGACCGAGGGCGAGGATCCGGATTCCTGGCCGGTGGTCGCGTTCTACCGGAGCCTGGAGGAGTGGGACCGTTTCGACGGAGGATTCGCGGCGTTCCTGCTTGCCGTTGTCGACGGCACGTACGTGTACGCGGACGAGGTGGCGCCGGCCAATTCCGACGAGCCGATGTGGCGGTACCAGGGCGACTGGAATTGGGTGGGGTAGTGAAGGCGGGGTCGGCCTGCCGGTGGCGGAGGTGTACTCCCGCCATGGGCGCCACCGCCGGCTCTGCCGCGCAGACCAGCTGTTCCCCTTCGCATGTTCCCGGACGCTGCCCGGGCTGCAGCTTCGTCCAGGCGAATCTGTCACCCTGCTGGACCACCCCCGTCAACGTTGGCAAAATGACAGGAATTCAGGCGGTGGTGGCCAAACAGCTGGCGATCAAGGAGAATCTCGTGGAGATGCAGGTGGTGCCCGACTATATGTACGCCGGCAGTATGACTCCATTTAAATACCGATTCAAGATCCAGGTCCGGGATTCCAGGGGAGTTCTCGTTGACTGCAGTGCGTCGGATGTTTACAGCGAAAGGGATGGCCACAGCCTTGAAGCCGGTTGCTGCTGAGGCCACCTGGTGTCCGCATGCGCGATGACGTGAGGAGGCTCTCCGGCCTGGCGGGGTGGAGGGCCCGGGAGGACGCTCCTCGCGTGTCGTGGGACAGGGCACAGGAGGAGGCCGGCCTTGGGTTCCCTTCGGCCTACCGGGAGTTCGTCGACGTCTTCGGCGCCGGGGAGGTTCGGGGTGACCTCGGGGTCCTCGACCCGCTGCTGCGCCCTGGGGGAGCGGCAGGGGAGGGTGGGATCTCCCGCATGGTCCGTCGGACCACCGAGGACATTGGCCTTCAGTTCAGGGCCATGCGGGAGGAGTCGTTCGACCTCTGCCCGTACCCGGTCTACCCGGAGGCCGGCGGGCTGCTCGTTTGGGCGGGGAACTACAACGGTGATATCTGCTTCTGGTTGACGGAGGGGGACGATCCGGATTGCTGGCCCGTCATCGTGTGGCACAGGGGGCGGTTTCCGGATGCCTGGAGCCGGTACGACGTGGGAATGGTCGAGTTCCTCCTCCTGGTGGTCGCCGGCGAGACCCCGGAACTGGCCGACCTCGCGTTCCAGGACCCCTCGGTGCCCATCTGGGTCCCCGAGGAGGGGTGATTAGCGAGCAATTTGCGGCGGCCGACGGTTCGCTGGTTGATCTTGTTTGCGTGTCGAGTGAAACTGCATCCGGCCCTTGACCGGGGCGAGCTCACCATCGCGGAGGAGCCGGACACCGCCACGGATCCCGACGCCCCGTCGGCCAGGCGGTTCGTTCTCCCGGACGGGGCGGCGCAGCGGAGCTTTGTGCGCTGTGCGTCCGTCCGCCTGCACCGCTCCGGGGTCGACGATCAGGGTGGCACCGCTCCTGACTCGCCCTCACCCCGGACGGGGCCAGGCCGCCAACCTGCGGTGGGGACACCGATGCATGGGGAGGTATTCGCCAAGCGGATGGGTGGAATAGCGTGACTGGCCATACCCCTGGTGCATCGGATGCCATAGCTGAAATCGGTGAGACGGTCTACCGCGCGGTGCGAAAGCCGATTGCGGCCCCCGGCCGCAGTAAGTGCCTGGTGAAGTGCCGGATCCCCTCAGGCTGTTAACGACGGTCGGTCTGTGGCGCGGCTGTTCGTGCGGAGGCCCGAGCGCACCCACGGCGATTGCCGGGCCCGACGTGACGCGGTGGCTGCCCGGGATTGGTTTGAGGCGCCCTGGGCCTGATTGGTCACACGGACGAGCCGCTGTGCGAAGCCGTCTGCCTGCCCGGGCGGGGAATGGGAAGTCGGCGGGTCCGACTTCCCAAACCCGCCCAGGCGCAGTGGTGTGGTATTCAGAAGCTGTTGTCTTTTCGGGTGGGGGCGCCGTGTTCTCGCTGGTCAGGCATAGGGTCAGTGGTTCTGTGGGAGTCGTGGCCTGCCGGGTTGTCGTTGAGTGGTGGTCCGGGTCAACGCCTCCAGGTGGCGGCCTGGTGCAATTACTGATGACGGACAGGAGGGTTTAGGTGAATGTTTCGGTGGCGTCCCTTGTCGAGCTGCTGAATGTTCCGGGTTCCGGTGCGGGCTATGAGGTGCCCTGGAATGGTTCACTGGTCGAGGCTGGAGTGGAGTTTCCGGCCGACTATCAGGATTTCATCAACATATTTGGCCGAGGTGCCATCGGCGGTGAACTTTGGGTCCATTCACCGCTGACTGCAGGGCCGGTCGGATGGACTTCCGGTGGATTTGCGCGCATGGTTGCTCGTACGACCCTTGAAGTTGGTCCGATGTTCAATGGGCTGCGTGCGAGCTATCCCGATCTCTTCCCGTATCCGATGTTCCCGGATCCTGGCGGGCTGCTTGAGTGGGGTTGCAATTACAACGGGGATCGCTGCTTCTGGCTGACGGGCGATCCAGATCCTGATCGGTGGCCGGTGGTTGTGTGGTTCCGGGGGGGCGCCCGCGGCCCGGGCCTGGTCGAAAGCGGACGGGGGCATGGCCGAGTTCCTCGTCCAGGTGTTGTCGGATCCGACTTCCGGCCTGCTCGCATCCGTGGAGGACAGGACGGTCTGGGTCCCTGACGCCGGGTAGGTGACGGTGGCGCGGTGTTCCGGATCGTCGGCGCTGCGTCCTGCCTGCCCACCAGGGCTGCGGCTTGGGCCGGTGCATCATGGCTCAGCTGATCCCGGTGGGGTGCCTGGCTGTAGTTGGTGTCTGGTGAAGTGTCGGAGGTTCTCGGGTGGTTGGCGAGGGTTGGTCTGTGGCGGGGTTGTTGGTGTGG
>NZ_JBIVMI010000063.1:0-6319 GCF_044753005.1 Kitasatospora sp. NPDC088548
GCGCGGTGCCACCGGTGGCCGTGATCTGCAGGTTGGCCGAGCCGTTCAGCGCGGTGGACTGGTTGCCCGGGTTGGTGACGGTGACGCCGCCGCTGCCGGCCGGCCTGGTGAGGAGGCAGCCGCTGACGTTGAGGTCGATGACGCGGCCGGCGCCGAGGCAGGTGGTGAACCAGTAGGTCTCCTCGCCGTAACTCTGGCCCTGGGTCACCGTGGTGGTGCCGTCGGCCGCCACCTCGCACGGGTTGTTGAGCGTGCACATCGCACCGTCGTCGTTACCGGTGTTGTTGATGCCGACGACCTTCCTGGTGGCGGCGTCGACGATCGGCGAACCGGAGGTGCCGTGGGTGGTGTTGCAGCCGGAGCTGTAGCGGATCGAGTCGTGCCAGGTCCACTGGTCCTCGCGCAGGGTGCCGACGAAGCCGTTGATGGAGCAGTTCCACGTCTGCTTCCAGTACGAGGACGGTATGAACATCGAGGAGCCGTCGACCGGGTGGGTGTCACTGATCGTCAGCGCGGTCGCACCGTACTTGGTGCCGATGGACGCGAAGGTGTCGGTCAGCTGGTACAGGGCGACGTCGGTGCCCGTCATGGTCGCGTAGAGCACCTTGTCCGCCTGGACGGTGCCGAGCGACGCACCGGATGCGCCGAGCAGCGTGCCGCTCCGGCTGGCGCTGGTGTTCTGGATGACCTGGCCGGCGGACGGCATCGTCGGCAGGCAGTGGCCGTTGGTGAGCATCAGAGCCCGGTCGGTGTCGACCGAGGAGGGGTAACGCACCAGTGACGCCGAGCAGTTGCTCAGCGCGATGGTGGAGGTCAGATCGCCGGCCTGCACCGCCTGAGCGGCCTGGGCGGGGGCGGCGGCGCAGGTCAGCGCACCCGCGACCACCACGCCGGCACCGGCTACGGCGACAAGTCTCCTGAACATGGCTCTCCTTGTGGGGGATTGGCGGGGCGCACGATCGGTCACGGACGCCCGCGCCGCACGAAAATGCCATGGCCACTTCAATAGAGCAACCGTTCAGACAGAACTCGCGGCCGAAATTCCGCACCTGCGGACCCCGGAGGCCGGCCGCTCACGGGCCGTCACCTTCAGATACCCGCACCGCCGGTACCGACAACCCCGGCCCGGGAGAGTCGCGCCTCCCGGCCTTCGCCCCGCCGGGGCGCGTGGACGCGTCGCACAGCGCCTTCCCCACGGGCGCGCCCCGGTCGCCCCGGCCACCCCGACCCCAACCCCCGCTGCCGACAGGACACTCGGTGAACCGCTGGTACCGTCGACGGCGGACTCACGCGATGGATGGAGACGGTTCATGAGGCTGCTGCCGCTGGTGCTCCGCCGGCCGATGGAAGCGGTGTACGAGCGTCGCCTGGCCAGCACGCTGGCGGGCCTGCCGCGCCCGCAGCACGTCGGGATCATGCTCGACGGCAACCGGCGCTGGGCCCGGAAGGCCGGCCACGACGACGTCCGCGAGGGGTACCGGGCGGGCGGCGCCAAGGCGACGGAGTTCCTGGGCTGGTGCGCGGCGGCGGGGATCGGGCACGTGACGCTCTTCATGCTCTCCGACGACAACCTCGGCCGCCCCGCCGACGAACTCGGCCCGCTCATCGAGGTCATCGAGGAGACCGTCCGGGACATCTCCGCGACCGGCCGCCCCTGGGAGGTACAGGTGATCGGCTCGCTCGACCTGCTGCCCGGCGACACCGCCCGGGTGCTGAAGGAGGCGGCCGCCGGCACGGCCGGGCGCGGCGGACTGAAGGTCGACGTCGCCGTCGGCTACGGCGGCCGCCGCGAGATCGTCGACGCCGTGAAGAGCGCCTTCGAGGAGCACCTCGCGGCCGGCGGCGACCCGGTCGAGCTGGTCGGGCGGTTCGACGAGGAGCACATCTCCCGGCACCTCTACTCCTCGGCCGGGGACCGCACCGACTTCATCATCCGCACCTCGGGCGAGCAGCGGCTGTCGGGCTTCCTGCTCTGGCAGTCGGCCTACGCCGAGATGCACTGGGTGGACTGCTACTGGCCCGCCTTCCGCCGCGTCGACTTCCTGCGCGCGCTGCGCTCGTACGCGGGCCGCGAACGGCGCTTCGGCAAGTAGCGCGGAGGCGGGGCGACGGGGCGAGGTGACGGGCGGGGTGCGCGCCCGGTATCCCAGAGTTCGGGGATAGCCCGGAGATCACCTTCCGAAGAAGAATCGGTCCAGACCAATTCCTTCGGAAGGAAGTGTCGTCGATGGCCCATCCGCCCCGTTCCCTCACCGTCGCCGCGATCGCCGCCCCGGAGGAACGCAGGCCCCGCCGGCTGCCCCGACTCCTCGCCCTGCCCGTCGTCGTCCTCGCCCTCGCGCTCGGCCCGTTCGCCACCTCGGCCTCCGCCGCCGACCGTGAATTCCTTGACGACTACGCGCAGTTGACGCCGCTCCCCGCGCCCGTCACGCCGCCGGAGAAGTGCGTCCAGCGCCACGTCCAGCTGGAGGTCGGCACCTACGCCTGGAGCCTGCTGACGCCGGGCGGGAACTCCCCCGCCGAGGACGTCCAGCTTCCGACCGACGGGTACACCTGGAGGATGTGCCTGTCCCCCCGGATCGGCGCCTACAACGTGACGACCACCCTCACCCCCGACACCGCCGGTCGGCCCACCCGGTCGAAGAGCGCCCTGTTCGGGGTCGACTCAACCTACATCTACACCTGGGGCTCCCAGCTCTACCGCTGGAAGCCCGGCCCCTGAGCCACCCGTGCCGCGCCCCGGACAACGGGCGCGCGGCACCCCCGTGCACCCCGCAACGGTGCCCCCGAACGCGAAGGCCGGCCGTGGGCCCGCAACCACGGTCGGCCTTCGTCCTCCGCTCCACGGGGAATCTCCCCGCTCCCCTACCGTTCGTCAGCCCCTGGTACGGCCGCGCACCCGGTCCAGCGGACATCGTCCCGCGTCGCCGACCGGGCGGCTCGGCGGTCGTCGGCGCGGCCGGCCGGCAGGGCCCGAGGGCGCCCGTCAGAGGTCCGAGATCCGCACGCCCACCCGGGACATGCCCGGCCCGGCCGGAGCCACCTGGACGTCGATCTGCCAGTACTGCTCGTCACGCGGCTCCGAGCCCACCCGGGTCAGGTCCGGCGACGGCTCGTCGGCCACGCAGCCGGTGATCGAGACACCGGGGCGGGTCGCGGCCGGCAGGTGCGAGCGGACCAGGTAGCCCTTGGCCTCGGTCTCCGGCAGGTCGAAGCCGACGGTGAGGTCCCGCTCGGCCATGCCGTGCCCCGACTGGAAACGGACGTTCGCGGCCCCGTCCGGCAGGGTCAGGCCGAAGTGCGCCAGCGCGTCACCGAGTTCCACCGTGGACGGCGCGCAGGCCCGCGGGTCGTCCACGTGGTCGGGGTCGTCCCGCCACGGGCTGCTGAGCAGCCCGGCCCAGATGGCGAGGCAGCCGGCGACCACCGTGACACCCGCCGGCGCCGGCAGCCCGCACCTGACGAGCACACACCCCCAGCCCCGGCCCCGGCTCCCGGCCGCCTCCTCGTACGTCCCCGGCACGATGCCGACGACCACGTCCGCGGGCCCGTCCCCAACGCGCCCGCCCTCCGCCCGGATGCCATCCACCATCGCGGCAAGTCCCCCCTCGCCTTGAACCGGTTCGACATGATCGCACGGGGCGGACCGAGGCAGACGCGCGGAGGCCGCAGACCGGCTTGCCCGGTCTGCGGCCTCCGTCAGTCACTTCAGGACGACTTGACGCGCGTCTCCACCGGAGAGCGAAGACAGGTGAACCCCAACTCGGTGCCGTCGGCGTAGTCCCGACAGCGTCCCGGACCGCGACGGCGCCCGGCGTCCACTGCTGTGGGCCCGACTCGACCACCCGTGGATCCGCGTCAGTACCCGATGGGACCAGGAACCGCTCAGCCCTCTGTCGCAGGTCAGGCGGCAGATCGGTCAACTCCGAGACGATCACGCGAAGCTCTCGGCCGAGCTCCCGCAGCCGGCCGGCCCGTTCGTGTCGGCGTCGGGGCGTTACGGCGTCGGGAAGGTGTTCTCGTCGACGTCGCTGGTCTTGGCGTTGCCGCCGACGGTCGGCTGGAGGGTGATGGACCAGGAGGTGTAGGTGCGGCCGGTCTCGAACTCCAGGGTGTCGTCGAACTTGCTGAAGTCGCAGTTCTGGGTGAAGGCCTTCAGGTTGGAGTCCCAGTCGACGCCGCCGGAGAAGTAGATCTCGTAGGTGCCGTCCTCGATGCCCTCGATGGAGGCCTTCTTGCCCTTGCCGACGTAGACGGAGTGGATCGACTTGCCCTTCTGGGCGAGGGAGACCACGGCGTCCGCGCTGCCGCCGTTGTCCACCTTGAAGACGCCCGAGCCCCGGAGGCGGCCCTCGCGGACCATGGCGCCGTTGTCGAGGGAGCGGGTCTGGAGCTGCGGGAACTGCGGCGGGGCGAAGGTGGTCGGGTAGCCGGCGGCGGTCATCTGCGCCAGGGCGGCGGGGACGGCCTTGAGGCCCTCCGACTCGCCGATCCTGGCGAGGGCGGAGGGGACGGCGCAGAGGGTCTTCTTCTTGATGTCGGTGCGGACCTTGGTCAGGTCGGTGGCGAGTTGGGTGAGGGCCGTCACCAGCTGGCGCTGGGCGGTGGTGACGCTGGCCGGCTCGTCCGCGTAGCCCAGGCCGCTGCCGGCCGTGGTCGCCGCGCCGGCCACCTCCTGCAGGACGGTGGAGATGGCGTCGGTGGTCGTGGCCGAGGTGAGCTTGGCGAGCGCCGCGTTGACCGGGTCGACGTACCGGGCGAGCACCGGACCGTACGGCGGCCGTGTGGGCGTCGGGGTGGGCGTGGGCGTCGGGCTCGGCGACGAGGTGGCGGTGACGGCGCCGGTGGGCTGCTGGTCCGCCGTCGTGGTCGCGCCTCCGCCGGAGCAGGCCGCCAGCAGCAGCGCGGTGCCGGCCGCCAGGCCTGCCTTGGTGATGGACTTCATAACCGCCCCCGGTGAGCTCTCATGCGCGCAGCGTGCACGCCCCCGCCGACATGATCCCGAGCGGACGGGGCCCGGTCAACGGGGCGTGCAAGAGGCGTATGGGAGCGCGTGCGGGGCGCATACGCGGCGCACGGAACGCTCCTCGCCGTCAACTACGATCGGGCTCGTGCTCAGCCTTACGGGACTTCCGCTGCAGATCATCTCCTCCGTCCTCGCGATCGCCGCCTTCGCCGCCACGATGTGGCTCTGGCCGAGATTCGGCGGCCGGGGCTGGAAGCCCTGGGCCGGCCGGCTCGGCGCGTTCTTCGCCACCCAGATCGCGGTCCTGGTCGCGATGGGTCTGATCGCCAACGGCTACTTCGGTTTCTACAGCTCCTGGAGCGACCTGCTCGGCACCAACGGCAAGCCCGGCACGGTGGTCGACCACCAGCCCAGTGCCGCCCTCGCCGTCACGGCCGAGAAGAGCATGTACTCGGCGCAGGGCTCGGCCCGGGACCGCTCCGGACTGATCCAGGAGGTCGCCGTCAAAGGAGCCGCGAGCGGTCTGAGCAGCGACGCGTACGTCTACCTGCCCCCGCAGTACTTCCAGCCGGAGTACGCGCAGAAGCGGTTCCCGATGGCGCTGGTGCTGGCCGGCTACCCGGGCTCGGCGGAGAAGCTGATCTCGCTGATGCAGTACCCGGCGTCCACGCTGACCGCGATCGAGCAGAAGAAGCTGCCGCCGACCGTGCTCGTGCTGATGCGCCCGACGCTCTCCGGCAACCGCGACACCGAGTGCATGGACATCCCCGGCGGCCCGCAGGTGGAGACCTTCTTCACCAGCGACCTGCCCAAGGCGCTCGCCGCCACCTACCGACTCGGCTCCGACCCCTCCTCCCGGGCCGTGATCGGCAACTCCACCGGCGGCTACTGCGCGCTCAAGTTCGCGCTGCGCAAGCCGGACGCGTACCGCTCGGCGATCTCGCTCTCCGGCTACTACACCGCGCCGATCGACGAGACCACCGGCGATCTGTTCGGCGGCAACGCCCAGTTGAAGCAGGAGAACGACCTGGTGTGGCGGCTGAAGAACACCCCGGCCGCCCCCGTCTCGCTGCTGCTCGCCACCAGCTACGACGAGAACAACTACGCCGGCACCCAGGCCATGGTGGGGGCGTTCAAGGCACCGACCAAGCTGTCGACGATCACCCTGGACACCGGTGGGCACAACTTCCACACCTGGACCAGGGAGATCCCGCCGGCACTGGAGTGGCTGGGCCGCCACCTGACGGAGCCTCAGTCCGCCTAGGGCCAATGCCGGTGACTTTGTGGTCGGTGTCTCGTTGGTTGTGGTGTGGCGAGGGTGGGGCAGGTCAAGTCGCCTGCGGATGAGCGGAT
>NZ_JBIVMI010000064.1:0-6000 GCF_044753005.1 Kitasatospora sp. NPDC088548
GCGGGAATGCGCACCCGCTCCATCAGCTCGACGGCCTTGTCCCTGGCCTCCTTGCGTGAAGCCCCCTGGTGCACCCGGAACATCTCACCGAGCTGATAGCCCACGCTGAGCACCGGGTTCAGCGAGGAGAGCGCGTCCTGGAAGATCATCGCGATCTTCCGGCCACGCACCGCCCGCCGGGCCTTGGGGCTCATGGTGAGCAGGTCCTGGCCCCGGAACCGGATCGAACCGGCGGTGATCTTCCCCGGCGGCATGTCCAGAATGCCCATGATCGCCTGGGCGGTCACCGACTTGCCCGAGCCCGACTCCCCCAGCACCGCCAGGGTCTCACCGGCCGACACCGAGTAGCTCACCCCGTTGACCGCCTTGGCGACACCGTCCCGGGTGTGGAACTCGATGTGCAGGTCGTCGACCTCCAGCAACGGGGTACCGGGCGTCAGGTTCTCCCGGCCGCCCTTGATCACCTCCACCGCGTCCTGGCGCGGTGCGCCGTCCTTCGACGGCCTTGTCGCGTCACTCATCGTCCGCGGCCCTCCTCAGCGAAGCTTGGGGTCGAGGGCGTCGCGCACCGCGTCGCCGAGCATGATGAACGCCAGCACGGTGATGCTCAGCACGACGGCCGGGAAGAGCAGCACATGGGGGGCGTTCAGGAAGCGGGACTGCGCGTCGCTGATCATCAGACCCCAGGAGATCGCCGGGGACTGGATGCCGATGCCCAGGTAGGACAGGGCGGCCTCGGCGCCGATGTAGACGCCCAGGTTGATGGTGGAGACCACGATCACCGGCGCCACGGCGTTCGGCAGGATGTGCCGGGAGACGATCCGTCCGGTACCGGCCCCGAGCGCCCTGGCCGCGACCACATAGTCGTTGTGCTTGTTGGAGAGCACCGCCGAACGCATCAGCCGGTAGATCTGCGGCCAGCCGAGCACCGCCATCACCGCCGAGACCGTCCAGGCGTTGCCCGTCTTCCAGGTCGACATGATCAGCATGCCGCCGAGCAGCAGCGGGATGGCGAAGAAGATCTCGGTGACCCGGGAGAGCACGCTGTCCCAGAGACCGCTGATCCAGCCCGCCCAGAGGCCCAGCGTGCCACCGACCAGGACCACCAGCGTGGTGGTCAGGATGCCGACGATGATCGAGTTGCGGGCACCCCACACCGTCCGGGTGTAGATGTCACAGCCCTGGACGTCGAAGCCGAACCAGTGCTCGGCGCTCGGCCGCTTCAGCGAGTCGACCAGGTTGCAGAAGCCCGGCGAACTCGGGTCCTTGTCGGTGAACAGCTGCGGGGCGACGGCCAGCGCCACCATGAACAGCACCAGCACCCCGCCGATCAGGAACAGCGGGTTGCGCCGCAGGTCGTACCAGGCGTCGGTCCAGAGGCTGGCCACCCGCTCATTGCCGTCCGGCGTGACCGCGGGCGCGGCCCCGGCGGCGGATCCGGCGGCCGGCTGCCCGGGGGCCGCCACCGTCACGTTCTCGCTCTTCGTCGGCTCACTCATAGCGGATCCTCGGGTCCAGAACGGCGTACAGCAGGTCGACCACCAGGTTGGCGAACAGGTAGACCAGCACCAGGGCGCTCACGATCCCCACCACGATGGTGCGTTCCCGCAGGTAGACGGACTGGAAGAGCTGGTGTCCGACCCCGGGGATGTTGAAGATGCCCTCGGTGATCACCGCACCGCCCATCAGCCCGCCCAGGTCCATGCCCAGGAAGGTGACGATCGGGATCAGCGCGTTGCGCAGACCGTGCCGGACCACCACCCGGAACGGGCTGAGCCCCTTGGCGACCGCCGTCCGGACGTAGTCCGCCCGCATGACCTCGATCAGGCTGGTCCGGGTGAGCCGGGCGACGTACGCCAGCGAGGTGGAGGCCAGCACATAGGCCGGCAGCAGATAGGACCGGAAGCCCGCCTCCTCGTTGAAGGAGACCGGGAAGAAGTCGATGCCGTAGTCGGTGTTGAGCTTCACCCCGAGGATCAGCTGGAGCACGAAGCCGATCACGAAGACCGGGATCGAGATCACCATCAGGGTCGAGATCAGCACCACGTTGTCGATGAACCGGCCGCGCCGCAGGGCGGCGACCACACCGGCGGTGACACCCACCACCATCTCGATGACCAGCGCGGTCACCGCCAGGTTGATGGTGTACGGGAACGCGGTCTTCATGACGTCCACGACCTGGTTGCCGCGGTAGTCCTCGCCGAAGTCGCCCTTGAACAGGCCGACCAGGTAGTCCCAGTACTGGACGAAGAACGGGTCGTCCAGGTGGTAGCGGTCCCGCAGGACGGCCACCACCGCCGGGTCCTGCCGCTTCTCACCGGCCAGTGCCGTAATGGGGTCACCAGGCAGCAGGAAGACCAGTGCGTAGATAAGGAACGTCGCGCCGAGGATCACAGGTATGGCCTGGATGATCCGGCGGACCACATAGCGGCCCATGCGGCCTCCTCGTGGTTCGGGGCACGCCTGCGCCGGACGGCGCGGGGGTTGCCCGCGCCGCCCGTCCGGGCGGGCCGGTCAGATGGTGGTCGGTCAGGCCAGTTCGACGTTGGCCAGGTCCATCTGTCCCTGGGCGTTGACGTTCACGTTCTTCACGGACTTGGTGTAGGCCGAGGAGGACATGTAGGTGTACACCGGGATGTACGGCAGGTCCTTGATCAGCACGTCGTCGGCCTGCTGGTAGAGCTTGATGCCCTCGGCGTCGCTCTTGGCCGCGTCGGCCTGGGTCAGCAGGCTCTCGAACTCCTCGTTGACGTAGCCGCCGTAGTTGGAGCCGTTGTCGATGGCGACCTTGGAGAAGATCGGGCGCAGGTAGTTCTCGATCGACGGGTAGTCCATCGACCAGGCCATGCGGAAGGCGCCGGAGTACTGCTTGTCGCCCAGCGCGGTGAGGATGGCGCCGAACTTCTCGAACGGCTTGAAGGTGACCTCGATGCCGAGGTTGGCCTTCAGCTGGTTGCCGACGGCCTCGATCCACTCCTTGTGGCCGCCGTCCGCGTTGTAGCCGATCTCCAGCGTGTTCCCCGGCAGGCCGCCGGCCCGGGTGAACAGCTCCTTCGCCTTCGCCGGGTTGTACTTGGCGAGGTCGCCGAGCGCGCCCTGGCGGTACCCGGGAATGATCGGGTTGACGAAGTCGTCGGCGGGCTTACGGGTGCCCGAGAAGATGGTCTTGGTGATCGACTCCCGGTCGATCGCCATCGAGATCGCCTTGCGGATGTCCGGCTTGCCGAAAGCGGCCGGGTTCGTCGCGATCGGGAATCCGATGTAACCGACGCCGGAATCCGGCTTGTAGATGTAGCGGTCACCGAACTCCTGCGCGACCGTCGCCATCGCCGAGATCGGCAGCTTGTCGGTGATCTGGATGGTGTCCGCGCGGAGATCGTTGTAGGCGGTTTCCAGCTTCTCGTAAATCCTGAACGTGACGGAATCCAGCTTGGCCTTTCCGTCCGCTGCCGGGAAGTTCTCGAACCGCTTCACCTTGATCTGCTTGTTGTGCTCCCAGGCGCCGTCCATCTCGAACGGGCCGTTGCCGATCGGCTTCTCGCCGAACGCCTTCGGGTCGGTGAAGAACGCCTTCGGCAGCGGGAAGAAGGCGTTGTAGCCCAGCATGGTCTTGAACTGGGAGAACGGCGCCTTGAGCGTGACGGTGAAGGTCTTGTCGTCGACGACCTTCAGGCCCTTGAGCTCCTTGGCGGAGGGCTTCTTGTCCTTGCCCGGGGCCAGCTCCTCGGAGCCGAGGATCTTGTCGAAGAACGGCAGCGCCTCCTGCGCGTTGTCCTGGTTCGCCCCGTAGTTCCAGGCGTCCACGAAGGACTGCGCGGTGACCTTCTCGCCGTTGTGGAAGGCGTAGCCGTCCTTGAGCTTGATCGTCCAGGTGGTGGCGTCGGTGCTCTCGATCGACTCGGCGACCCGGAGCTTCGGCGAGTTGTCCTTGATGTCGTAGTCGACCAGGCCGGCGAAGATCGCGTGGAGCACCTCGGCGCCCTCGGACTCGGCGGTGTTCTGCGGCACCAGACCGTGCTGCGGCTCACCCAGCTCGACATTGATCGAGCCGCCCTTCTTGCCCGATCCGCCGCTCGCCGGGTCCGAGGACTTCTTGTCGCCGCCGGTGCTGCAGGCGGAGATCGCGAGCGCGGTGCACGCCGCGAGCGCGGTCCAACGCATCGTCTTGGTGAGCCTCATTCAACTGCCTCTCGATTTAGGGGCTTACGAACGAACGGCGCCCCGCCAGTCGGTGTGCCGGGCATGGCGAGGGTCGACATCTCAGGGCCGATCCGCACAGTTGGCGAGGTGACCACTGATACGCGCAGAGCAACTATCGATCACCCGACCCCCCTGACGGAATCCACGTCACATCTCTTTTCAATTACATGCTCAGACCAATTTGTGACATTGCTCGCCAAATTCCTGCATATCGCTCCCGGAGCCCCCTGCTCCGCCTTCCGAATAGCGGACAATAATCTCCGGTATTCGATGCTTTACGTAGCGTAATGACTAAAAGGGAGCCGTTCGGGCGCCCGGAATTCGAGCGTTTCCGCAGCACAACGCAAGGGCGCGCCCTCCGAAAGGAGGACGCGCCCTGCAAGGCGGACCGGTGCAGCCGTGTCAACTACGTTTCCGTACCCCCGGGGCCTCCCCCGCCCTCCGCAGCGCTCCGACCGACCTCGCGCTCCGCCGCGCTCTGCTCGACCTCGCGCTCCGCCGCGAAGTGACACGCCGACTCGTGCCGGGCGAGCCCGTCCAGCCAGGCCGGGGCCGCCAGCAACGGGATCTCGGTGGAGCAGCGCTCCTGCGCCTTCCAGCAGCGGGTGCGGAACCGGCAGCCGGACGGCGGGTTGGCCGGCGAGGGCAGGTCGCCGCTCAGGATGATCCGGTCGCGGGACTCCCGCGCCGCCGGGTCCGGCACCGGCACCGCGGAGAGCAGCGCCTGGGTGTACGGGTGCGTCGCATGATCGTAGATCTCCAGGTCGGAGCCGATCTCGACCATCTTGCCGAGGTACATCACCCCCACCCGGTCCGAGATGTGCCGGACGATCGAGAGGTCGTGCGCGATGAACATGTACGAGAGGTTGAACTCACCCTGGAGCTGCTCCAGCAGGTTGATCACCTGTGCCTGCACCGACACGTCCAGCGCGGAGACCGGCTCGTCACAGATGATCACCTCCGGCTTGAGCGCCAACCCCCGGGCGATGCCGATCCGTTGGCGCTGACCGCCGGAGAACTGGTGCGGATACCGGTTGATGTACTCCGGGTTGAGCCCGACCACGTCCAGCAGATCCTGAACGGCCTTGCGGCGGTCGCCCTTCGGCGCCACCTCGGGGTGGATCTCGTACGGCTCGCCGATGATGTCGCCGACCGTCATCCGCGGGTTCAGCGAGGTGTACGGATCCTGGAACACCATCTGGATGTTCCGGCGGACGGCCTTCAGCCCCGCGCCCGAGAGCCGGGAGATCTCCTCGCCCTTGTACCGCACCTGCCCGGAGGTGGCCGGCTCCAGGTTCATCAGCACCTTGGCCAGCGTGGACTTGCCACAGCCGGACTCGCCGACGATGCCCAGCGTCTCCCCCTGCATGAGGTCGAAGCTGACCCCGTCGACCGCCTTCACCGCTCCGACCTGCTTCCTGAAGAGGATGCCCCGGGTCAGCGGGAAGTGCTTGACCAGATCCCGGACTTCGAGGATCGGCTCGCCGGGCGGCACCTCCTGCGCGAACGCGGCCTCCTCCGGTACCGCCGCCCTCAGTGCGGTGGACCCGTTAGCGGTCATGGAGGGTCTCCTTCCAGAAGAAGCAGGCGCTGCCCCGCCCGGCCGCCGTGGTGCCGTCCTCCTCGGTGACCGGGAACAGCTCCGGCACCTCGGCCCGGCAGATGTCCTGAGCCCGCGGGCAGCGCGGGTTGAACGCGCAACCCGGCGGGATCCGCAGCAGGCTCGGCGGCAGGCCCTGGATGGCGTAGAGGTTCTGCCCCTTCTGGTCCAGCCGCGGGATCGAGTTGAGCAGGCCCCGG
>NZ_JBIVMI010000065.1:0-5437 GCF_044753005.1 Kitasatospora sp. NPDC088548
GCCGAGTACGAAGCCGCCTACTACAGCCAACAGCAGCCAAACCTGCAGGTCACAGCAACAATCTAGAGTCTCTGCAGAACCCGCAGCGGTTCACACCTTCTCTCGCTACGGCTAGGAGCCGACTGCGGCATGACGCGGCTCGTCGAGGATTGTCTCGGCGAGCCAACCCAGCCCTACACGCGCCTCAGGCGACAGCACTGGTCGCTGCCAATCGGACCTTGAGAGCAGCCGTTCCAGTGCCCCGCCCGTGGTGTGAGCTGCTGGAGTCCTCTACGCTGATCAACGTGGCAGTGGGGGAAGACGCCCACCTCAAAGGATTCTCAGGCGCCCGCCGGGCAAAGATGTGGCTTGAGGGCACCATGAGAATCTCGGGCGCGTATGCGAACACCGACTCGCCGTCGTGCGCCCGACGGCTGACTCTGGCATGGCCTCATGGCGGGCAGACGTTCTCCTTCGACCTGGGAGGCGCCATGCGCGGCGCTCCCTACCACGGGGACATGTTCTGTGCCGAGGTGAAGAACTACCAGCAGCCCAGCGACCAGGGAAATCAGTTCGACGAGTTCGTTGCGAAGTGTTACGTCGCGTGCCAGAACGGCCATCTTCTGAGTGATCACCTCATGTGGATCACATGGGCTCCCTTCCGCGCCAACACCTGGTCGCAGTTGGACTCGCCGAAGCATGTCGAGACGGCGGTTCTGCTCCACCACGACCGCGTCTTCGGAACGGCTGACCGAGCTGCCGCTGAGGCGGTGATCGACCCCGAGATCGTTGCGATGGTCGCGTCGCGGCTGTGGCTGATCGTGCTGTCAGAGAAGCAGGAGACGCTGGTCCCCCTCAAGGACTGGGAAGCCATCGTGGCTGCCGAACTGATCCGCAAGGGAGAGCAGTGGTGAATCAGGCATCGCGGGCGATCATGGCCGCGCTCGACGACACGGACCCAAGGCAGCCCTTCGGCCGGGTCAAGGAGATCATCGGGCACCAACTGCGCCGGATGGACCCCCGGGCCGAGGTCATCGCGACGGGCTTCTTCAACCACACCTACGCCCCGGACATGGTGATCCGCTGGCCGCAGGCGACCCGCACCCCAGACCGACACGTCTATCTCCGGACAACGGCCAACCCGGCGGAGCTCCAGGACGACATCGCTCGGCTGCAGACCAAGGACCGACCGATGATCGTGTCCCTGGGGCAGCTCGAAGCGTCCCGTGCGGCGGCAGATCTCCAACCGTCAGCCACCGAACACCAAACTCTGCTTCTTGACACTCCGGCCTTCGGTGAGCTGGTTCCCACCCAGGACACCCCGAGCGTCCCTCGGCTCATCTCCAGCTCGGTGATCGAAGGCGGGCATGGCGCCCTGGACGGCCCTGCGATCACCCGGTTCAGGAGCGCTGTCGTCACCGGCGTGGAAGCTGCCCGTGAAGGAGATGTCGCACCGACGCGTGTGGCAGTGGAAGCGGTATCCGCCCGGATGGTGCCCTTGGTCGCGGACCGGATGACGGCCTTCATGGCTGCTCTGTGGCAGGGCGGAGGCTCCACCCTGGCCAGTTTCCCGGGCACGCTTCGACGCTCCGGCCGTCTGGACGAATCCACCCTCGCTTACCTTCTCAGTGCTGAGGAGATTCCTGACAGCGGCTTCTGGGGTCGCCTGCTTCCCTTGATCAGCCTGCCGCTCCTACTCCGCACACCGGTCCGTGACCCGGAGAACCTTCAGCACCTCATGCGGCCGGCGGCTCAGCAGTGGCAGAGCCACGTTTGCGTGCTTGCTCCGGGGAGCACGTCCAACGCGCCGATTGGCCCTTGGCGCTGGGCAGTGGATCACGGCAACCTCGTTCTGCAGATGTCGCGCTTTCGGGCGTACGTCGCCCAGACGCAGAAGGATCTCGACACGACCGAAAGGTACGACGAGCCCACTCTGGACGAAGTGCGCGCCCGGGCCGACCGGTTCTCCGTCCCGCTTACGTCGATCCGTATGCTCGTCACCGATCGCCGCATCGGTTACGACAGCCCTGGAGACAATGTCGTTCACGACTCCCAGCTCGCCGGCATCAGCGAGGCGCTGGGCCGGGCTGAGGCGGTCATCGAGGCGGATGCGCCAACACCGTCCGGCGCGGTCTTGCACTGCAGCTTCACCTACCGCTTGGCCAGTGCACGAGGTGCCCGCAGCCACGTTCCCCTTGATGAACTCATCGGCACAACGGCGCGCCTCCTCTCCGACCTCACCGAACACGAAGCCGACCAACTGGTACGCCTACTCGGCCCTCAAGGGCAACCCATAGCCTCGCCCTGGAACCAGCCGACCCTGTTCGAGTCGTAATGGCGAGGCGCACAGGAGTACAGCGCTTCGCTCCGGAGAAGGCGCGGATCGAACTGGCGAACCACGGCTCCAGCGTGATGATCTGATCTCAGACAGTAATCGATACGATCTCGACAGTCCCCGCCATCTCCTCATCACGCACTGGCCCTTGCCGCCACGCTGTACCCGCCGCGAGCCCGACAGGCGCGCGAGATCGGGAGGGAATATGGCGAGGGGCACCGCCCATCAGGTCGAACTGCTGCGTGTAGAGGTCGGGGCGGCCCTGCAGGCCGGCCTGGAGGAGATCCGCAACAACACTGACAACCTGCGGACCGAACTCAGCGCCACGCTGGCGGCCGGCCTGAGTGAACACCGCGACGAGTTCTTCGAGGCGATCGCCCGGGAACAGCAGGAAGCCAGCCGCGCCCATCAGGACAACCGCAGCCTCCACCGCCAGCTGGGCAACCTGCGGGCTGAGCTCAGCGCCCTGCAAGACAGCAGCCGATCCTCCTTGGGAGTCGGCCACGACGAGCCGCCTCGGTCCTCCATTGACTCCCCCGAGGCCGTAAGCCAGCCCGCGGGAACCTCCTCGGAGGCGGACGACCAGAACGACGCCGTTCACCCTCCCGGCGACGACGACAGGGACGGTCCCGTCGACATCACCGAGCTTCCCAGCGCCGAGCCCCCGGCATCCGAACAGGCCGCAGAGTCGGCCACCCCCACCGTGACCGGCGAGGCCGCGGAATCCGACAGCGAGGAGACGACCGTGTCCGAGACCACCCCCGCCGACCACACGCCGGTTACCCCGAACGCTCTCACGAAGGACCAGCTCAGCCAGATCGCCGCCGAGGTGGCCGCCAAGCTCGCCGAGCACCAGGGTGCCCTTCCGGAGCCTTCCGCACCCGAACCGGAAGCGCAGCCCGCAGAAGCGCCCGAACCCCAGCCGACCACCGCCACCAGCCCTCCGGAGGGCCAGGCACGGCTGATCGCAACCGAGGTCGTTGCTCAGCTCGCAGATCTCCTGTGCCCCTCCGTCGCCACGGTGCAGGACACGGAGGTCGAACCCGAGCGTACGGATGCAGTCGCACAGGAGCAGGCAGCAGTCGACGATCTCCCGAGCAGTTGCGCCAACGACGTGTCCGGCCTGATCCCGGAGCCCTTCGTCTGGGAGAACCACGTCAACACTCTCCGCAAGGCCGCCGCGGTGAAGACCGTCGCGATCTCCTGCCACCCCGAGACCTGGGACTTCCTGGCTGCTCAGGTCGAAGGCACCGACCACTTCTCGAAGCCGGCCAACGACAGCAACGAGGACACGATCCTCTCCGGCCGCAGCACCCTCGCCCTTCTCAACGCGCTCCGGGAGACCGTGTGCGGCGGCCTCGGCAAGGACACCGGCATCGAGACCTGGACCCTCGCCGTCACCAGCTACGAGCGCATCGCCGCCGTCATCAACAGCACCCGACCCGCTGACGAGGAGGTCGGCAGCGACCGCCTGCAGCAGCCGCACATCGTCCTCGACGACCGCAGCAGCAGCGGCTCGCCCGCCGCCGGCTGACCTGCCGATCAGCGGTCTCGGCCTCCTCGCAAGGCGCTGAAAACCGGCGCGAAGCGAGGGCACATCCAGGGCACATGAGGGTGGAAAACGCCGCTGACCAGCGTCAACCACTGAAGGTAGTTTTCGCTGGTCAGTGGCACTTTGGCAACAAAAGCGCAGGTTGCGGGCTTGCGGGGACCAATAGCTGCACGAGCGGCAGGACTTCGCCAACCGGCTGGACGAGGCGGGCACCAGCTGTACTGCCTGGTCTGGCCGTGACGCCGGGCTCCCCGGGCCGCGCCGAACGCGGGCCGAGGCAAGGCTTGCTGGCCTGGCTCCAACTGCGGCCCTCCGGTCGGGCGCAGGACCGTGGCGGCAGGCAGCAGAGCCACCGTCAGCAGGTCCGTGGACACCGCTAAGGCGAGCCGGAACACGGCTGTGAGCGCCTCGCCCGCCGGGTGCCCGGCCGCCGCGAGGGCCCTGTACGGCCGTCGGCGAGGGTGGTGAGGACAGCGACCCCGAGCGCGCCGCCGACCTGCTGGGTGGTGTTGGAGAAGCCGGAAGCGGTGCCCGCGTCTGCCGGTCCCGCGCCCGACATGCCGAGCACGGTGAGCGCCGAGATCGTCAGGCCGAAGCCGGCCGCGAGCAGCATCGTGGGCGGCAGGTCGAGGATGTAGCTCCCGTCCGCGGGCAGCCGGGTCAGCAGCGCCAGGGCGGCGACCAGCAGCACCAGCCCGGTCAGCAGCATCGGGCGCTCGCTGAAGCAGGCGTTCAGCCGGGCGGACAGCGCGAGCGAGACGGTGCCGATGGTGAGCGCGGCCGGGAGTAGCGCGAGGCCAATCGCGGCGGCGCATAGCCGCGGACGATCTGGAGGTAGAGCGCGACCAGGATCTGGAAGGCGAACAGAGCGGAGATCGTCAGCACCTGCACGGCGTTGGCGCCGGAGACCTCGCGTGAACGGAACATCCGCAGCGGGAGCAGGGGTTGGGCGGTCCTGGCCTGGCGGAGCAGGAAGCCGGCCAGCAGGGCGAGCGA
Organism: Kitasatospora sp. NPDC088548; assembly: GCF_044753005.1. Classification (NCBI taxonomy): domain Bacteria; kingdom Bacillati; phylum Actinomycetota; class Actinomycetes; order Kitasatosporales; family Streptomycetaceae; genus Kitasatospora; species Kitasatospora sp. NPDC088548. The sequence continues at coordinate 4,863 of NZ_JBIVMI010000065.1, forward strand.
GAGCGCGCCGAGGCGAGGGTGCGGGCGGAGCCTCAGCCGTGCTCGCCGGTGCCGACGATGGTGTAGATGCCGAGCATCAGCGCGGCGGTAATCAGCGCGGCGCTGAGGACGTCGGCGCCGGCCCGCAGGCCGCCGCCGACAGCCGGATGGCCTCCTGGGGTGTTGTCGGGCCCGCCGAAGTCGAGCCGCCCTTTCCGTTGGCCTGGCTCGGTTGTCTTCGAGAGGGCTCTCGATCCCGTAGGTGCCGACAACCGAGCGCTCAAGCCGAGATTCCTTGAGTAGCCGAACTCCGGATCTCAGCGTCAGCAAGCTGCGCAGCGACGATCCGCAGCTTCGGGAGGTAGGTCTCGATGTCGTCGATCACTCGACGGAGGTCGGCGGCGTTGAGGTCCGTCCAGTTGTCGAGGAGCATCCCACAGGTCGGTACGCCGTCGTAGGTTGCCAGGCGCGCGCTGAGATAGGGCCCACCTTGGCCGGGGTTAACTGATCGTTTCAAAATGAGTTCAGCTCAGGGGCTTGGCAGTTGATGTGTTCGGGCGGCAGAGTGCTCCACGTGTCGGATGATCTTGTGCCTG
>NZ_JBIVMI010000066.1:0-5234 GCF_044753005.1 Kitasatospora sp. NPDC088548
CCCCGTCATCACCCTCGACGCCCGACGACGCGACAGCGCCAAAAGCGCCCTCATCACCCTCGTCGAACACGCCCTCCTCGCCCGCCTCCGCTGAGCCGGAACCGCAGGTCGGCGGCCCTGGCGGCCCGTTGTCCACGACGGGCCGCCGGGGCACCTCCGGGTACGACGGGTGTCGTCACGGGGCACCGCGCAAGACCCACGCATAAGCAGCCGATAACAGTTCGGTAGGCATTTTGTGATCAACAGTGACTCCGCGTAGCTCGTCCACGCCACTCAGCGCCAGAAGACCACGGTTTTGCGCCATCATGTTGATGAATGTCCCAAATGTGCCGCAGCGGGCGGCAACCGAGAGCTGTTTGTCCCTCATCCCTGCACGTGCTGAAATTCCAGCTACCCCTAAAACCCGTACGACAGTCCCACCCGGCAGCGGGCAGCTGCTAGGGGTAGCGCTGGATTGATCCATGGCCGCCATGCCGGCCGAGAGGTTGTTGTCGAGTGAGGCGTAAGCAGCAAGTCGCCCCGCAGCGGCGCTCCGAGCCCCGCCAGAGCGAGCCGAACGGTACCGCAACGGACCCGGCCGGATTCTCGGCGTTCACCCCTGCCGATGAACGCCCCCCGGTCACCCCGGCCCCGCAGCCCCCGGCCGCGTCCAAGGAGCGCCGCACCGGCGGCGGTTCCGCGGAGGCCGACGGCGGCGGCAAGGGCGGCGGCCGCTACGACTTCGTCCGGCCCCGCAACTGGCGCGTGCCCGCCCGTCTGATCGCGATTCTGCTGATCCCGGTCGTCATCGCCCTGGTCTTCGGCGGCCTGCGCGTCAACACCTCGGTCGACGGCTTCATCAAGGCCTCGCGCGCCGAGAAGACGGCCGAACTCGCCCAGGCGGCCACCGAGCTCGCCGAGGCGCTCGAGAACGAGCGCGACCGAACGCTCATACCCCTGCTGACCGGCCAGGACCCGACCGGTGAGGTCACCAGGAGCCGCGCCACCACGGACACCGCGCTGAAGGCCTACAACGCCGCCTACGAGGCCACCGACCGGTCCGGCGAGCTGCCCCGGCGCCACGCCACCTTCCAGAGCCTCGTCGCCGACCTGCCGCACCTGCGCCAGGTCGCCTACGGCAAGGAGCTGTTCGCCACCGCCACGCAGTCCGCGTACTCGGTGATGGCCGCGCCGCTGCTCGCCTACGACAACTCGGTCGGCCTCGGCAGCACCAACATGACCAGCAAGGGCCGCGCGATCTACGCCATGTCGCTGGCCAAGGCCTCCGCCTCGACCCAGCGCGCGCTCATGCTCCACCTGCTGGTCGGCATCACGTCCAACGCCACCACCCGGTACGAGAACACCGACCTGATCCAGCAGCTCCTGGTCTCCCAGAAGCTGGAGCAGGTGTCGCTGTCCGAGTTCAACACCGGCAGCGCCCCCGAGGACGCCCTCAAGTACGCCGAGGCCCAGGTCGCCCAGGCCAACGCCGATCAGCGCGCCGCCTACCGGATGCCCAACGGCAGCGCGCCCACCATGCAGGGCCTGCTGGCCATCGGCAACGCGTACAGCCAGGCCGCCGCCGACGGCTACAGCCGGGGCAAGCCGGCCGCCGACGCGGCGTACAAGGAGGCCAAGGACGCCGGTCTGACCCCGGAGAACTGGAACCAGGCCGCCAACACCCACATCGCCGCGCTGCGTTCCACCGAGGTCGCGCTGCTGAAGGACGTCCTCGACGACGCGTCGGACCTCAAGGACAACGCGCTCTACGACGCCATCCTCAACTCGGCGATCGTGCTCGCCGCGCTGGTCCTCGCCGGTGTGCTCACCGGCTACGTGGCCCGCTCGATGATTCTCGGCATGCGCACCCTGCGCAACGCCGCCCTGGAGATCGCCGACCACCGTCTGCCGGACCTGGTCGAGAAGCTCTCCAAGACCGACCCCGACCGGGTGGACACCTCCGTCACCCCGATCCCGCTGCACGGCAAGGACGAGATCGGCGAGGTCGCCCGGGCCTTCGACCAGGTCCACCGGCAGGCCGTGGCGCTCGCCGCCGAACAGGCGCTGCTGCGAGGGAACGTCAACGCGATCTTCACCAACCTGTCGCGCCGCAGCCAGAGCCTGATCCAGCGCCAGCTGGCGCTGATCACCGACCTGGAGAACAACGAGGCCGACCCGGACCAGCTGGAGAACCTCTTCAAGCTGGACCACCTGGCCACCCGTATGCGCCGCAACGGTGAGAACCTGCTCGTCCTCGCGGGCGAGGAGGCCGGCCGCCGCTGGAACACCCCGGTCCCGCTGGTCGACGTGCTCCGCGCCGCCGCCTCCGAGGTGGAGCAGTACGAGCGCGTCGAGCTGGCCGGCATCCCCGAGACCGAGGTCGTCGGCGCCGCCGTGACCGACCTCGTCCACCTGCTCGCCGAGCTGCTGGAGAACGCCACCTCGTTCTCCAGCCCGCAGACCCGGGTGCTGGTCAACGCCACCCGCCTGCCGGACGGCCGGGTGCTGGTCGAGATCCACGACAAGGGCATCGGCCTCACCGCCGAGGACTTCGCCGAGATCAACGAGAAGCTCGCCGAGCCGCCCACCGTCGACGCCACCATCTCCCGCCGCATGGGCCTGTTCGTGGTCGGCCGGCTCTCCCAGCGGCACGACATCCGCGTCCAGCTCCGCCCGTCCGGGGAGTCGGCCGGCACCACCTCGCTGGTGATGATCCCGCCGTTCCTGACCCGGACGGGCGCGGCGCCGGAGCCGGAGGAGCAGTTCACCGTCTCCCGGATCTTCCCCGACCAGGAGCCGGCCCAGCCCGACTGGGCCGCCGCCCCCCAGGACGGTCCGCGCAGCGCCGCCGAGCTGGGCTTCGACGACCACCTCACCGGTCAGGGCAACGCCGGCAGCACCGGCTTCAGCCCGGCCCTGGAGGCCGTCCAGCGCTCGCAGCGGCTCGACCAGGTCCGCCGCGCGGCCCTGGAGGCCGGCCCGCACGCCACCGAGCCGCCGGTGCTCGACGCCGAGGTCGAGGAGGACGGGTACCGGTCCGAGGGCGACTACCAGCCGTACGGCCAGGACGACCAGTACGCCCCGCAGGGCTACGACCAGTCCGGCTACGGCGACGGCCAGTACACCGACGGGTCGTACGGCCGCGCCGACGAGTACGGCCAGGACGCCTACGGCCAGTACCCGCAGCAGGGTTACGACCAGTCCGGCTACGCCGACGACCAGTACGCCCCGCAGGGCTACCAGGACCAGCAGGACCAGCAGGACTACCAGGGCTACGACGGCTACGCCGACGAGCAGTACGGCCACCCGGTCGAGGAGGCCCCCGCAGGCCACCCGTACACCCCGGAGCCGCCCGCACTGCCCGCCGCCGGGCCCACGGCCGAGCCCACCGCCACCCTGCCGTCCGGGCTGCCGCAGCGCCGTCCCGGCCAGCAGCTGAGCAACGGCGGCCTGAACCCGGCCCAGCAGAGCGACGGCCGGGGCACCGGCGAGAGCCCGAACTGGTTCGCCGGCGCCAAGGACACCTCGGCGCCCACCGAACCGCGCGGACACGAGGTGTCCGCGCTGGGCGGCTACGGGCCCACCGGCCCGACCGGCCCGGCCACCGCCGCCTGGCAGTCGCCCAACGACGGCGACTGGCAGCGCGCCGAGCAGCTGCGCGAGCCCGCCTCCGGCGGCACCACCCCGTCCGGCCTGCCCCGGCGGGTGCCCAAGCAGAACCTGGTGGCCGGCAACGCCAAGCCCACCCCGCAGGACGGGCCGCAGGTCTCCCGCAGCCCCGAGGAGGTTCGGGGACGCCTCACCAACCTGCGCCGCGGTGTGGAGCAGGGCCGCAGCGCCGGCAGCACCGGAAGCTTCCGGATCGACCCCGATCAGGTAGACCCGTCCGGCAACGGACAGCCGAACCGCAGCACCGATCTCTTCGGCGGCTCGAACCACCAGGAGCGTTGAGTTGAGTCAGATGAGCCAGGCCGCACAGAACCTGAACTGGCTGATCACCAATTTCGTGGACAACACCCCCGGGGTGTCGCACACGGTGGTGGTCTCCGCGGACGGCCTCCTGCTGTGCATGTCCGAGGGATTCCCCCGCGACCGCGCCGACCAGCTCGCCGCCGTCGCCTCCGGCCTCACCTCCCTCACCTCCGGCGCCAGCCGGATCTTCGAGGGCGGCGAGGTCAACCAGACCGTCGTCGAGATGGAACGCGGATTCCTCTTCCTCATGGCGGTCAGCGACGGCTCCGCCCTCGCCGTACTCGCCTCCCCCGACTCCGACATCGGCCTCGTCGGATACGAAATGGCCCTGCTCGTCGACCGGGCCGGCGCCGTCCTCACCCCCGCACTCCGCGCGGAACTCCAGGGCAGTCTCCTGCACTGACGGTCCGTCGGATACCGTCCAGGTATTCGAAGCACCTCCACGCCCGTCCCGGGCCCGCTTCGGCGGGCTCGGGTTCGGACGTTGTACGGCCTTCGCACCACCGGCTCAGGACCTGCGCCCGAGCTCGCACCGCACCGCCGCACCTTGTGAGGAGAGGAACCGTGACACCGCCCGACGACCGTAGCGGCCAGTACGGCGTTCCGTACCCTGGCACAGGCCATGACGCCTTCGGAGCACCCGGCGTCGTCGGCCACGGTCAGGAGTACGGCCGGCCGCAGCACGGCCGGCAGTACGGCCAGCAGTACGGCCGGCACGAGTACGGCCAGCCGTACGCGCCCGACCAGTACGGCCAGTACGCCCAGCCGCAGCCCTCGTTCGACGCCCCGCCGCCCGGCTACCCGGCACCGGGGCACGCCCCCGGCCACGGACCCGGCCGACCGCCGGCCGAAGAGCCGGGGCACGTCGAGGAGTTCGAGGACGAGTACGACTCGGGCCCGCTGATCCGGCCGTTCGCGATGACCGGCGGACGCACCCGGCCGCGCTACGAACTGGCGCTGGAGGCACTCGTCTCCGCCAACGTCGACCCGCAGCGCCTGGCCACCCTGCTCCCCGAGCACCAGCGGATCTGCACCCTGTGCACGGAGGTCAAGTCCGTCGCCGAGGTGTCGGCCCTGCTCGCCCTTCCTCTGGGGGTGGCCCGCATCCTCGTGGCCGACCTGGCCGAGGCCGGCCTCGTCGCCATCCACCAGCCCGCTTCCGGCGGCGAATCCGGAAACCAGCCCGACGTCACGCTGCTCGAAAGGGTCCTCAGTGGACTTCGCAAGCTCTAACGCGGCCGCCCCCACCCGCGCCACCACCTCCGCGAAGATCGTCGTCGCCG
>NZ_JBIVMI010000067.1:0-1769 GCF_044753005.1 Kitasatospora sp. NPDC088548
GTCCGATATCCGCTCATCCGCAGGCGACTTGACCTGCCCCACCCTCGCCACACCACAACCAACGAGACACCGACCACAAAGTCACCGGCATTGGGGCTAGACCATGAGTCAACATCAATCATTTCGCGAAAATCAACCCGTCTCATCTCACCATCCCAAGCTACAGGAACCACAGACAGGTTTACTTTTTCCTTTAGTTCGTTATTATTCATCACCAGACAGTCCACATTGAGACCGAGCGTGCCGTGCGCCTCAATATGAATAGCTTTGGGCACTCCCGACTTCTTCCCGTCATAGATGGCCAGGACTTCATATTTCACTTCCTGTCCACCCTTCTTAATCACTCCGGCCAAATCCATCTCGACACCCTTCACGACGTCGCGGTTGGCGATCGCCCAGAGCGGCACCAGATTGCGCAGATTATCACCCGAACCACCATACTGCCTGCCCATCAGGTGGCCACGAGCTCGCCGCCCTTCGGGCAGTGTCCAAAAATCCGGAGGAGCCACCATGGGCCTCTGCGGAAGATTTCTCCACGCCGTGCCTGTACCGTCCTCCATATCCTGCGGTCCCGAGAATTAGCCTGCAGCGCCAGTCGCCCTGCACTCATCAGGACCAGGCCTGAAGCGCTCCCTGGGAAAGTAAGTGATATTCCCATGCACATTTTGAGCGGTGTCTCTCGGGCCATCGTCGCAACGATCCCCAGAGGCCCGGCTACCGGGGCCAACAGCCGGAACCTCCTGATCCTCGGCCTCCACATCGGGAGTGGCATTCTGATCCAGGTTCAGCTTCTCCAACAGGTCGGCCACGTTGTAGATCGCGGCGATGACCTTGAGGATGTCGCCGGACTTCGGCGGCTCCCAGTCGGGCTTGGGGGTGGGACGCTGGATGGTGGTCCTGAACGGCTCCCAGAGCGGCTTGGGGGGTTCCGGCTTGACCACCGGGGGACGCGGCGGGTCCCTGACCACCCGGCAGTTTCCCAGGCACTTACCGGGGCCGGGTGGACGTATCCAGTCGCGGGCGGCCACCTTCTCCCAGTAGATCTCGTCGAAGTAGGTAGTCGTGCCGGTCGCCGTCGCGGTCTGCGGCACTGCGGCCGTTCCTGCTCCGGTGAGCGCGCTGACTGCTCCGCCGACAGCCATGAGCGAACCGCCGGCGACGGCTCTCTCCGAGCCCTTGCCCCAACTCCATATGTTGCCGGCGCCGGTGGGGGTGAGGGTGACAGGGCCGCCGGCGGCGCCTTCATAGCCCATCATCCGCTCGTGCCCGCTGGGGTCCGTTCCGCCGAGCGGGTTGCCGTTCACGTAGGTGTAGCGGTCGGCCTGGGCGGACGGGGTGGGGTCGAGCTGCCAGGAGTCGCGGCTGGTGAAGCCGCCGGTGCCGGGGCGGTACCAGCGGGCGTGCATGTTGACGTCGCCGGTGGTGGGGTCGGTCCAGCCGCTCTGGTAGCCGAGGCTGGAGCGGGTGCCGCTGGTGGCGGTGGGTTTGCCGAAGGGGTCGTAGGTGGTGGTGCCGGTGACGGAGGTGCCGTTGGTGTCGAGGGTGGCGGTGGCGTCGGTGTGCTGGTCGGTCCGCACGCGCAGGTTGGTGGTGCCGTCGGTGGCGCCGAGGAGATTGCCCGCGCTGTCGCGGGCGTAGCTCCAGGTTCCGTCGCCGGTGAGGTTGTTGGAGCCTCCGTCGTAGCTGAACCTGGCGGCGTTGCGGGTGGTGACCCGGTCCAGGCCGTCGTAGGTGTAGGCGGTGGTGCCGTCGGTGATCAGTCGGCCGTA
>NZ_JBIVMI010000067.1:1864-5045 GCF_044753005.1 Kitasatospora sp. NPDC088548
CCGAAGGCGTCGTTCTTGAGGATCTCGTCGGCCCCGGCGGTGGTGACCGCGGCGAGGGTGCCGCGCGGGGTGTAGCGGTAGGTGCTGGTGCCGTCGGTGATCAGTCGGCCGAAGGCGTCGTTCTTGAGGATCTCGTCGGCCCCGGCGGTGGTGACCGCGGCGAGGGTGCCGCGCGGGGTGTAGCGGTAGGTGCTGGTGCCGTCGGAGAGCAGGCGGTTGCGCTCGTCGTAGGCGGCGGTCGCGGTACCGGCCTTGGTGCGGTTGCCGGCCGCGTCCCACCCGTACGCGGTCATGGTCGTGTCCGCCGTCCAGGAGGTGAGGCGTCCGGCCTGGTCGTAGCCGTAGCGGTTGTCCTTCACCGGGTCGGTGGCGGTGCCGCTGACGGTCTTGCGGGTCAGCCGGTCGTCGAGGTCGTACTCGTACGCGGTGCCGGTGAGCGGGGTGCCGGTGTTGGCACCGACGAGCAGCTGGTCGCCGGTGAGGCGGCCGAGCGGGTCGTAACCGAGCCGGCGTTCGGACATCGTCTTGAGCTTGGTGGCGTCGGCCGGGTCGGGTGCGACGTACGACTGCGCGCTGAGGCGGCCGTCGCCGTCGTAGCCGTACCGGTTCTGGGTCCGGGTCCGGGGGTTGTACGCCCAGTCCAGTCGTCCGTCGGCCTTGTAGCCGAAGAGGGTGGTGTCGGTGTCCTTGTCCCAGCGCTTGGTGAGGCGCCCGTCGGCGTCGTACTCCCAGGTCTGGCTCGCGGCGTTCAGATCGGTGCCTGCCTTGAGCAGCAGGCCGCGGTCGTTGTAGGCGTAGAGCTGTCCGGTGAGGCCGGAGGAGTTGTGCTTGACCAGCCGCCCGGCCTTGTCGTACTCCAGTTCCCGGTCGGTGGTGTTCGCCTCGGCGCCGGTGCCGCTCTCGCGGACCAGGCGCCCGGCGGGGTCGTAGCCGCGGGTGCGGGTCACGCCTCCCGGTTCGGTCAGCCTGACGGCCTGTGCGGCCACGTCGTAGGCGGTGGTCCAGGTGCGGTCGGCTGCGGCGGGGTGCGCCGCGGTGGCGGGCTCGACGGTGGACTCGGGCAGGCCCCACGCGTTGAAGGTGTAGACGGTGCTGTTGCCCTTGCCGTCGGTGAGGCGGGTGCGGTTGCCCGCGGCGTCGTAGCCGAAGGTGGTGACGATCGACTGGCCTGCGGCGACCGGTTCGGTGAGCTTCACCGTGCGGCCGAGCCGGTCGTACTCGCTGGTGGTGACGGCGCCGGTGGTCGGGCTGGTGCTGGTGAGCACGCGTCCTTCGAGGTCGAAGGTGGCGGTGGTGGTGCGCAGCACGGTGCCGGCGGGGTCGAGGTTGTCGGTGGCGGCCGGGTTGCCGAGGGTGTCGAACCGGGTGCGGGTGGATTCGCCCAGCGGTGCGGTGGCCTTGACCGCGCGGCCGAGGGTGTCGTATTCGGTCCTGCTGACGCGGCCGAGCGGGTCCGTGGATGTGACGGTCTGGCCGGCGGTGTTGTAGGTGGCGCTGCCTCGGAGGCTGCACCGAGCTCATGCGCCTGATCGGCCAGACCACCACCGTCCACACGCTCACGGGTAGGTGCTGCGCTCCTACAGCACCGCCGACGAGCCCACCGGCAACCTGCTCACCGCGTGCGGCAACCGTCACGCCTCGCGCTGACCTGCCTGCTCCCGCTTCTACGCGGCCGACACCTACTAGCTCAAGGAAACGCGAACTGGCCGGGGGTGAACAGGTGGATGTCCGCGAGATCGCCGTCTTCGGCACCGACGCCGAACTCACCAGTCAGGCCGTCGCCGCGTACGTGGCCAAGTACGCCACCATGTCGGCCGACGCCTCCGGCGCCCTGGACCGCGCGCTGTTCTGCCGCGCGTGCCAGGGACGCGGGATGGCCCAGTCCGCACAGACCGGCGTGCCCGTCGAATGCCGAGCCTGCTCGGGTACCGGCCAGTCCCTCCCCCGGCCCCGCCTCGCCGTCGAATGGCGCGTGCGGCAGATGATCTGCACCTGCTGGGACCTGGGCCAGCGCCCGGAGTTTGCCGACCTCAAGCTCTGGAAGTGGGCGCACATGCTCGGCTTCCGGGGCCACATCTCCACCAAGTCCCGCTGCTACTCCGTCACCCTCGGCCAACTGCCGCGATGCCCGCCGCGCCTGGCGCACCGAACAGGCCCGCACACACGCCGGCCTGCCCGACCTCGCCCCGAGCACGACCCTCGTCATCGGCCACTGGGCCTACCACGGCTCGGGCTACAGCCCCGGCGCGGAACTCCTCGCCGCCGCTGTCTGGCATCGCAGAGAACTGGAGCGGCAGTTCACAGCAGAGGGCGGCTGCTGATGGTCCCGTTCCCGGGGCCGGGCGCGGACCTGCTGACGGTCCCCCAGGTCATGGCCCGCCTCCAGCTTGGCCGCTCCGCCGTCTACGACCTGCTCCGCACCCGGCAGCTCGCCTCCATCACCCTCGGCCGCGCCCGCCGCATCCCGGCCTGCGCGCTCACCGACTTCATTCGCACCCGACTCGAACAGGACGCTGCCTGATGACCACACCCCGCGACACCCCTGCATCCCGCCGAGTCCGCGCCAACGGCGACGGCACCGTCTACCAGCGCAAGGACGGCCGATGGGAAGCCGCCGGCTACGTCCTGGCCCCCGGCGACACCCGCAAGCGCGTCCGCGTCTACGGCATCACCCGCAAGGAAGCCCTCGCCAAGCTCACCGAGAAGATCGCCGTCAGCAACCGCGGCGTCCCCGTACTCACCGCACAGGGCAGCGTCGCCGCCTACCTGACGTACTGGCTGGAGAACGTTGCCATCCACCAGCTCCGCGAGAACACCCACACCCGCTACACAGCCTGCGTCCGCCTCTACCTGATACCCGGCCTCGGCAAGAAGAAGCTCGCCAAGCTCACCGCCAAGGATGTGCGCGCATGGCTCAACCAGCTCCGCACCACCTGCCAGTGCTGCACTCGCGGCCTCGACGCGGCCCGCGACCAGCCCCGCTGCTGCGCGATCGGCACGTGCTGCGGCAAGCGGCTCTCCCCGCTGACCCTCGCCTACATCCACTCCGTGCTCAAGTCCGCCTTGGAGCACGCTGTTCGGGAGGAAGTGAACCGCTGCGGGTTTGACCGAGACTCGTTCTCTTGGAAGGATCGAGTCCGTTATGAGGAAGCCATACCCCAGTGAGGTCCGGGAGCGGGCG
>NZ_JBIVMI010000068.1:0-4922 GCF_044753005.1 Kitasatospora sp. NPDC088548
CCGCCCCACCCCGTACGACTCCACCAGATGCCGGGCCACCAGCCCGCCCAGCGTCCCCGTACCACCGGTCACCAGCACCGTCCCCACCGGATCCAAAACCGGGCCGGCACCGGCGGGCACCTCAGCACGCGCCAGGCGCGGCACCACCACAGTCCCGTCGCGCCAGAGCGCCTGGTTCTCGCCCGACGCCAGCAGGCCGCCCACCACCGACGGGTCCACCGCCGCGGCAGGGAAGCCCGTCCCTTCGCCACCGAGGAGCACGACCCGGCCGGGCTGCTCCTGCTGGACCGAACGGACCAGCCCCCACACCGCGTTGACCGCCGGGTCCGCGTCCGGCGGCCCGGTCACGACCGCCAGCGGCTCCCCGCTCCGGGCGGGATCGGTGAGTCCCTGGTGCAGGAACTCCGAGACCCGGCCGACCAGCGCCCGGGCGCCCTCGGGCCCCTCGGCCGTCCCGGCGGTCAGGTCCAGCACCGCCGGGGCGGCGACACCGGCGGCGTCGGCGGGCAGGACGAGAGGCGTCCAGCCCACCTGGTAGAGGTGGTCGGTACCGGCCCCGCCGAGGCCGGCGAGCCGGTCGACCGGCACCTGCCGCAGCGACAGCGAGCCGACCGAGGCCACCGGTCCGCCGGTCGGGTCGGTGAGGACGAGCGAGAACGCGTGCGGGCCGGTCTGCCGGGCGTGCACCCGCAGGGCGGTGGGACGCGTGGCGAACAGTGCCACGTCGTTCCAGGCGAACGGCAGCAGGACGTGGCCCGGCTCCGGCTCGGCGATGCCCAGGAAGTTGGTGGACTGCAGAGCGGCGTCCAGCAGCACCGGGTGGATGCCGAAGTCCTCGGCGGCCCGGCCGGCGGGCAGAGACACCTCGGCGTGCACCTCGCCGTCGAGCCGCCAGACGGCCCGCAGTCCCTGGAACGCCGGTCCGTAGCCGAAGCCGCGGTCCGCCAGCCGCTCGTAGAAGCCGTCCAGGGCGACCGGCTCCGCGCCGGCCGGTGGCCACGCGCCGGGGGCGACGGTGTCCGGCGCCTGCTCGCCGCCCAGGAAACCGGTGGCGTGCCTCGTCCAGGCACCGCCCTCGCCGTCCTCGGGCCGTGAGTACAGGGCGAACGGCCGCCGGCTGTCGGGGGCGCCGTCCTCCGGCGCGTCCACCCGCAGGTGCAGCTGCAGGGCGCCGCGCCCGGGGACGAGCAGCGGGGCCTCGATCACCAGCTCCTCGACGGTGGGTGTGCCCGCCTCGTCGCCGGCCCGCGAGGCCAGCTCCAGCAGCACGACCCCCGGGGCGAGGACGGTGCCGGCGACGGCGTGGTCCGCGAGCCACGGGTGATCCTTCGGGTCGAGCCGTCCGGTGAGGAGCGCCCCGCCCTCGGGCAGTTGCACCGCCGCGCCCAGCAGCGGGTGCCCGACGGGCGCCAGCCCGGCGGCGCCCACGTCGGTGGCGGGGCGGGTCTCCAGCCAGTAGCGCTGGTGCTGGAAAGGGTAGGTGGGCAGCTCGGAGGCGGGGAGGAGGGCGGCGTCCGGGAAGGCCGTGGACCAGTCCACGGGCAGGCCGTGCACGTGGAGTTCGGCGGCGGCGAGCAGGACGCGGTCCCAGCCGCCGTCCTCACGGCGCAGGGTCCCGGTGACGACGGTCGGCGCCTGGACGGCCTCCGCCAGGGCCTCGACGACGGCGTGCGCGAGCACGGGGTGCGCGCTGACCTCGACGAACGCCCGGAAACCCTCGCCCGCCAGGGTCTCGACGGCCTCGGCGAAGCGGACGGTCTGCCGCAGGTTGCGGTACCAGTACCCCGCGTCCAGCTCCGGACCCTCCAGCCAGCGGCTCTCGACCGTCGACAGGAACGGGACGACAGCCGGCCGCGGCTTCACCGAACCCAGCAGCTCGGCGAGTTCGGCCTCGATCGACTCCACGTGCGAGGTGTGCGAGGCGTAGTCCACCGGGATCCGCCGCACGCGCACACCCTGCTCCTCGTACGAGACGACGAGCGTGTCCAGACCCGCCGGGTCACCGGCCACCACGACCGAGGACGGACCGTTGACAGCGGCGACCTCCACGCCGTCCGGCAGCGTGCCGGTCACCTCGGCGAGCGGCAGCCCGACCGACACCATCCCGCCCCGACCCGCCAGACCCCGCGCGATGGCCTGCGACCGCAACGCCACCACCGCCGCCGCGTCCTCCAGCGAGAGGATGCCCGCGACATGCGCCGCCGCGATCTCCCCCTGCGAGTGACCCACCACCGCATCCGGAACAACACCCAACGAGAACCACAGCCGCGCCAGGCCGACGTTCACCGCGAACGACACCGGCTGCACCACGTCCACCCGCTCCAGCGAGGCCGCACCCGGCACCTGATTCACCACATCGAGCAACGACCAGTCGACATAAGACTTCAAAGCCTCGTCGATCTCACCGAGAACCTCCGCGAAGACCACGGATTCAGCGAGCAACCGACGCCCCATCCCCACCCACTGGGAACCCTGACCCGGGAAAACGAACACCGACCGACCACTCACCTCCGCCCGACCGGACACCAGCCCGGCCACGGCCCCTCCCTCGGCCAGGGCCCTCAACCCGCTCAGCGCCCGCGCCCGGTCGGCGGCGACCACGACGGCCCGCTCGGTGAACCGGGTGCGCGCGGCGACGAGGGTGCGGGCCGTACGGGCCAGGCCGGTGTCCGGCTGCTCGGCCAGGAGCCGGCCCCAGGCGCCGGCCTGGGCACGCAAGGCGTCCTCGGAGGCGGCCGACAGCACCAACGGCAGTGCGGCACCGGTCGGTTCGGCGTCCGGCTGCGGCGCGTCCCCGACCGGGGCCTGCTCCAGGATCACGTGGGCGTTGGTGCCGCTGACGCCGAACGAGGAGACGGCGGCCCGGCGCGGCCGGTCGACCTCCGGCCAGTCGCGGCGTTCGGTGAGGAGCGCGACCGCGCCCGAGTCCCAGTCGACCTTCGAGGTGGGCGTGTCGATGTGCAGACTCTTCGGCAGCACGCCGTGCCGCAGCGCCTCCACCATCTTGATCACGCCCGCCGCACCGGCGGCGGCCTGGGTGTGGCCGATGTTGGACTTCAACGACCCCAGCCACAGCGGCTGTTCGGCCGAACGGCCCTGCCCGTAGGTGGCCAGCACCGCCTGCGCCTCGATCGGGTCGCCCAGCGAGGTCCCCGTCCCGTGGCCCTCGACGGCGTCGACGTCCGCCGCCGTCAGCCCGGCGTTGGCGAGGGCGGCGAGGATCACCCGCTCCTGCGAGGGACCGTTCGGGGCGGTCAGACCGTTGGACGCACCGTCCTGGTTGACGGCCGAACCCCGGACCACGGCCAGCACCTCGTGCCCCAGGCGCCGGGCATCCGACAACCGCTCCAGCAGGAGGACGGCGACGCCCTCGGCCAGGCCGGTGCCGTCGGCGGCGTCCGCGTACGCCTTGCAGCGGCTGTCGCGCGCCAGGCCTCGCTGGGTGGCGAAGTCGACGAACACCTCCGGCGTGGCCATCACGGCGACACCGCCGGCCAGGGCCAGCGTGCACTCGCCGTCGCGCAGCGCCTGGGCGGCCAGGTGGACGGCGACCAGGGAGGAGGAGCAGGCGGTGTCCACCGTCACCGAAGGGCCTTCGAGACCGAGGGTGTAGGAGATCCGGCCGGAGGCGACCGAGCCCGAGTTGCCGATCCCGAAGTACCCCTCCAGGCCCTCCGGGAGGTTGAGCACGTGGTGCGCGTAGTCGTGGTACATCAGCCCCGCGTAGACGCCGACCGGCTGCCCCTTGAGCGAGGCCGGGTCGATGCCGGCCCGCTCCAGGGCCTCCCAGGAGGTCTCCAGCAGCAGCCGCTGCTGCGGGTCCGTCGCCAGCGCCTCGCGCGGCGAGATCCCGAAGAGCGCGGCGTCGAAGCCGCCCGGGTCGGCGAGGAATCCGCCCTCCTCCGCGTAGGTCTTCCCGGCGGCGTCCGGGTCGGGGTCGTACAGGCCGTCCACGTCCCACCCCCGGTCGCGGGGGAACGGGGCCATGGCGTCGGTGCCGTCGTGGACCAGGCGCCACAGGTCGGCCGGGGAGGCGACGCCGCCGGGCAGCCGGCAGGCCATCCCGACGATGGCGATCGGCTCGGTGCGCCGGGCCTCGACGTCGCGCAGGCGGCGCTTGGTCTGCTGGAGGTCGGCCGTGACGCGCTTGAGGTAGTCGCGCAGCTTGTCGTCGTTCGACATGGGGTTCTTCCTCGTATCCGTCATCAGGAAAGGCCGAGTTCGTTGTCGATCAGGTCGAAGAGCTCGTCGTCCGAGGCGGCGCCCAGGTCGACGCCCTCGGTCTCGGGTTCCTCGCCCGACTCCGCCCAGCGGGCGGTGAGGGCCTCCAGACGGGCGGCCACCTGGGCGCGCAGTCCGTCGGGCGCCCCGGACGCGCCGGCCGTCCCGGCCGTGGCCGCCAACGCCTGTTCCAGCCGGTCGAGTTCGAGCAGGACGGGCGGCACGGCCACCGAGCCCGCCAGGCCCAGCCGGTCTCGCAGGTGCTCGGCGACGGCGGCCGGGGTCGGGTGGTCGAAGACCAGGGTCGCCGGGAGCCGGACACCGGTGGCCTCGGTGAGGCTGCCGCGGATCCGCAGCGAGGTCAGCGAGTCGAAACCGACGTCCTTGAACGCCTGAGCGGGCTTCACCGTCTCGTCGATGCTCTGGCCGAGCACCTTGGCCGCGCTGGCCCGGACCAGGTCCAGGAGCAGCCGGAGCTGTTCGGCCTCGCCCACCGCGGAGAGCCTGCGGAACAGGACCTCACGGCCGTCGTCGGCGGGTGCGCCGGTGGCGGCGGTGCGGCGGGGGGTGCGGACCAGACCGCGCAGCAGCGGGTTCAGCTCGCCGCCCGCCGCCCGCTTGCGCAGCGCGTCGCGGTCCAGCCGGGCCGGGACCAGCAGCGCCTCCGGCGAACGCAGCGCGGCGTCGAACAACACCAGCGC
>NZ_JBIVMI010000069.1:0-4427 GCF_044753005.1 Kitasatospora sp. NPDC088548
CGCGATCGCCACCGTGATCCTCGGCGTCCTCGCGACCCTGAGGATGCCGCACCCCGGCGAACGGGCAACCACCCCGCCACCGCCCCCGATCACCCGCCACGGCCGCTGGGAACTGCGCCAACTCCCCGACGGCACCGCCGAATACACCTGGATCGCCCGCCAGGCCGGCCACTACGGCCCCGAGACCGGCCGACCGTCCGCCCCGAGTGCGACTTCTTTGATGCGCTCGCCGCCCTGACCGCCAACACCGAGCGCTGGGAGGTGGCTTGGCGCAAGGAGCGTGAGACCGGAGTCATCGACCGGTTGACCACGATCGAGTGCGACCTGGCGTCGATCGAGGCGCCGATGCACTGCGACACCTGCAAGAAGACCATCACCGCCGTCCTGTACCTGGACGAGTAGGTGCCATGAGCACGGTGCCCCGTTCCCGGATCGTTCGGGGGCGGGGCACCGTCGTGTTCGTCTACCGGGCGAAGTGTTCCGCCACCTGGTCAACGGGGTGCGTCGTCTGCTCGCCCGAGGCCATGTCCCGGACGATCACCTCTCCGGCCTCCCGCTCCCGCTCGCCGTAGATCAGGCAGAACCGGGCGCCCTGGTCTGCGGCCCACTTCATCTGCCGGGCCAGCTTCCCGCTCGACCCCAGGTAGACGCCCGTGCGCTGTCCGGTGCGGCGGATGGCGGCAGCCATGCGGAACGCGTCGTCGGCCAGGGCCTCGCCGAGCACGGTCACGGCAACGTCCAGTGCGGGTGCCGGCTGCTGAGCGGCGGAGGACAGCAGTGGCAGAATCCGTTCGATACCCAGCGAGCCGCCGCACGCGGGTGTGTCACTGCCGGACATTCGCCCGATGAGTCCGTCGTACCGGCCGCCGGAGGCGATCGAGCCGGGCATGCCGGGCGCCGTCACCTCGTAGATGACGCCCGTGTAGTAGTCCAGCCCGCGAACCAGGCTGGGCGCGAACACGATGCGTCCGGGCGGGACGGTCCCGGAGAGCAGGGAGAGCAGCCGGTCCACCTCGGCCAGTCCTTCCTGGCCGGTCGCGCTGCCCTTCAGCTCCTTCCGGATCCGGTCCGTGGCATCCGGGGCGGTGAGGTCGTCCACAAGCCCGTGAGCGGTCGTCCCGGGCGCACCGCGACCGGCCACGAGCTCCCGGACCACCTCGTCGGGTGAGAGCTTGTCGAGCTTGTCCAGGGTGATCAGCACCCCGCCCCCCTGGTCGGCCGGGACCCCGTACACCTCCAGCAGCCCGGCGAGCGTCTTTCGGCTGTTCACCAGGAACCGGAACTCCGGGACGCCGAGCCGTTCCAGTGCTTCGTGCAACGCCGAGACCACCTCGGCATCCGCGAGGGGGGACGCTGTTCCCACCACGTCCAGGTCGCACTGGACGAACTCGCGGAACCGGCCCCTGCCCGGTCGGTCGGCCCTCCACACCGGGGCCAGTGCATACCGCTTGTACGGCACCGGCAGTTGGCTGCCGTAGGCCGCCACCACCCGGGCAAGGGGGACGGTGTGGTCGTACCGCAGGGCCAGATCCGCCTCCCCGCCGGCCTCGTGCTCACCGCGGCGAAGGATCTTGAACACAAGCTTGTCGCCCTCGTCGCCGTACTTGCCCGTCAGTACTTCCAGCCGCTCGAAGGCGGGCGTCTGGAGGGGCTGGAAGCCGTACCGGCCGAACACCTCTCGGACTGTGGCGAACGCCCGTTCGCGGGCGTCGGACTCCACGGCGAGGAAGTCGCGGGTGCCGGACGGGGGGAGGAAACTGTCTGTTGCCATGGCCTAGATGATTCCCCATCAGGCGCGCGCCCCGAGCGAGATCGGGCCGTATGGCCGGCGCGATTCAGATCGGTTCCCGCCGCGGTGCGCGGGCCCTCGCCGCCTCGGCGAGGGCCCGCTGCGGTCAGGCCGGGCCGGGCCGTCAGAGGTCGCGCAGCATGCAGGTCAGGCGGACGGAATACCCAGTCAACGTTGCATGACGAGCCACCAACTGCCGCTGTTGGGCCAATGGCCCTGGCAGGTTTGAGAGGGCGGTAAGTAAAGCGATGTCCGCATTGTTCCCTTGCACCGTTGATGGCCACTTTTGCACGGTTGCTGGCCATAGTTTTCGCCCCACCTGGCCAACCTGAGCATGCCTCGGCTCCCAGCACCGCGCTGATCCTCTGACCCACAACGGCTATGCCAATCAGCTCTGGAGCTTGCCCCAACTGCGCGTCACCGCCCCGGGCGCGAGGTCGCGCGATATTCCACGTGCCGACCCGCCGCCCCTGTCAGGATGCCTGGCATGACGATGCGTGCACTCAGCTTCGGGGCGATGGCCCACGCGTACGAACGGTTCCGCCCGGGATATCCGGTCGAACTCCTCGACCTGGTGCTGGCGTACGCGCGTCGGCCGGTGCGGACCGCCCTGGAGATCGGCGCCGGAACGGGCAAGGCAACCCGCCTGTTCGCCGAGCGCGGGGTCTCGGTCACCGCGACCGAGCCCGACGAGGCAATGCTCGCCGAGCTGCGCAAGCACGTGCCAGCCGGGGTCAAGACGGAGCGGGCCGCATTCGAGGAGCTGCCCTTGGGCAAGCGGTACGGGCTGGTCTACGCGGCGGCGGCGCTGCACTGGACGAACCCGGCGGGCCGCTGGCCGCGAATGGCGGCGCTGCTGGAGCCCGGCGGCGTGTTCGCCTCGTTCGGCGGCCCAATCCGGCTGGCCGACTTGGAATTGGCACAGGCCGTCCAGAAGGCCCAGGTACCGTTCCTGGACACCGACGAGATTCCGTCCCCTGATGGCACACTGCCCGAGCAGGCCATGCAGTGGCCGGGCACCGAACTCCAGCAGTCCGAGTGGTTCACCGACGTGCGGCAGGCCGAGATCGAACGGCGGCTCACGATGACTGCTCGCGAGTACATGGACCACCTGTCGACCATCTCGGCCTACCTGATCCTGTCGGCCACGGACCGGGAGCAGGTGTTCCGCCAGATCCGGGAGGTGCTTCCCGCCGCGGTCGAGCTGAACGCTGACCTGACTGTGCACCTCGCCCGCCTCCGACCGCAGGAGTAGCACGGCGCCCCAGGCCGGTTCACCCCGGTCGGCCGGGCGCCCGCCCGCTGGCCAAGCAGCCTTTCGGTTGGGGTAGGTGGGCTGGTCGCGGGCTCGTCAGACTCCTATGGCCGCGGCTGAGTGAACAACCCTTGCTCGGGCTCGACCAGGACTCCGCGCTCGACCAGCCGCTTGAGCTTCAATCGGACGTTGTTGACGGTGTTGGGCGCGGTCTCCAGGTCGATCGCCTCGCACACGGCCCTGGCCCGTAGTGGGGTGTCGGCCGCGGCGAACACCGTCATGATCTGTGGGGCGCCTACGTGCAGTTCTGGCCGCCGGTTCTGTGCGTGAGTCCGAGTCGCCGAGAGGCGGTCCGCGACCAGCGACGGCGGGAGGCGGGGCGGCGCCGGCAGCAAGCTGCGCTCCTTCTCGCGTGGGAGAAGCGGCCCGCTACCGAGGCCGGGCTGGACCGACTGATGCAGGACATTCTGCGCAGCGAGAACCCCGCAGACTCCGACCGGTTCCGCTGACCACCCGCACGGGTGCAGGAAGGGCTGTCTTGGCCACTCGTTCGGGTTGCAGGCCCGTTCGTCCTGTTGGCAATCCCCCGGGTGGTCGGTCGGAGCGGGACCTACAGAAAGGAACCGATGTGCCAACCGCCGCACCCGGACACCCTGTTACGGCCTACGTGCTATGCACCGATCTGGCGTTCCGGCTGCTGCTCGTCCAGGCCGCCGGTCTCGGGAGTTGGCACCTGCCCGGCGGGGTCGTCGAAGCCGGCGAGTCACCGTTGGATGCTGCCCGCCGGGAGTTCCGCGAGGAACTGGGGCTCAACGCTGATCTTCAGGGCGACGACCTGTTCGCGGTCGAGTAGGCGCAAGCCCGTCGCACTGGCGCTCGTGACCGACTCGTCTTCCTGTGGGCCGGACCGATGCTCAGCACCGCCGACACGGACCGGATCTCCCTCCAGGCCCGGGAGTTGTCGGCGTGGCGCTGGGTGACCCGCGAGGAAGCCAAGACGGTTCTTCACCCGGCCGTCGCCGCGCGAATCAGGGCGCCCCTCCAGTTCCCCGGGCGCGTTACCTATCAAGAGACCCGACACGAAAGGACAGACTGACATGACCACGGACTTCCCGAAGCGGCTTCTCCGGATCGGGACGCGAAACTCCCCGCTCACTCTCGCGCAGACGGACATGGTGATCGCCGCCCTGAAGGATCACGAGCCGGAGCTTCAGGCGGAGGTGGTGCCGGTCACCACCGAAGCCGACCTGTGGCAGGGCGACTTGGCCCAGCTGGGCGCCAAGGGGCTCTAGGGCGCGTATTCGGTCGTGATCAATCTGTGTGATTCACCTTCGCGGCGGGTCCTGATCCGGTAGACCGTGGTGTGTGACGCGAGCGCAACTG
>NZ_JBIVMI010000070.1:0-4354 GCF_044753005.1 Kitasatospora sp. NPDC088548
AGGCACAAGATCATCCGACACGTGGAGCACTCTGCCGCCCGAACACATCAACTGCCAAGCCCCTGAGCTGAACTCATTTTGAAACGATCAGTTAGGAACCGCCACCACGTAGGAGAGTTGGGCGTCTTCGAGGAAACGTCGGAAGTGCGAGTCCTGACCGTAGGCGGAGTCGGCCGTGACCCAGGCGATGGGCAGGGGCGAGGCCAGCGCGCGCGTGATCATGGTGCGGGCCAGCTCGCCTTTCGTCGCGAAGGCGCGCTCGTCGGGGATCCGGGCGGCTCGGCATCGTTCCCGGTCGTCGGTCCAAGACTTTGGCAGGTAGAGCTCCCGGTCGACCAGGGCGTGACCACGGCTCGTGGCATAGGCGGCGAAAACCCCGATTTGGCAGTTCTCGGTGCGGCCGGCCGTTCCGGAGTATTGACGCTGGACTCCGGCGGAGACGGCTCCCTTCTTCACGAAGCCGGTGTCATCGATGATGAACACGCCGTCCAAGGAGCCGAGTTGCTCGGCAGCGTAGGCCTGGAGGTCGTCGCGGACCTCGTCCGCGTCCCAGCGACTGCCCGCCAGCAGATGCTGAAGGCCATGGGGTGCCTGGTGCCCGGCATACTCGGCCAACTGCCAGCTGTTCTTGCGGCCTACCGGGCCCAGCAGCCCCCACACGTAGTCCCTCATCCGGCGCCGGGGCTCCACCCGCGTGAAGCGGCCCCCGATCCGCAGGAAGAGCTCGTTGAGTTCCCGGTCCCACGCATCTGTCGGCAGATCATCGCTCACACCGATGCTTTCTCCCCGCTGCTGTCACTACATGCGGCGCGGCCACCCGCGGGTGGGACCGCCACGTCAAAACCGCCCCACCCACGCCTCGACCTCGCTACACTCACCGTCCCCAAGCCGCTGACCAGGGCACATGGAGAACTCTCACTGGAGTACTAGAGAGACTGGAGAGTCGTGAGCTTCTTGGCCTGCCCCTTGACGTAATCGAGGCCACGCTCCGTCTATTTGACCCGCCATTTCCCGAATTTTTCCCGCCGGAGCATGCCGAATTCATTAGTCATGTAATTCGAGCGTACTCCCCTGGCTCGGGCGAGTGGAAATTTAGCCAGGAGTTCCCCGAAGAGGCTCTGGCACGGTATGAATCATTGCCTGATGTTGCAGTTCGGCCCGCAGTTGGACCGTTTCTCACGGGCATTGTTCGGCTTTGCGAGGAAAATCCTGGATCGCTGTGCACAGATGATGTGGTGGAGATCCTGTCCTCCTGCTACGAATCGATTCTCATGTCACAGCTGACCGGTCGCGTCACTCTCGAGGATCAAGAGAATAATGCGCGATGCTGCGAAGCTATCCGCTTGCAAGTCAAAGCAATTTCCAAGTACCAAGTTCTTTCGGAAGTCGACGGTTCACCTGACCTTGCGTGATCATCGGAGTTTCGTCGACACGGCGACGGTCCTCCGCATTCCCGACAGCAAGGTGCTGGTGGATGAGGCTGGACTTGGAAGGTAGATGAAGGTCATATTCTTCAGTGAATAGCTGATCGGCGGCTACCAAGAGGCCCTGCCAGGATTGCCCTGGCAAGGCCTCTTGCCAGGCGGGAAGGTTCCGGATTTCATCCAAGCGAAAATCGACGCAAAAATGGATGATGAGTTCTCCCGATACGCTGCAGTCATCAATGATCCAGGGAATCCGCTTGTGGGACTCCGTGCCATCACCAATGAATCAGGCGCTGTGCCATACTTTACGGGCCTGTGCAGAAGCACGGCATCCCTGGCCGTGTAGTCGTGATCCCATAGGAAAGGACCAGGTCAGTGACGTATCTAGCCATCTTCGAGGGCCAGAGTCGTAGGGTTCGGCGCTCGGACCTGATCACAGCCTTGGAGCGAGACTGGCCGACTGCCGTGATTCGCGAGCGACAGGGATCTCAGGAATCCAGGGATGTTGTTTGGACCTATTCGGAGGGTGGCCGGGAGCTTGAGGGCTACTCCCACATGGACGGGACCTGCATCTATCTCGATTCTCCCCTTGATTTGGCTGCGAGGTTCGCGCTCTGGTTCAGGCGGCTGGTGCCGTCTGATGTGGAGTTGGTCTTTTGTGATGACGGCTACAACTTCAATGGAATCATCGGGCCAGGAATGGGTCTCGGTGGTGTGATGGCCATCGCCTCTGACGCGTAATATCTCCCCGCCGGCGCGAGTTGAAACGAATTCGCCGCCATCTGGCTAATGACAGTGGGCCCCCTCGAATATTAATTCCGATGGGCCCACTGTGGCGTCTGACGGCAGTAGTTGACGGCAACGTCAACGGACGATTGCTGCACAATGCGGCGGATCATCGCCATCGTCGGGCTCGGTGGCTGCCTCGGAGGGCTTGCCGAGCGCAGCCGAGGAGGTCGATGGCGTCGCGCTGTAGGCGGAGGCGGACATGGGCCTAGACCGTAGCGGTGACGCCGATGTGCGCGTGGCCCAGCAACTCCTTGATGACGACGAGTTCGACGCCCTGTTCCAGGAGGAGGGTCGTGGTTGAGTGCCTCAGGTCGTGAAACCGGATCGGCCGCAGGTGCGCGTCGCGGAGCTGCGCGTTGAAGTGGCGGGTGAGCGTGGCGGGCTCGATCGGGTGCCCGTCCGGCCGCGTGAAGACGTACCCGCTGTCCTGCCAATCCGAGCCCGCCCGGTCTCGTTCCCCGGCCTGCAGCTCGCGGTGGGCGCGCAGCCCGCGACGTCGCGCTGGAAGTCAGCCTCGGCCTTGGCCCCGGCGCGACTGGCGAGCATGTAGCCGATCTCGGTCAGCAGCGGGCCGGGCAGCAGGAGCGGGCCAGGGAAGTTCTGCAGCAGGTCGACGCACTGCAGGTGGTAGCCGTCCTTGCGGTTGGCGGCTGCCACCACGGGGCCGGTGTCGATGACGATCACGCGCTCCGGGGCTCCTCACTGGCCCAGGCGTCGCGGACGATCTCCTTGGAGCGGACCGCGAGGTCGGGTTCGCCGTCGAAGACGCCGGTCGTGCGGTTGGCGACTCGGGTGTGTGGAACAGCCATGTATGCCAAGGGCTGGCTGATTTTGGCTAAGAAGGGATACGTGCGATGGCAGCCGATAATCGGCTAGAGGCGCGTTATCGTCGCACTGACATGCAGAACCCCGTTCTGCTTTCCACGTCGGGTGACGTAGATTGCCTCATCGATGCCCTGCTGACGGGGCCGGCATTCCACGATGCAGTGCATATCCTGTCAAGGGCTCGATCTCGAATGTCGGAAGAATTCCCGGATCACGGGCTATATGTCGGAGTCAGCAGGGATATCAATGTGGGTGCGCTAGCTCTAACGGCGCCCGAAGTCGGACATATCGCTTCAGTGGGTGCCCCTGGCTCTCGCAGTGGCGTCGCATATCATGTCGCCGGGCATTGGACTGAGTTTCCAGATGATTCGGAGATTCCAGTCGTTCTCGTTCGAGAGGCGGTCAAGGAGTTCCTGCACTCCGGAGGAAGCATTCCGACCTGCATTGAATGGAAGCCCTTTGAAATCGCCGATGAAGGTGTAGAGGATGACCCTTGGGGGTCCCCCTCCTGACCAGTAAACCTCGGCGCGATGCCCAAGCCGTACCGGCGAAGGCGCTGACTTGGTCGATCTCTAGGCCAAGTACCCGACGTCACGTTCCCCACAGGGATGACGACAACTGAGCAGTAAGTCGTACTGGCCTCACCGGATCTACTCCGGTGAGGCCAGTACGTTTCTAGCCTGCGCGCTTCACTCGGGGCGACGTCCGGATCATGATCGGGAACGCAAAAGTACCCTTGTGCACTGCGAGATGAGGCTTGCCGAAGGTCCCCGTCAGCCCGGCCGGAAGGCGCGTGCTATGTATTGGCTGATTTTACGCCGGTCCTGGTGCATAATTCGAACTGCGATCTTCTGACTAATACTCCAGCCGTAGATCGTGATCACGGATGCAGAGACCGCTGGTCGGTAGCCTGTCAACGTGGCTGAGACCTGGGACGAGCAGCAGTTGTGTGAAGCATGACGCGTTCTGCGGTCACTTCCCGCTGAGTCTTCGGGTGGTTGATCTTCTCCAGCAGCGCGGCTACCGCGTGGTCGCAGATCGGCCAGCGACTGGTACTCGGAGCCGTCCGGGAACAGCAGCACGTCCCGTACGTCCGGCCGCGCCATGTAGGCGGCGAACACCAACCCTCGCGGCAACGGCACATCTCCGGGTACGTCCTTGACGCAGTGGACGGCCATGTCGACGTCGCCGCGCTGGAGCATGGTGTCGATCTGCTTCGTTTAGGCCGCGTATTCGGTCGTGATCAATGGGTTCGGGTGAGGTCCTTGATCCAGATCATTGCGCCGCGGAGGTGAAGGCCGGCGAGGTAGCTTTCC
>NZ_JBIVMI010000071.1:0-3953 GCF_044753005.1 Kitasatospora sp. NPDC088548
ACTGCAGGGGGGACCCTGTGGGAGAGTAGGACGCCGCCGAACAATCATTCCAGAGAACCCCCACCCGATTCCGGGTGGGGGTTCTCTGCGTTTACGGCCCTGCGTTTATGCCACCGATGTCACCGATGCCCCCCACCGGAATTCACGGGGCGGCAGCGATCGCCGTTCCCCAGCTCGGGCGGCTCCGCCAGCGGTCCGCGGTACTGGTGATCCTGGTGACGTTCGTACCGTCCGTCCGCATGCTGAAGAGGTCGGCGCTGCCGCCGGCGGGGGCCTGGGCGAAGACGATGGACTGTCCGTCGGGGGCGTAGGAGGCGGCGTCGTAGAAGACGTCGGACGGGCCGGGGGTGAGCGCGCCGATGGCGGTGCCGTCGGTGTTGACGGTGTAGATGCCTCCGCCCGGGGCGTAGTCGGTGCCGGCGGGGTAGGTGGTGAACATGATCTGGCTGCCGTCCGGGGACCAGCTCGCCCGTTCGCCGGCCCGCAGCTCCCAGGGGGTGAGCCGACGCATGCCGGTGCCGTCGGTGTTGACGACGTAGATGGCGCGGCCGCTCGCGGGCTGGCCGGTGGCGCTGGTCCGGTACTCGAAGGCGAGCTGCTTGCCGTCGGGGGACCAGCTCGGATTGCTGACCTCGCCGGAGTAGGGCTTGTCGTTGGTCAGGAACGTCAGCCGCTGGGCGCTGGTGCCGTCCGGGCTCATGAGGTAGAGGTCGGAGTACTGGATCTGGTCGCCGCCGGCCGGGTTGGTCGCGCCCCAGGCGCGGCTGAACGCCAGCTGCTTGCCGTCGGGGGAGAAGGCGGGCGCGCGCTCCTGCTCGTTGACGCAGTCGGCCGCCTCGGCGTCGCAGAGCTCGCCGACCTGGTGGGCACCCTCGCCGTCCGCCGAGACCGTCCAGATCCGGGCGAGGCCGTCCGGTGAGTCGCTTCGGTCGAAGGCGATGGTGGTGCCGTCCGGTGACCAGTCGGGGTGATCGTCACGGCCCCTGGCCGACGGCTGGGTGACCTGGCGTTCTCCGGTGCCGTCGGCCGCGACGGTGAAGATGGCGCTGGTGCTCCGGTCGGCGTCGAGGAAGGTCCGGCTGACGATGAGGCCGTTGCGCGCGGTGGAGGCCGTCGCCGCTGCGGCCGCCCCGGCCACTCCGGGAGTGGCGTCGGCTACGGCGGCCTCGGGGGTGGGGGTGGCGGACGGGGACTCCGCGAGGATCTCGCTGAGCGGGATCTCTCCCGGCTCGGCGCCGCACCCGGTGAGCATGACGCCCGCCAGCAGGAGGCCCGCACAGGCGCTGGTGCGTGTGCGGGCCGTGGTCGTGAGTGACAGCCGTGTGCCGGTCATCCGCGTCTCATCTCCGTCTCCGATTCAGGACGAGGGCCCCCGGGGGAGCTGTCACTGTGTCAGATCGGGAGAGCGGACTATCGGCCGACACGCGACGGCCCGCGCCCGCTCGGTCACACGGAGTACCGGCGGGAACGCCTCAGGAAGTCTGGCCCCGGGCCGCCCGGCGCTCGGCCTTCGCGGTGAGCTCCGCCTCGTCCTCGGCCTCGGCGGCCTCCAGGGTGGGCGCGGTGCCGCCGAGCTGGGCGGGCAGCCACCAGGTGTCGTCCGGGCCGCTGGGCTTGCCGGGGTACTCGCGCTGGGCGCGGTCCAGCATCTCGCTCATCGCGGCGCGCAGGCGGCGGGTGACCATCACGGGCTTGTCGCCGGGGGCCAGCACGATCGGCTCGCCGATCATGATGGTGACGGGCACATGGCGCTTGGTGAGGGTCTTGGGACGGCCCTTGGTCCAGAGCTGCTGGGTGCCCCAGAGGACAACGGGCAGCAGCGGGGCGCCGGAGTCGGCGGCCATCCGCGCGGCGCCGGTCTTGAACTTCTTCAGCATGAACGAGCGGCTGATGGTCGCCTCGGGGAACACCCCGACCACCTCGCCGGCCCGCAGGGCGCGCACCGCGGCCTCGTACGCGGGCTGGCCGTCGGTGCGGTCGACGGGGATGTGCTTCATGCCGCGCATCAGCGGGCCGGAGACACCGTGCTTGAACACGTCGTCCTTGGCCATGAAACGGGTCTTGCGCTTGCCGCCGCGGTAGGCGCCGAGGCCGGCGAAGAGGAAGTCCAGGTAGCTGATGTGATTGCTCACCAGTACCGCTCCGCCGTTGGCCGGGATGTGCTCGGCGCCCACGATCTTGATGCGCACGTCGAGCGTGCGGAAGACGGCCAGTGCGGCGCCGATCACGGGCGGGTACACGAACTCTGCCACGGTCAGTCCTGACTTCCCACGGGCCTGCTGGCCCGGTCCGGCGGTACCCGTGTCGTACGTGGGGGCCGACCGGAGGCGCGGCACGCCGCGGCGGCCACGGGTGATACACGGAGATGATCCCCCGAACGAGTGCCTGCTGTCACCTGAGGCGTCCGGTCACGCGGGATGCAGGGGTGTGATTTCCGTGATGACCGGAACCGGGAACTTCTGTGGCCGCGGGCCGCGTGCTGCTACGCGGAGGCGTCGAGACGGCCCTGGGTGCGGCGGATCAGCAGGTACATCTCGCAGCCGAGGCAGTAGCCGAACAGGGCGTTGAGGAAGGCCGCGGCGAGGGCGAAGGCGGTGGCCAGCAGGCCGAGCCAGGTCACGCCGGTGAAGTAGCCGAGAGTGCCGACGACGGCGAAGACCAGGCCGACGGCCTGGGCGAAGC
This sequence comes from Kitasatospora sp. NPDC088548, assembly GCF_044753005.1. Taxonomy (NCBI): domain Bacteria; kingdom Bacillati; phylum Actinomycetota; class Actinomycetes; order Kitasatosporales; family Streptomycetaceae; genus Kitasatospora; species Kitasatospora sp. NPDC088548. The sequence continues at coordinate 2,683 of NZ_JBIVMI010000071.1, forward strand.
GCGGGGGCCGTTCGTCCTCGGTCTCGGTCGGCGGGGCCAGGCGGGGGCGGACCAGGGTGCGGTACAGCCAGCCGTACGGCGAGAGGTGCGGGCCGCCGAGGGCGCCGAAGGCGAAAACGACCGCCTGGAGGGCGAGCAGAACCCCGCTGCCGCTGATCAGGACGGTGATGAGGACCAGCGTGGTGAGCGCGGCGGCGAAACGAGGGCCGCGGGGGTCTATCTGCAAGGGAGCTCCGGGGGAGAGGGCGCGAGGGGGGGGTGACGGCGGGGCGCGTCAGCGACAGCGCGAGACCGCGGCCCGGCACAGGTCGACCACGCGGCGCGAGGTCAGCAGCGGCTGTGCGGGGCGGTCGGAGTCCACGCGGTGATCGTACGCGGGTGCGGCCCCGGCGGTCGACCTCCCTGCGGGAGCTCGCGGGGCCTGCCGCAGACTGGGGGGATGACCGGGTTGGTGGTGTGCGGTGTCGTGCTCGCGGTGGCGAGCGCGTTCGGGTTGCTGCGGGCCAGGCGCGACGGGAGGCTGCGGGTGCGGACGAAGGACGGGGCGGTACGGCTGTCGGCGGCGGAGCTGGGGGAGTCCCTGGGCGAGCGGGCCACGCTGGTGCAGTTCTCGACGGCCTTCTGCCAGCCCTGCCGGGCCACCCGACGGGTGCTCGCCGAGGTGGCGGGCATGGTCGGGGGTGTGGCGCACGTCGAGCTGGACGCCGAGGCGCGGCTGGAGCTGGTCCGCCGGCTGGACGTCCTGCGGACGCCGACGGTCCTGGTGCTCGACCGGGACGGCAGGGTGGTGCGCAGGGCGGCCGGGCTGCCGCGCAAGGCGGATGTGATCGCGGCGCTGGGCGAGGCGGTCTGACCGTGCGGGCCGGATGGGCCGCCCCGTCGGGTGGAGTCGGGTGCGGGCTGGGGCAGGATGTGCGCTGAGGCAGTGCGGACCCGTCCTGCGGTTCGCGCGGACCGGGGTTCGTTCCGGGCCGTCGCGGGCGGTGTGCGGGCCCTCCGGCCCGGTCCGGCGGCGTAAGCTACTGGCCAGTAGTGACCGTCGGACTACTGCCGAGTATGCTGCCAGGAAGTTCCGGACCGGCACGGGAACACGCTGCCCGGAGCGGGTGCGAGCCGTGTGCGCGCCCGCTTGCACAGCCGCAGCCGCCGGACGAGACCAGTACAGGAGACAGGCCGTGAGCTTGAGGATCGTTGTCTGTGTGAAGTACGTGCCGGATGCGACGGGGGACCGTCGTTTCGCGGAGGATCACACCACCGACCGGGAGGGCGTG
>NZ_JBIVMI010000072.1:0-3600 GCF_044753005.1 Kitasatospora sp. NPDC088548
CGTCACTGCTACCGTCCCTGGCCTCCTGGCGACGCCGCAGCCGCGAACAGGCACTCACCGACTCCTGGCGCTACCGAATCACCTGGAAACCACTGGCCGATCCGAAGACAACCGTGCCGCCGGGCACCTGGGCGGCCGTGGTTCCCGCAGGTGTCCCCGAGGCGCGGCGAGTGGTCGAGGCGCTGCGTGAGCAGGGCATGAACGTGCTGCCCCTGGAGGTGAAGGCAGCAGACGCCGACCGCGGCGCTTTTGCCTCACACCTGCGGGAGACGCTGGACGGCACGGCCCCCGCCGGAGTGCTCTCCCTCCTCGCGCTGGCCGAAGGCCCGCACCCGGGCTGCCCCGCATTGCCGGCCGGGCTCGGCCTCACCCTGACGCTGATCCAGGCCCTCGGCGACGCGGGCATCGACGCGCCGCTCTGGCTCGCCACCCGGAGCGCCGTCACCACCGCCCCCGCCGGCACCGCCGGTGCCGACCGGCCGGTGGACCCCGCTCAGGCCGCCGTGTGGGGCCTGGGACGAGTCGCCGCCCTCGAACACCCGCAGCGCTGGGGCGGCATGGTCGACCTCCCCGAGAGCCTGGACCGCCGCGCCGCCACGCTGCTGTGCGCCGCCCTGGCCGGCCCCGACAACGAGGACCAGCTCGCCGTACGCGGCACCCGGCTCCTCGTCCGCAGACTGGTCCGGTCGTCCCTGGCCGCGGCGGACCCCGTCCCGGCCTGGACGCCCCGTGGCACCGTACTGATCACCGGCGGCACCGGCGGCATCGGCAGCCAGACGGCCCGCTGGCTGGCCCGCCGCGGCGCGGAACACCTGGTGCTCACCAGCCGCAGCGGACCGGCCGCCCCCGGCGCGCAGCAGCTGAAGGCCGAACTCACCGAACTCGGCGCCCGGGTCACCATCGCCGCCTGCGACGTGACCGACCGCGACGCCCTGACCGCACTGGTCCGGCAGGTGGAGGCCGACGGTTCGCAGATCCGCACCGTGCTGCACATCGCCGGCGCGGGCGTGCTCGTGCCGCTCGCCGACACCGACCTCCTGGAGTTCTCCGACACCGCCCACGCGAAGATCGTCGGCGCGGCCAACCTGGACGCGGTCTTCGACCACTCCGCACTGGACGCCTTCGTGCTCTTCTCCTCCATCTCGGCGGTCTGGGGAAGCGGGGAGCACGGCGCCTACGCGGCGGCCAACGCGTACCTCGACGGCCTCGCCGAGCGGCGCCGGGCCCGCGGCCTCGCCGCCACCTCGGTGGTCTGGGGCATCTGGAGCCCCGAGGACGGCGGCGGCATGGCCGCCAACCTCGCCGAGGAGCAGCTGCGCGGCCGCGGCATCCCCTTCATGTCGCCGCAGTCGGCCATCAACGCCTTCCAGCAGGTCCTGGACCGCGACGAGAGCGTGGTGGTCGTCGCGGACATCGACTGGGAGCGGTTCGTGCCGGTCTTCACCTCCGCACGGCCCAGCCCGCTGCTCGGTGAGGTGCCGGAGGTCGCCAGGATCCTGGCCACCGAAGCCGCCCCGGCCGGGGCCGGGGACGACGACTCCTCCGTACGCCTGCGGCTGACCGGGCTGTCCGCCGAGGAGCGCCGGCGCGCCATCTCCGAGCTGGTGTGCACCCAGATCGCCTCGGTGCTCGGGTACCCCGGCCCGTCGGCCGTCGACGAGTCACGGGCCTTCCGGGAACTCGGATTCGACTCGCTGAGCGCCGTCGACCTCCGCAACCGGCTGAGCGCGGCGACCGGGCTGCGGCTGCCCGTCACGGTGGTGTTCGACTATCCGCGGGCCCGCGCGCTGGCCGAGCACATCGGTGCCGCGCTCTTCCCCGAGCAGGCCCCCGCGGCCCCGGCCGACCCTGCGGAAGCGGAAGCCCGGGAGCTGCTGAATTCCATTCCGCTGCTGCGGCTTCAGGAATCCGGACTGCTCGACGAACTGCGCAGGCTGGCACAGTCGCCCGACACCGAATCCGCCGCGGTGCACGGCGACGGCGACTCCACGGATGCCATCGACGACATGGACGTCGACGGGCTGATCCGTATGGCGTACGACAACTAATGACCTCTGAAGAGAAGCAAAGAGCGGAGCACCCGATGACAAGCGCCGATGACAAACTCGTGGGAGCGCTGCGCGAGTCCCTGAAGGAGACCGAGCGACTGCGGCGGGCCCATCAGCAGCTCACCTCGGCGTCCCGGGAGCCGATCGGTATTGTCGCCATGAGTTGCCGTTACCCCGGGGTCAATTCCCCCGAGGAACTGTGGAATCTGGTCGCGGAGGAAAAGGACGCCATCTCCGGATTCCCGGTCAACCGCGGCTGGGACCTGGACGGCCTCTACGACCCGGACCCCGACCAGCAGGGAAAGATCTACACGACCGAGGGCGGTTTCCTGCACGACGCCGACCGTTTCGACCCGGCGTTCTTCGGCATATCGCCGCGTGAGGCCAGCGCCATGGACCCGCAGCAGCGGCTGCTGCTGGAGACCTCCTGGGAGGCCTTCGAGCGGGCCGGCATCGACCCCTCGGCCCTGAACGGCAGCAAGGTCGGCCTCTTCGTCGGAGCGGCGTACCAGGGCTGGGGCATCGACTACCAGAACGTCCCCGACGGCATGCAGGGCCACCTGGTCACCGGCATGTCGACCAGCGTCATCTCCGGCCGCGTCTCGTACACCCTCGGCCTGGAGGGCCCCGCCGTCACGGTCGACACCGCCTGCTCGTCGTCGCTGGTGGCCCTGCACCTCGCCGTCCAGTCGCTGCGCCAGGGCGACTGCTCCATGGCCATGGTCGGCGGCACCGCGGTGATGGCCGACCCGCTCGGCCTGGTCGGCTTCAGCCGCCAGCGCGGCCTGGCCCAGGACGGCCGCTGCAAGGCGTTCAGCGACGACGCCGACGGCATGGGTCTCGGCGAGGGCGTCGGTGTGCTGCTGCTGGAGCGGCTCTCGGACGCGCGGCGCAACGGGCATCCGGTGCTGGCCGTCGTCCGGGGCAGCGCGATCAACCAGGACGGTGCGAGCAACGGGCTGAGCGCGCCGAACGGCCCCGCGCAGCAGCGGGTGATCCGGGCCGCGCTGGCCAACGCCCGGCTGAAGCCCGAACAGGTCGACATCGTGGAGGCGCACGGTACGGGGACGACGCTGGGCGACCCGATCGAGGCGGGCGCCCTGCTGGCGACGTACGGTCAGGGGCGGCCCGCGGACCGGCCGCTGTGGCTGGGCTCGGTCAAGTCCAACCTCGGTCACGCCCAGGCCGCGTCCGGTGTGGCCGGGATCATCAAGATGGTGATGGCCGTGCGGCACGGCGTGCTGCCGCGCACCCTGCACGCGGACGAACCGTCGCAGAAGGTGGACTGGGAGTCCGGCGCGGTGCGGCTGCTGACCGAGGCCCGGCCGTGGCCGCGGGGCGAGGAGCCCCGGCGGGCCGGCGTCTCCTCCTTCGGTGTCAGCGGCACCAACGCCCACGTCGTCCTGGAGCAGGCCTCACCGGAGGAGCCGGCCGCCGTCGCGGACCACACCCCCGTACTGGGTTCGGGTGTGGTGCCGTTGGTGGTGTCGGCGCGCAGTGCCGGGTCGTTGCGGGGGCAGGCCGAACGGCTCGGTGCGCTGGTGAACGGCCG
>NZ_JBIVMI010000073.1:0-3232 GCF_044753005.1 Kitasatospora sp. NPDC088548
GATACGCGCCGACCTCCACCTCGGCCTGCTCCAACTCGCCTGCAGCATCATCTGCCTGCGAAAGCTCCGAACCTCATTCTGAAACGATCAGTAAGTCCCAACAGGTCCATGGCCCGCGCATCGACCACCTCATCGCGCAGGCCCCGCCCGAAGCCTGGCAGAGGCTGTCCGCCGGATCCGGCGCCAAAGGCGAGCGTCTCTACGACTGGGCCGCCGCTCGCCTGCCCGCTGTCAGGGAGTTCGACGGTGACGAACCCATCCGCCAGCGGTGGATGCTGGCCCGCCACAGTATCGCCCGGCCCGACGAGATCGCCTACTACCTCGCCTGCGCGCCGCTGAAGGCCACGGTTGCGGACCTGGTCCGAGTCGCCGGTTGCCGCTGGAAGATCGAGGAGTGCTTTCAGAGCGCGAAGAACGAGTGCGGCCTGGACCAGTACGAAGTGCGCCGCTACGTGGGCTGGTACCGACACATCACGCTCTCCACGCTCGCCCACACGTTCCTGGCCGTCCTGGCCGCCCAGGAACGAAAAAAGGGGAAGGAGATCCCGACACGCCCGAGCTCGTGGACCTCACGCCAGCCGAGATTCGCCGTCTGTTGGCAACTCGACCCCACCACCATTCTCCGGACCGGAGCCACGCAGTGACATGGTCGCGGTGGAGACGCCGTCACCAAGCACACGCCCGCCGCTGTCACTACATGCGGCGCGGCCACCCGTGGGTGGGACCGCCACGTCAAAACCGCCCCACCCACGCCTCGACCTCGCTACACTCACCGTCCCCAAGCCGCTGACCAGGGCACATGGAGAACTCTCACTGGAGTACTAGTACTCCAGCCGTAGATCGTGATCACGGATGGGAAGGTCAGGCCCGGGACGCTCCGAGGAACCGCAGCACGGCCAGGACGCGGCGGTGGTCCGCGTCGACCACGGGCAGGTCAAGCTTGGCGAAGATGTTGTTGATGTGCTTCGCCACGGCGCTCTCGCTGACCACCAGCGCCTGCGCGATGCCGGCATTGGAGCGCCCCTCGGCCATCAGGCCGAGCACCTCCCGTTCGCGGGGGGTCAGCCGCGCGAGCGGGTCGCTGTCGCGCCGCAGCAGCAGCAACTGGGCGACGACCTGCGGGTCCAGGGCCGTGCCCCCGTCCGCCACTCGCCGGACCGCCGCCACGAAGTCGGCGACATCGGCAACCCGCTGCTTGAGCAGGTAGCCCACACCGCTGGTGTTCGCAGACAGCAGGTCAGCCGCGTACCGCTCCTCTACGTACTGCGAAAGCAGCACCACCGGCGTCCCCGGCCAGCGCCGACGGATCTCCATCGCCGCCCGCACCCCCTCGTCGGTGAAGCCGGGCGGCATCCGGACGTCGATCAAGGCGAGTTCGGGCCGGTGCTCCGCCACTGCCGCCAACAGCCCCTCCGCGTCGCCGGCTTCTGCGGCGACCTGGAACCCGCCCATCTCCAGCACCTTGATCAGGCCGACCCGCAACAACACCGAATCCTCGGCGATCACCGCGCGCACGGCAGCTCCGCGGTGATGGTGGTGGGCCCGCCAACGGGGCTGCTGACGTGGAAGGCCCCGTCGAGGGAGCCGACCCGCTTGGCCAGCCCGGTCAGCCCCGTGCCGGCGGCGGCGTCGGCACCGCCCAGCCCGTCGTCGGTAACGCGCACTCGCAGCACCTCGCCGACCTGACGGACTATCACCTCTGCATGCATCGCGTTGGCGTGCTTCGTTGCATTGGTCAGCGCCTCAGAGATCACGAAGTACGCGACCGACTCCACGTTGGGCGCCACCCGCTCCTCCAGATTGACCCGCAGCCGCACCGGCAGGGGCGTGCGGGTAGCCAGCCCGGACAACGCCGCGTCCAGACCTCGGTCTTCGAGCACGGCCGGGTGCAGCCCCCGCACCAGGTCATTGAGTTCGGCGATCGCCTCCTTCGCCTCCAGGTGCGCTCTCGCGATCACCTCGCGGTCATCACTCGGCAGGTCCGGGCGGGTGGCAAGGGCCAGACCCAGGTTGACCGCGAGAGACACCAACCGCTGCTGGGTGCCGTCGTGCAGGTCGCGCTCGATCCGGCGGCGCTCCGCGTCGACGGCCTCGATCAAGTCGGTCCGGCTCACGGCCAGCTGATCGACCCGCTCCTGGAGCCGCTGCGCCCGGCTGGGCCCGAGCAGGCCCAACGCCAGCCGCGCCTCGGCCCGGGCTACTGCCCGCGCGGTCCAGGGCAGGGCGCACAGGAGGAGGAGTCCAGCCGCTGTGTAAGCCGGCAGCTGGGTCAGGTAGCCGAACCAGTCCTGGCGGATTCCGGTTGGCAGCGCCCATGACCAGGCGTAGGCGATGACGCCCGCCAGGCACGCCGCTGCCACCGCGAGCACCAGCACCTCCAGCAGCGCGAGCAGCGGGCCCAGCAGGAGGTGGTAGCCGATCTTGCGCCAAGGCCGCGTCGCCGCGAGCCACCGGGCGGTCGAGGCCCACGTCCATTGTTCCGGCGCGGTGGGGGTGAGCCGGGGGACGTCCACACCGATGAGCGCCCGGTAGCGAGCCCGCTGAACGGCCGTCAGCACCGGAGTTCCGAGCAGGACCAGGGCGGCCGACATGGAAACCGTAAGGAGCCAGTTCCCCGTCCTGGCGGTAGTCGCCGCCGCCCAGGCCCACACGGGCACCAGCGCCAGGTGCGGCAGCACACCAGCGGCAAGAAAGCAGGTGTCCCGCCGCGCCCGGAGGACCGTGCGTCTCAGTCCAGCTGGAATCGTCATGGCACGACGCTAGGGCACCGCAGGAGGACGGTGCCATGAAACCTGTACCCGATCTCATGGTGAACCTAGTACCAGCTGTAGATCTTGATCTTGGCCTGTGGGCGGACAGCATCTCGGGTCGGCAGGTCGGCTTCTGCTGGCCGAGACCGGCGCGTCCTGGACCTGGTGAAGGCGTTCCTGAAAGCGGGCATCCTCACCGAGGGCGGCCTGTCCAAGGAGACTGACACCGGCACTCCGCAGGGAGGAATCCTGTCGCCGTTGCTGGCCAACATCGCCCTGTCCGTCCTCGATGAGTTCATCGCGGCCGGGCCGGGCGGGCCGAACTCCACTCAGGCGGAGCGGGCCAGGCGTCGGCGTCGGAAGCTGCCCGACTACCGGCTGTTCCGGTACGCGGACGACTGTGCGCCACGAACACTGAGGGAGGTTCCGGTGTAGAGACGGAAACTTCCGACGTGATGCTGCACTGGTGATGGAGGTAGGCC
>NZ_JBIVMI010000074.1:0-2315 GCF_044753005.1 Kitasatospora sp. NPDC088548
CCCACTTTTACACGCCTAAGACGCAATACGATATAACCTAAGGTGAGTGGTTTTCAGAGGTGTGCTCTTCCTATCTGGGGGCGGAAGGCCCTAAAGGGCCTTGGAGGGGGCCTGGCGGCCCCCTCGCCGCTGACGCGGCGTCAGCCGGGGGGTGACGGCTGCGCCGTCACCGTGCGTGGTGTGGCCCGGCTGCGCCGGGCTGGGCGGTGCGTGGCCGGGGGAATTCGCCGGTGGCGAATTCGTGGGCGCGGCACGCGCCGTCGGGGCGGGCGTCGGGCGTCGCTGCGCTCCGCCATTTCCGAGGCATTGTCCCGGGCCTACGGCCCGCCAATCGGTCGACTTTCCGGCTTTCTTGGGCTGGGCTTTTGGCGGCCCTACGGGCCGGTTTGCTGACCGCGCTTTCCGGGCTGCGCCCGGAGTGAGCGTTGACGATGTGACGCGAAATTCGGGTAGCGGCCCATCCCTCCGATCGGGAGGGGGGTGCCGGCCCGGGCCTGCGGCGCCGGGCGTTGACGATGTGTCGCGGACTTCGGGTATCAGTCACAACCTCACCCCCCAGCCCCCTCCCCCGGTCCCGGCCGATGGCCGGTCAGCCGCCTGGTTGCTGGGCTATCGGCCCATCCGCCGCCCTCCGAGCGGGGCCTGCGGCCCTCGGGGCCACCTTCCGGGCCGCCGGTCCGGCTCGGTCCTGCCCGGCTCTGTGGCGGGCCCTCACGGGTGCCCCGCACGGCGGCCCCTGACGGGCCCTCAACCACAGATTCGGGACCGGCATCCGAAGCACATCCGGCGGCCTTTCCCCGGCTTCCGTACAGCTCTATCCTACCGGTTTCCGGACGGGCCCGAGACGCGAACAGCCAACCTCGCCGCAACCTCCCATCCCGGCTCTATCCGGCCGTGCTTCCGGCGAGAATGCGAATTCCCTTCCGCTCCCTTTCAGGGCGAAATCCGAAAGCCCCTCGCGGCGCAGCTGGCAGAAATCGAATTCAGGCACGCCGGAAAGGGGCCTACGGCCCTCGCCACCGACACCGCGACCGCCAATCCAGACCACCCGGAAAACAGCACGCACCGCCAACCGGGGCAATTCCCAGAGCAGCACCACCAAACCGAACACCGGGCAAGGACGGACCGGGGGACGGCGGCCAGGGCGGGCGCGGGCACGGCGGGGCGAGACGACCAAGCCGGGCGCACCGGGACCGGCCTGGCGGCCGACCAGGACGCGCGGCCAGGGCGCAGCAGCGGGCGCGGCCAGGCGTCGAGGCCGGCGGACCGGCGCAGCTGGTGCAACACGGCACTGCAACACGCCCGCCCGCCCCCGCTCCCGGCTACATAACGCCTGGTCAGACCCGCAACGCGGCCCCGTGTTGCACCCCGGCGCAACACCGCGTTGCACCCCCGCGTTGCACCTCGCACCCGCCGCCCGGCCGCCCGCCACCGGCCGCCGAGCACCACCACCAGGACCAGGCCGTCGAGAAGGCCGGCCTTCCCGACCGTCACCGCCGAGCAGCAGCCGCGGCCCCGCCCCCGGCACCCTGTCGCACCCACCTGTCGCGCCCAACCCACACACAGGGGATCAGGGGTATCCGCCCACGTCACACCACACGACACCACCCCATCGCGACAGGCAACGCGACAAGGGGCGCGACAACCCGCCGACCACTCCCCAGCCGCCACCAGAGCGGCCTCCACGGCGGCCTGACGGCCACCCAGCCACGGCGCAGCAGGAACCCGGACGGCGGCCGCCCGGCAGCACCCGGACCGACCCGGACGGCGGGACGGCGCGGCCGAGCCGGGCGCAGCGGGACGGCCTGGCGGCACGGCGCTGCGGCGCAGCGGGACGGCCTGGCGGCCGACCAGGACGACGACCAGGGCGCGCAGCAGCGGGCGCGGGCAGGCAGGCGCCGGGGAAGCGGGGAACCGCCGAGGCCGGCCACCCGCACGGCAGCCACCGAGAAGGGGGCGCAGCAGGCCCGGACGACACCGGGCCCGACCCCCACCAAACCGAACACCAACCCCGCCACCACCCCCGGCCACCACAATTCCGACCCGAATTCACACCACCACCAACAACCAATCCGCCAAAACAACCCGGCGGAATACCCGGCAGAATTCACCCCCGAAAACCCGCCCACACCACCCCACCCGCCCCCGAGACCGCGTCAGCGACACCGGACGACGACCACCACCACACACAGTCACCAAACCCCACCCCACACCCGACCCCGCCACCACCCCCAACAGGCACAACCAAAGGTCCAGACAACCCCGCGAGAGAGGCCAAAACACGGCCCACCACAACCAACAGGTCACACCCGACG
>NZ_JBIVMI010000075.1:0-1965 GCF_044753005.1 Kitasatospora sp. NPDC088548
TACGCGGACGACTGTGCGCCACGAACACTGAGGGAGGTTCCGGTGTAGAGACGGAAACTTCCGACGTGATGCTGCACTGGTGATGGAGGTAGGCCCTCCGGGACCGCCCACGCAGGGGGAGGTCTCAAACCACCGCAGGCTGCTCCGGTGAATGAGCCGGGGTGGTGAGCACTGCGGACAAGGCGCACTTGATGCGTCAGGTGTGAACCGAGAAGGCGAACGTGAGTGAACCACCGCCGAAGTGTCGAAAGCGTATGGATGGTTACCGAAACCGGGGTCCAGTTGTTGCCCCGGGATGAATCTGGCGGGTTCCTGTATTCCTGGCCAGGTGGTGCCCGGCATGAAGGTGGCGCGAGCTCGGTTCAGGCGTCGGTGCGGAACGTGGGAACCCCTCGCCGCGATGCTGCCGACGGCCGTGTTGACGGCTTGCCGGTGTCAAGGGAGAACCTCAAGCAGCTGAAACTGCAAGGGGGAGAGTACCGATGCGCGGCAGGGGGACGGACCGCCTCGTAGTAGTGCTGAAGCCCCTGTAATGGGGGTGGAGCGAAGGGGGCGGGTCGTCCTGGTCCTGTTTGGTGGTCAACCGGAGTTCCCGGGAGGAGCCAGGTGAACGGATCGAGGCCGCAGGCCGAGACCAAGGTCAAGTCGTTTGACATCCCCAAGTGGATGGTGTGGGAGGCATATCAGCGGGTCAAAGCCAACAAGGGTGCACCCGGGACGGACGGGGTGACGATCGAACGGTTCGAACAGGACCTGCAAGGCAACTTGTTCAAGCTGTGGAATCGCATGTCGTCCGGCTCGTATTTCCCTCCGGCCGTCAGAGCCGTGGAGATCCCCAAGGCGGGCGGACGAGGTGTCCGCGTGCTCGGGGTGCCCACCGTGGCCGACCGGATCGCTCAGACGGTGGCCGCAATGTATCTGGAGCGTCGGGTGGAGCCTGTGTTTCACCCAGACTCCTACGGCTATCGCCCCCGGCGGTCCGCGCTGGACGCGGTGGAGCAGTGCCGGCAGCGCTGCTGGAGAAGCGACTGGGTGGTCGATCTCGACATCCGGGCGTTCTTCGACAGCGTCGACCACGAGCTGATGCTCAAGGCGGTCGAACGGCACGTCGACGAGGACGGGAAGTGGGTTCTGCTCTACGTCCGGCGGTGGCTCATCGCGCCGCTGGCGAAGGCGGACGGGACGGTGCAGCAGCGGGATCGTGGGACTCCGCAGGGGTCGGCGATCTCGCCCGTGCTGGCGAATCTGTATCTGCACTACGCGTTCGATGTGTGGCTGACGCGGGAGTTCCCGCAGGTCACGTTCGAACGGTACTGCGATGATGCGGTGATCCACTGTCGCAGCGAGTGGCAGGCCCGCAAGGTGCGGGACGCCCTCGCGGCCAGGTTGGCGCAGGTCGGTCTGGAACTGCATCCGGACAAGACGCGCATCGTGTACTGCAAGGACGCCGACCGGCGGGGCTCGTACGAGCACACGTCGTTCACGTTCCTCGGGTACACGTTCCGGCCCAGGCTGGCCAAGAACCGGTTCGGGAAGCACTTCGTGAACTTCCTGCCCGCGGTCAGCAAGGAGGCGATCAAGGCGATGGGCAAGGAGATCCGTTCCTGGCACATCGCCCGGCGCAGCGACAAGTCACTGATGGACCTTGCGCGGATGTTCAACAGCATCGTGCAGGGCTGGATCAACTACTACGGGCGCTTCTACAAGTCCATGTTGTATCCGCTCCTGAGGCGCCTCAACGAACTGCTGGTTCGCTGGGCGTGCCGGAAGTACAAACGACTGCACCGCCGGGAGAAACGGGCCCGGGAACTGATGGCGGGCGCGGCCCGCCGCTACCCGAACCTGTTCGCCCACTGGCGGTTCGGACTCAAGCCTGACGGCTGGACGATGGGAGCCGTGTGAGCCGAGAGGCTCCCGCACGGTTCTGCGAGCGGCGGCGGGTGCAATTCCCGCCGCCGACTCACC
>NZ_JBIVMI010000077.1:0-1614 GCF_044753005.1 Kitasatospora sp. NPDC088548
CTTGTCGTTTTACCTCCGGTGATCGGCTTGAGGTTGTTCGATCTGGTCACCCACATGGGGATCTGCCGGACACGGCGACGACCTCCGTTTCACGCTGTGTGATGTCGAGTCGCACAACAGAGCCGGAGGTCGTCGGTGTCGATTATGGTCCCTGAAGCCGTTCGCCAGCAGGCCATCGCGGAACTGTCCTCCTTTCGAAGGGACTTGTACGCCGCGATGCCGCGCCGTGCGGACGCCCTGTTCGAGCTGTCCGATGCATTGCTGTGTGCCGACGGTCCGGTCCGCGCCCTGGTCGAGCTGGCCCTGACGCCCGAGCACCGGCGCTCGCACGCCTCCCTCTACGCCGCCTTGAACCGGGGAGACCTCGACGCTGACCGCCTGCGGTGCGCGATCGCGGCCCGAAGCGTGCCGCGCGGCCCGGGAGGGCGGATCGTGCTCGCCGTCGACGTGTCCGCCTGGCTGCGGCCGGACGCCAACACCAGCAACGGCCGTTCCTTTTGCCACACCTACGGTCGGCGCGAGAACACGCACGAGATGGTTCCCGGATGGCCCTACTCCTTCGTTGCCGCTCTGGAGTCGGGCTCGACCTCGTGGACGGCCCTGTTGGACGCCACACGCCTGGAACCCGGCGCGGACACGGCGGCCGTCACCGCCGCCCAGCTGCGTGAGGTCCTGCGCGGCATCTTCAGCGCCGGGCACTGGAAGATCGGCGACCCGCCGGTGCTGGTCGTGGCGGACGCCGGCTACGACGGCCCGCGTCTGGCCCACCTCCTGCGGGACCTGCCCGTCCAGATCGTGGTGCGGATGCGCTCCGACAGGGTCTTCTTCAATCCCGTGCCCGACGACTACCGGGTGGGCCCCAAGGGCGGCCAACCCCGCAGTCACGGAGCCCGGTTCGCGCTGGCCGATCCTACGACCTGGCGCGATCCCGACAGCGACACCGAGCACACCACCCGCCGATACGGCACCGCCCGCGTCCGCGCCTGGCACCGCCTGCATCCACGCATCTGGCGACGCTCCGCCTGGAGCGACCACCAGGGCCAACTCCCCATCGTCGAAGGCACCCTGATCCGACTCGACGTCGACCACCTGCCCTCCGGTGGTACCCCGAAACCGGTCTGGCTGTGGTACTCCCACCCCACACCCTCCGGCGACGACACCGACACCGCCTGGCACGCGTTCCTGCGGCGCTTCGACCTGGAACACACCTTCCGCTTCCTCAAGCAGGACCTCGGCTGGACCCGCCCGAAGCTACGCGAGCCCTCAGCGGCCGACCGCTGGACCGCCCTTGTCCTGGCCGTCCACACCCAACTCCGCCTCGCCAGGCCACTGTCCGCCGACCTCCGCCGGCCCTGGGAGAGACCGCAGCCCGCCGAACGCCTCAGCCCCGCCCGGGTGCGACGCGGGTTCCGCAACATCCGCACGCGCCTGCTCTGCCCAGCTCGTGTTGCGAGACCCTCCCGCCCCGGCGCCGGGCGCCCACCCGGCCGGCCCAACCGCCACCGAGCCCCCATCTATGACGTCGGACTCGCCCTGGTCACCAACCAATAGCGAACAGACAGGCGATAACCCGAACGCCACAGAAGATGATCACCGGAGGTAAAACGACAAGCT
>NZ_JBIVMI010000078.1:0-1492 GCF_044753005.1 Kitasatospora sp. NPDC088548
GTGCGCCACGAGGCGCTATGCAATCGAGTGGAGGTGAAAGGCCTTCTCCGCCGGACCGTCGCAGCGGTCTGGTGAAGCTGGGGGCAGCCTGATCCGGGGAACGCCGGGGAGGGCGGCAAGCAGCCCCGACAACGGCGGGACGTGCCGGGACTACCGGACGGTGCGGGTCCGTCTAGCGAGGTCAGAAGGTGTAGCGAGAGCGAACCAGTGGTTGAAGCTCCGTAAGCAGTGAGCCGGCTCAAACCTGGTGGATACGGGCCGGTGTGCAGTGCGTGACGCGGCCGCCTTCGGGCGGGCAGGTCAACTCCGAAGCCGGATTTCCTGTTCCGGTGGGGAGGCCACGTTGAAAGCCTGCGGCGTAGACGTGGCGATGCTGCCGGAGTAGAGCTGGGCACCTCCCTGACCGATCGATTGTGTGGTGAACGTGGGAACCACCTCCGGTCGCCCGAACCGCCGGACAGCCAGTGCGGCGGTGGGCAGGTCCGTTGCCGACTGATGGCCGCGGGTGGGGCGGAGGCCCCGTAGTAGTCGCGGGAGTAACGACCCGTCAAGGAGGCCGGGAAAGCCGGTCGCAGGGCCAAGGGGGCCAGCAAGTCAGTGGCTGAAGTTACTGGAAGGTCAGGAGGTCATCGCCGGTGAACACCGACGATCTGGAGTCCGCCCTGTTCGGGGCAGAGCTGCGGGTACTGAATATCCAGACCAAGCTGCACCGTTGGGCTCGTGGTGATCCTCATCGCAGGTTCGACGACCTTTTCAATCTCGTCGCCGATCCCGGCTTCCTTCTGGTGGCCTGGGACCGGGTGCGGGGAAACAAGGGTGCACGTACTGCCGGGGTGGACGGACGCACGGCGTCGTCCATCGCGCTGAGGGTCGGAGTCGAGGAGTTCCTCGGCATGCTGCGGTCGCAGATCAAGGACCGCAGTTTCCGTCCCCTGCCGGTGCGGGAGCGGATGATCCCCAAGGCGGGCGGCAAGCTGCGTCGCCTGGGGATCGCGACGATCACCGACCGGGTGGTGCAGGCATCCTTGAAGCTGGTGCTGGAGCCGATCTTCGAGGCGGATTTCCTCCCGTGTTCCTACGGGTTCCGCCCGAACCGCCGGACCCATGACGCGGTGGCCGAGGTGCGTCTGCTCACGTCCAAGAAGTACGAGTGGATCGTGGAAGGCGATATCAAGGCCTGCTTCGACGAGATCTCGCACACGGCCCTGATGGACCGGGTGCGGGCACGAGTCGGGGACAAGCGCGTCCTGGCTCTGGTGAAGGCGTTCCTCAAGGCGGGCATCCTCGGTGAGGACGGCCTGTTGCGGGACAACGACACCGGCACCCCGCAGGGTTCGATCCTCTCGCCGTTGCTCAGCAACGTGGCTCTCTCGGTCCTGGACGAGTTCATCGCCCAGGCTCCCGGAGGGCCCGGAACTGAACTCAACGAGCGCCGGAGGCGTCGACGCCGCAGTCTGCCCAACTTCCGGCTGGTCCGGTACGCGGACGACTG
>NZ_JBIVMI010000079.1:0-1482 GCF_044753005.1 Kitasatospora sp. NPDC088548
CTTGGGTTCTAACGGTCCTCGCAACACCCGCGATCTGTGGGAGTTGCGAGGGCCGTGGCTGTTGGACGCGATGATCTTTCGGGTTTGAGGGAGCGTTTCCTTGCGCGGCTGGATGCCGTGGGGAACGTGACCGTGGTGGCGCGTGAGCTGGGGGTGAACCGGAACACTGCCTTCGGCTGGGCCCGGAAGGCCGGACAGAGCTCGGTGCGCCTGCCGCGGCGCCACCCCGGTCGCGATGAGTACGAGCGGCTTCGGGGCGCCGGTGTCGCACGCCGGGCGGCGGCCCGGCAGATCGGCGTGAACGAGCGCACGGCCAAGGACTGGGACTGGGGCGTCAAGAAGACCCGCACCACGCGCACCTACACCGACGGCCGCCGTGTCGACTACACCGCCGGGACCGTCACGATGGGCGGCGTGACCACAGCACCAGTGGGCCTGAGAGCCCTGGAACAGCAACTGCATCCGCGGTTCCTGACCCTGGCCGAGCGCGAACAAATACGGGATCTCCAGGCGCTAGGTCAGTCGTTGCGGGCGATCGGACGGGCCCTGGGGCGGCCGGCGAGCACGGTCAAGCGGGAGATCGACGCGAACGCGGGCAGCAAGGGCTACCAGCCCTACGCGGCCCACCGGGCGGCGGCGGCGCGCAGGCCCCGGCCCAAGGAGCGCAAGCTGCTGCGCGAGGGACGGCTGCGTCGCTTCGTCCAGGGCGGACTGCGCAGGCGGTGGTCACCGGAACAGATCTGCCACGCTCTGCTGACGGAGCATCCCGACGACGAGAGCATGCGGGTGAGCGTGGAAACGATCTATCAGGCACTGTATTTTCAGGCCCGCGGCGGCCTGAAACGGGAAGTGCAGGCAGCCGTCCGCTCCGGCCGGACCCGCCGCAAACCCCGCCGCGACCCCGAGCGGCGCACCCCACGGTTCATCGACCCGATGGTGATGATCAGCGACCGACCCGCCGACGTCGAGGACCGGGCGGTGCCCGGCCACTGGGAAGGGGACCTGATCATCGGCGCGGGCGGGCGCTCCGCGATCGCCACCCTGGTCGAACGAAGCACCCGTTACACCATGCTGGTCCACCTGCCGGGCGGAGCCCACGACGCCGAGACCGTCCGCGACGGCCTCGTCCGCACCATCCAGACCCTGCCCGCCCACCTGCGCGGCTCCCTCACCTGGGACCAGGGCAGCGAGATGGCACGCCACAAGCAGTTCACCATGGCCACCGGCATGCCCGTCTACTTCTGCGACCCCGCCTCACCCTGGCAACGCGGCTCGAACGAGAACACGAACGGGCTCCTGCGGCAGTACTTCCCGAAGGGAACCGACCTCAGCCTGCACAGCCCCGAAGACCTCGAACACGTCGCCCAAGAACTCAACGGCCGCCCACGCAAGACGCTCGGCTGGAATACCCCAGCCGAGCGTCTACGTGATCTACTCACCACCTAAAACCAAGTGGTGTTGCGACGACCCCTTGAACCCAAG
>NZ_JBIVMI010000080.1:0-1437 GCF_044753005.1 Kitasatospora sp. NPDC088548
CCAATGCCGGTGACTTTGTGGTCGGTGTCTCGTTGGTTGTGGTGTGGCGAGGGTGGGGCAGGTCAAGTCGCCTGCGGATGAGCGGATATCGGACCGGATCGCGATCGGGGTGCTGACCCAGGCGTTTCCGCCGGGGCTGGTCGATGAGG
Organism: Kitasatospora sp. NPDC088548; assembly: GCF_044753005.1. Taxonomy (NCBI): domain Bacteria; kingdom Bacillati; phylum Actinomycetota; class Actinomycetes; order Kitasatosporales; family Streptomycetaceae; genus Kitasatospora; species Kitasatospora sp. NPDC088548. Next base: position 150 of record NZ_JBIVMI010000080.1, read on the forward strand.
TGATCGCCGAGACCGGGCGGGTCGAGAAGCGCAGTCGCCTGCTGCCGGCGCGGGTGGTCGTGTACTTCGTGCTGGCGATGTGCCTGTTCTTCGGGCAGGGCTATGAGGAGGTCGCCCGGCTGCTGGGTGAGGGGCTTGGGGACGGGCGGCGGTCGTGGCGGGTGCCGACGACCGCCGCGATCGGCCGGGCCCGCCGTCGGCTGGGGGTCGAGCCGCTGAAGGCGTTGTTCGCGCGGGTCTGCCATCCGGTGGCCGTGCCCGAGACGGCGGGCGCCTGGTACCGGCGCTGGCACCTGGTCGCCGTGGACGGCACCACGTTGGACCTGGCGGACACCGAGGCCAACGACGCACACTTCGGCCGCCCGGGCACAGGACGCGGCATCGGCGCGTTCCCGCAGGCCAGGGTGGTCGGACTGGCCGAATGCGGCACGCACGCCGTGTTCGGCGCGGTGGTCGGTCCGCTGTCGGCCGGCGAGCAGGTGCTGTCGCGTCGGCTGTTCACTCACCTGCGGGAGGGCATGCTGCTGCTGGCCGACCGGGGCTTCTACGGCTTCGAGCTGTGGCAGGCCGCCCGGGCGAGCGGCGCGGACCTGTTGTGGCGAGTGCGCAGCAACGCCGCTCTGCCGGTGATGCGGGTCCTGGAAGACGGCTCCTACCTCAGCACCGTCCACGCCGAACCGGACCGAAGGAGCCGCCGCAACCCGGTGACCGTGCGGGTCGTCGAGTACACCCTGGCCCGCACCGGCGACCAGGTCGTCTACCGGCTGGTCACCACCATCCTCGACCCCGAACAGGCACCTGCCCACGAGCTGGCCGCCCTCTACGCCCAGCGCTGGGAGATCGAGACCACACTGGACGAGATCAAGACCCACCAGCGCGGGCCCAAACTCGTCCTGCGCTCGAAGTACCCGTGGGGTGTGGAGCAGGAGATCTACGGGCTCCTCCTGGTCCACCACGCCATCCGGCAGCTGATGCACCAGGCCGCCCTGCAAGAAGGCCTGGACCCCGACCGTCTGTCTTTCACCCGCAGCCTGCGGGTCGTACGCCGCCAGGTCCCCGCCCAGGCGGCGCTTTCCCCCCGGCAGACTCATCCGTGCACTGACCCGCACCCTCGCTGAGATCAGCGAACGCCTCCTACCCGAACGGCGTCAACGATCCTGCCCCCGCGTCATCAAACGCAAAATGTCCAACTGGCCCCTCAAACGCGCCCAACACCGCAACTGGCCACCACCCCAACCAGCCACCGTCACGATCACCAAGCGAGACACGAATTAAGTCACCGGCATTG
>NZ_JBIVMI010000081.1:0-1397 GCF_044753005.1 Kitasatospora sp. NPDC088548
AGGCTGAGACCTGATGCCGAGCCGATTGTGGTGAAGTGGATGATCCTATGCTGTCGAGAAAAGCCTCTAGCGAGTTTCATGGCGGCCCGTACCCCAAACCGACTCAGGTGGTCAGGTAGAGAATACCGAGGCGTTCGGGTGAACTATGGTTAAGGAACTCGGCAAAATGCCCCCGTAACTTCGGGAGAAGGGGGGCCATTCCTGGTGATGACACGTGCTGTCTGAGCTGGGGGTGGCCGCAGAGACCAGCGAGAAGCGACTGTTTACTAAAAACACAGGTCCGTGCGAAGCCGTAAGGCGATGTATACGGACTGACGCCTGCCCGGTGCTGGAACGTTAAGGGGACCGGTTAGCTCCATTTCGGTGGGGCGAAGCTGAGAACTTAAGCGCCAGTAAACGGCGGTGGTAACTATAACCATCCTAAGGTAGCGAAATTCCTTGTCGGGTAAGTTCCGACCTGCACGAATGGCGTAACGACTTCTCGACTGTCTCAACCATAGGCCCGGTGAAATTGCATTACGAGTAAAGATGCTCGTTTCGCGCAGCAGGACGGAAAGACCCCGGGACCTTTACTATAGCTTGATATTGGTGTTCGGTTCGGCTTGTGTAGGATAGGTGGGAGACTTTGAAGCCTTGACGCCAGTCTTGGTGGAGTCGTCGTTGAAATACCACTCTGGTCGTGCTGGATGTCTAACCTGGGTCCGTGATCCGGATCAGGGACAGTGTCTGGTGGGTAGTTTAACTGGGGCGGTTGCCTCCTAAAGGGTAACGGAGGCGCCCAAAGGTTCCCTCAGCCTGGTTGGCAATCAGGTGTTGAGTGTAAGTGCACAAGGGAGCTTGACTGTGAGACTGACGGGTCGAGCAGGTACGAAAGTAGGGACTAGTGATCCGGCGGTGGCTTGTGGAAGCGCCGTCGCTCAACGGATAAAAGGTACCCCGGGGATAACAGGCTGATCTTCCCCAAGAGTCCATATCGACGGGATGGTTTGGCACCTCGATGTCGGCTCGTCGCATCCTGGGGCTGGAGTAGGTCCCAAGGGTTGGGCTGTTCGCCCATTAAAGCGGTACGCGAGCTGGGTTTAGAACGTCGTGAGACAGTTCGGTCCCTATCCGCTGTGCGCGTAGGAGTGTTGAGAAGGGCTGTCCCTAGTACGAGAGGACCGGGACGGACGAACCTCTGGTGTGCCAGTTGTTCTGCCAAGGGCATGGCTGGTTGGCTACGTTCGGGAGGGATAACCGCTGAAAGCATCTAAGCGGGAAGCCTGCTTCGAGATGAGCACTCCCACCTCCTTGAGAGGGTAAGGCTCCCAGTAGACGACTGGGTTGATAGGCCGGATATGGAAGCCCTGTGAGGGGTGGAGTTGACCGGTACTAATAGGCCGAGGGCTTGTCCTCAG
>NZ_JBIVMI010000082.1:0-1294 GCF_044753005.1 Kitasatospora sp. NPDC088548
TGAACCGCTGCGGGTTCTGCAGAGACTCTAGATTGTTGCTGTGACCTGCAGGTTTGGCTGCTGTTGGCTGTAGTAGGCGGCTTCGTACTCGGCAGGTGGGGTGTGGCCGAGTTCACTGTGGAGCCGGGTGGAGTTGAACCAGTCGACGTACTCGGCGGTGGCGATCTCGACATCGGTCAGGGTCCGCCAGGGGCCCTGGCGCTTGATGAGCTCGGTCTTGTACAGGCCGATGGTCGACTCCATCAGGGCGTTGTCCAGGGCGTCTCCGACTGTTCCGATGGAAGCCGCGATCCGCTCGGCAGCCAGGTGGGTCGCCAGGCGGAACGACGTGTACTGCGAGCCGGCGTCCGAGTGGTGAATCAACTCCCTTGGCGCGACCGGGAATCCGGCGCGGTCCCGCTGCCACAGGCCCATCTCGAGTGCGGACAGGATCAGCGGGGTCTGCTTGTTGGTGGCCGCCGACCAGCCGACGATCCGCCGTGAGAAGGTGTCGACGACGAACGCGACGTAGACGGTGCCCGCCCAGGCCGCCACGTGCGTGAAATCCGCGACCCACACCCGATTCGGCGCGCTGGCCACGAAGTTGCGCCGCAGCAGGTCGGGTGCGCGGTCCACGCTCTTGTCCGAGACGGTGGTAACGACCTTCTTGCCTCGCACCGCCCCTGACAGTCCTTCGGCCTTCATGAGACGGGAGACCGTGCACTGGGCGACGGCGTGTCCGCGTCGCTGGAGTTCGGCCCAGACCTTGCGGTAGCCGTAGACGCCGTAGTTGCTCTCGTGGATCTCTTTGATGAGCGGGACGAGTTCGGCGTCGCGGCGGGCGCGGGCGGAGGTGGTGCCGCTCTTTTGGGCGTAGTAGGTGCTGGGGTGGATGCTGCAGTCGTTCGCGGTGAGCGTCCTGCAGATCGGCTCGACTCCGCCGAAGCGGTCCCGGTGCTCGTCGATGAACGCTACGAGCGTGTGTGTGGCCGGTCGAGCTCGGCCGCGAAGAAAGACGCCGCGGCCCTGAGGATCTCGTTGGCCCGCTTGAGTTCGGCGTTCTCCCGCTTGAGCGCCTTCATCGCGGCGGATTCCTCGGTCGTGGTGCCAGGCCGGGTGCCGGCGTCGGTCTGGGCCTGGCGGACCCACTTGCGCAGGCTTTCCGGGCCAACGTCGAGCTTGGCGCCGATCGACCGGATGCACTGGTACTCGGTCTCGTACTGATCGCGGGTCTCCAGCACCAGGCGCACCGCCCGCTCCCGGACCTCACTGGGGTATGGCTTCCTCATAACGGACTCGATCCTTCCAAGAGAAC
>NZ_JBIVMI010000083.1:0-1145 GCF_044753005.1 Kitasatospora sp. NPDC088548
CCCGGAGACGGCGTGACCTCCGGAATCGCAGGCCCGCTCGGCGGCCGGGTGTTCGTGTTCCCCGGCCAGGGCTCCCAATGGGCCGGCATGGCAGTGGAACTGCTGGACTCCTCACCGGTGTTCGCCAGCCGACTGGCCGAATGCGAACGGGCCCTGTCCCCGTTCGTGGACTGGTCACTCGAAGACGTCCTGCGGGAAGCCCCGGGAGCACCCTCACTGGAACGCGTCGACGTCGTCCAGCCCGCACTGTTCGCGGTCATGGTCTCACTGTCCGCACTCTGGGCCTCCCTCGGTGTGGTACCCGACGCCGTGGTCGGACACTCCCAGGGCGAGATCGCGGCGGCCTGCGTGGCCGGCGCCCTGTCCCTGGACGACGCCGCACGCGTCGTCACCCTCCGCAGCCAGGCCCTGCGCGCCCTGTCCGGGGACGGCGGGATGATGTCGGTCTCGCTCCCGCAGGACCAGCTCGTCACACGCATGGCACCCTGGGCCGAACGCCTCTCACTCGCCGCCGTCAACGGCCCCTCCTCGACGGTGGTCTCCGGCGAACCCGACGCGCTGACCGAACTGCTGGCAGCCTGCGAGGCCGACGGCATCCGGGCACGACGGATCCCCGTCGACTACGCCTCGCACTCGGTACAGGTGGAGCGCATCCGCGAGGAACTGCTGACCGCCCTGGCCCCCGTCGCACCCCGCTCGACAAGCGTGCCGTTCTACTCGACCGTGACCGGCACACCCATGGACACCGCGGGCCTGAACGCCGAGTACTGGTACACCAACCTGCGACGCACCGTCGAACTTGAGTCCGTGACAAGGACCCTGGCGGGCGACGGATTCGGCGTGTTCATCGAGGTCAGCCCCCACCCGGTCCTGACCATGGCCCTGCAGGAAACACTCGACGCCACCGGCGCGGACGGCGTGGTCACCGGAACCCTGCGCCGCAACGAAGGCGGCCCCGCACGCTTCCTCACCTCCGCCGCCGAACTCTTCGTCCACGGCGTCACCGTCGACTGGCTCCCCCTGTTCGGACCGGAAACCCGACACCGGGTCGAACTGCCGACCTACGCCTTCGACCACCGCCGGTACTGGCTCGAACCGAACCCGACCACCACCGCCGCCGCCCTGCCCGGAACCGACCCGGTGGA
>NZ_JBIVMI010000084.1:0-1100 GCF_044753005.1 Kitasatospora sp. NPDC088548
TAGGCCGCGTATTCGGTCGTGATCAATGGGTTCGGGTGAGGTCCTTGATCCAGATCATTGCGCCGCGGAGGTGAAGGCCGGCGAGGTAGCTTTCCGGGCTCTTGTCATACCGGGTCGCGATGCCTCGCCAGGCCTTCAGCTTGTTGATCAGGCGCTCGACGGTGTTCCGCTCCTTGTAGAGCTCGGCGTCGTGGCTGACGGGCCGGCCGCCCCGGCTGCCCTTCTTCTTCCGGTTGGCGACCTGGTCCTTCTTCTCCGGGATGACCGCCTTGATGCGGCGTTTGCGCAGGTGGGAACGGTTGCCGCGGGACGAGTAGGCCTTGTCCCCGGCGACCGCGCCGGGTCGGGTGCGGGGACGGCCGACGGGCCCGCGGACCCGGACCTTCTCCAGCACGGGGATGAACCGCGGGCTGTCCGCGGCCTGGCCCTCGGTCAGGATGAACACCAGCGGGCGGCACTTCCGCTCACCGGCAACGTGGATCTTGCTGGTCTGCCCACCCCTGGAGCGTCCGAGCAGGGCTTCCTTCAGCCGGAGCCTGCGCCGACGCCGGATGCGTCGCCGTTCTTCCCGTTTCGGGTCACCTGAGGCGACCCGCCCGTCTTGTTCCTCCGGGCCTCCCCCTTTTGCCGGGCCTTCTCCGCCTCCTCGGCGGCCTTCTCCAGGGCGGCCATGGTGTCGGAGTCGAGGTGCATCCCGGCAGCGTCGTGGTGAGCCCGCACGGTGGTGGAGTCCACGCCGACCAGGGACAAGTCCACCTCGCCGCGCTTCGCGGCTTCCGCGATCACGCCCTCCATCAGGGCTTCGAAGACACCGGCGTCCCGCCACTGCCGGAACCGATTGGAGACGGTCGACCACGCACCGAACTCCTTCGGCATCTCCCGCCACTGCCCGCCCGTCCGGAATCGCCAGATCACGCCCTCGAACTGCTGCCGCAGCCGCTCCGGGTACGGGCCGTACTCGCCGATCGGCAAGTACGGCTCGATCAACACCCACTCCGCATCCGTCAGTTGCGCTCGCGTCACACACCACGGTCTACCGGATCAGGACCCGCCGCGAAGGTGAATCACACAGATTGATCACGACCGAATACGCGCCCTAG
>NZ_JBIVMI010000085.1:0-1032 GCF_044753005.1 Kitasatospora sp. NPDC088548
CACCGAGACCCGCACCAGCGCCACCAGCACCCGCACCGACGACCTGGGCGTCTGGGTGAAGGAGCTGCGGTTCCGTACGGCGGACGTGCAAGCGGGTACGCACGTGCAGATCATCGGCTCCGACAACGCGATGTGGGACTCGGTCGCCGACTACAAGACCGGCCGCTGGGTCCGCAGCTGGACGCCGATGGACAACAGCGATCTGCGCGCGGTCGACAGCGCCGCCATCGGTGACACCGTCCACGTCTTCGTCGTCGGCTCCGACGGTCACGTATACACCCGTGACGGCAAGGTCGGTGGCACCTGGACCCCCTGGGGCGAGGTCCCCGGCGGCGCGGTGGGGGCCAAGGACATCACCGCCACCGCCCGCGGCACCATGGTCAGCCTGCAGATCATCGGCGTCGACGGCTCCCTCTACAGCACCGGCGCCGACTACGCCGCCGGCTACTGGAGGCCCTCCTGGGAGCGCGTCGGCACCAACAACCTGAAGGCCATCACCAGCGCCACCACCGCCGACAACGTCATCCACGTCTTCGCCATCAACGAGGACGGCCGCGTCTACACCCGCGACAACAGGACCGACGGCAGCTGGACCGTGTGGGGGGAGATCCCCGGCAACGCGGTCGACGTCAAGGGCATCACCGCCAGCGCCCGCGGCAACATCGTCGACCTGCAGATCATCGGCTCCCAGGGCTCCCTCTACAGCACCAACGGAAACTTCGGCACCGGCCACTGGGACCCGGCCTGGTCGAAGGTCAGCGACGACAAGCTGAGGGCCATCACCAGCAGCGCCGAGAACAACGTCGTCCACGTCTTCGCCATCAACGAGGACGGCAAGGTCTACAACCGCGACGCCGACTACAACGCCGGCAAGTGGACCGCATGGGGCGAGGTCCCCGGCGGCGCCGGCGGCGTCAAGGCCATCACCGCCACCACCACCGGCTGAGCGGCCAACCCCGCAGCGGCCGGGGGTGATGTCCGGCTCCGGACATCACCCCCGGCCCGTCGGCGATCGACATCTGCTGTATGTCA